>NZ_JBEYZX010000004.1:0-219838 GCF_040646255.1 Streptomyces sp. NPDC046203 | reverse complement strand
GAGCCACGGGAGCCACGGGAGCCACGGGAGCCACGGGAGCCACGGGAGCCACGGGAGCCACGGGAGCCACGGGAGCCACGGGAGCCACGGGAGCCACGGGAGCCGCCGATGCCGCCGACGTGCGGCGGGCGCCGGTGCTCCCGGTCATCGTCGACCATGTCGAGCAGGCCGGCCGCACATGCCGCGAGGCCGTACGGGAACTGGGCGCCGAGGTGGGCCGGAAGGACGCGTACGTCGACGCGGACGAGGTGCTGGGCCGAGGCCTGTTCGACGCCCTGCTCGTCCTCGCCGACCGGGACGTGGACCTGGCCGAGCTGCCCTCCTCCCCGCTCGTGGTCGTCGTCCGCGACATCGAGGCGGACGGATACCTGCGGTGGACGCTGGCCTACGCGGGAGAGCTCTTCGAGGACCGGACCATCGCCGGTGTCCTCGACGTGGTGCGCGAGGTCCTCGGCCAGTTCCTCCACCGGCCCGGGCGGCTCGTCGCCGACATGGAGCTGGTCTCGGAGGACCAGCGGCGGCAGCTGGACGTGTGGAACGCCACCGACGGCGACTTCCCGCGGGACAAGCGGCTCGACGACCTCTTCGAGGAGGCCGTGCGCAGGTCCCCGGACCGGGAGGCCGTCGTCTTCGGCGACACCCGGCTGACCTACCGCGAGGTGGACGAGCGGGCCAACCGGTTCGCGCACTGGCTGCTGGGGCCGGAGCTGGGGGTGCGCCCGCAGCAGCTGGTCGGGATGTACCTGGACAAGAGCGACCTGGGGGTCGTGGCCGCCCTCGGGCTGTGGAAGGCCGGCGCGGCCTACGTACCGATCGACCCCGCCTACCCGGCCGAGCGGATCCGCTTCGTCGTCGGTGACACCGGGCTCGCCGGGATCGTCACCAACCGGCGCCACGCGGCCCGGCTCAGGGAGACGCTCGGGGCCGGGCACGCCGAGGTGCGGATCATCGAGATCGAGACGGTGCTCGCCGAGCTGGAGGCCGCGGGCGCCCCGGCGACGAAGCCCGTGCTGTCCGCGGGCAGCGGCGACCTCGCGTACGTGACCTACACCTCCGGCACCACGGGCGTGCCGAAGGGCGTCCCCAAGTTCCACGACAGCGTCGTGAACAGCATCACCGACCTGTCCGAGCGCTACGAGATGCGGCGGCCCGGCGAGGAGCGGGTCGCGCTCTACGCCTCCTACGTGTTCGAGCCGCATCTGCGGCAGACCCTGATCGCCCTCCTCAACTCCCAGACGCTGGTGATCGTCCCCGACGAGATCAGGCTGGACCCGGACCGCTTCCCCGCGTATCTGGAGCGGCACGGGGTGACGTATCTCAACGCCACCGGGTCGGTGCTCCAGCACTTCGACCTCGGGCGATGTACGAGCCTGAAGAAGCTGCTGCTGGTCGGCGAGGAGCTGACCGCGGCGGGTCTGCGCCGGCTGCGCGAGAGATTCTCCGGCCGTGTCGTCAATGAATACGCCTTCACCGAGGCGGCGTTCGTCACCGCCGTCAAGGAATTCGCGCCGGGCGTCACGGAGCGCAAGGACCGCAGCATCGGCCGTCCGCTGCGGAACGTGAAGTGGTACGTGCTGAGCCAGAACCTCAAGCAGCTGCCCATCGGTGCCATCGGCGAGCTCTACATCGGCGGCTCCGGGATCGCGCCCGGCTACCTCAACCGCGAGAGCCTGACCGCCGAGCGGTTCACGTCGAATCCGTTCCAGTCGGAGCGGGAGAAGGCGTCCGGGGACAACGCGCGCCTGTACCGGACGGGTGACCTGGCCCGGGTCCTGCCGTCCGGCGAGGTCGAGTTCATGGGCCGCAGCGATTTCCAGCTCAAGCTGAACGGTGTCCGCGTCGAGCCCGGTGAGATCGAGGCGCAGGCCACCGAGTTCCCCGGGGTGCGCAAGTGCTCCGTGGTGGCCCGGGAAGGGGCCGGCGGTTCCGACGACCGCCACCTGGTCGGCTACTACACCACCGAGCCCTCGGCCGAGGTCACCGAGGAGGAGCTGCTGGAGTTCCTCGGGCAGCGGCTCGTCCGGATCATGGTCCCGGCCCGGATGATCCGTATGGACACCATCCCGGTCAACGTCAACGGCAAGGTGGATTGGCGGGCGCTGCCCGATGTGGACCTCGTCCGCCCCGCCGGTCCGGCACGGGCCGGGGGACCCGACTCGCGCGGCGACCGCCCGGAGGGCCCGGCCGGCGGCGCGATCGAGGCGCTGCGGGACATCTGGAGCGAGGTCCTCGGCATTCCGGCGGCCGGGATCGGCGAGGGCGACGACTTCTTCCGGCTCGGCGGCCAGAGCATCTCCTGCATCCTGCTCATCGCCCGGGTACGGCAGCGGCTGGGCGCCTTCGTCACGGTGGAGGACGTGTTCGAGCACCGGACGCTGGGCGAGCTGGCCCGCCATCTGGACCGGCACCCCCGGCCGGAGGCCGGGCAGGACCCCGAACAGGACCCGGACGGCGGGACGTTCCGCCGGCTGCGCGCCAACGGCCTTCAGCAGGGGCTGCTCTACCACGCCCTGCGGAGCAGGGGCGGCGACGACGCCTACGTCATGCAGTCGGTGCACCGCTACCGCTGTGCGCTGCGGCCGGAACTGATGCGTGAGGCATGGGAGTTCGCGCAGCGGAAGTACCCCGCCCTGCGGGTGCGCTTCGAGTGGGCCGAGGAGCCGCTGCAGATCGTCGACGGCGAGGACCGGCCGGTCGACTGGCGGTTCGTCGACCTCGGCGACGTGGCGGACCCGGCCGAACAGGACGCGCGGATCAGGCAGATCCAGGAGCGGGACCGGACGGAGCCGTACGACCCGGCCGAGGGCCGGATGTTCCGTGTCCACCTGATCCGGCAGAGCGACGAGCTGTTCTCCCTGATCTTCAGCTGTCACCACCTCGTCATGGACGGCTGGAGCCTGCCGGTCCTCCACGACGACGTGCACCGGGTATACCTGCGTCTGCTCAAGGGGGAGGAGGTCGCACCGGAGACGGACCACGCGTATGTGGCGGCCCAGCGGTACTGGGAGGCGCACCGCGACGACGACGTCGAGCACTGGCTGCGCCAGGTCGAACGCATCGACGAGCGTGGCGACTTCGGCGGACTGCTCAAGGAGGAGATCCGTCACCAGGTCGACCTCGGCGACTACAGCCATGTCCAGGAGCACCGGACGAGACGGCTCGGTCTCGGCGCGGACCTGACGGCGCGGCTCAAGGCGGTGTGCGCCGACCGCTCCGTCACCCTGCACTCCGTACTGCAGTTCGTGTGGCACAAGGTGCTGTACGCCGTCGGCGGCGGGAACACCACGGTGGTCGGCACCATCGTCTCCGGACGCAACGTCCCGGTCGACGGCGTCGAGAACTCGGTGGGGCTGTTCATCAACACCCTGCCGCTGGTGGTGGATCACGACGAGCAGGCCGGCCGGAGCGTGGGCGCGGTGCTCGGCGACATCCAGGCCACCGTGAACACCATGAACAGCAAGAGCGTGGTGGAGCTGGGCCGGCTGGAGACCGGCGGGATGAAGCGCCGGCTCTTCGACACGCTGCTGGTCCTGGAGAACTACCCCGAACTCCTCGACGAGGCAGGGGAGTACGACGAGTTCCTGCGGTTCGAGAAGGCGTACGACGCCGACAAGGTGGACTACCCGGTCGCCGTCGTCGCACGCGAGGAGGGCGACGAGTTCACGGTCACTCTCTGGTACGCGGGCGAGTTGTTCGAGGACGCCACCATCGATCACCTCCTGGACGTCGCGCGCACCCTGTTCACCCAGGTCGCGGACGACATCGGCCGGCCGGTCGACGAGCTGGAGTACGTCTCGCCCGCCGTGGTCGAGCGCTTCGACGCGTGGAACCGTACCCGGGCCCCGTTCCCGGACGACCGGACGCTGGACGCCGTGTTCGAGGAGCAGGCGGCGGCCTGGCCCGACGAGATCGCCCTGGTCTACCGCGACCGCCGGCTGACCTACCGGGAGCTGGACGAGCGGGCCAACCGCCTCGCCCACCACCTGCGGAGCACGGCCGAGCTGCGGCCGGGCGACATGGTCGGCCTGGTGCTCGACAAGAACGAGCTGATGATCACGGCGATCCTCGCGGTGTGGAAGGCCGGTGCGGCCTATGTGCCGATCGACCCCGCCTACCCCGACGACCGCATCGCCTTCATGCTCCAGGACACCCGGTCCCGGACCGTGGTGACCAACGAGGCCCACGGCGAACGGCTGCGCGCCCTGCCGGCCGAGGACGCCCGTCCGGTCCTGGACATCGAACGGCTGCCGCTGGACGGCCTGCCCACGCACCGGCCCGTCACCCCGGTCACCAGCACCGACCTGGCCTACGCCATCTACACCTCCGGCACCACCGGCCGGCCCAAGGCCGTCCTGGTCGAGCACCGGGGCGTGGTCAATCTGCAGCACTCCCTGGCGAAGCTGTTCGCCCTGGACAAGAGCCGGGGCGACGAGGCCCTGCTGTCGTTCTCCAACTACGTGTTCGACCACTTCGTGGAGCAGATGACCGACGCGCTGCTCAACGGGCAGAAGCTCGTGGTGCTCGACGACAGCATGCGCACCGACCCCGAGCGCCTCTACCGGTACATGAACGACGAGCAGGTCACGTACCTCTCCGGCACCCCGTCGGTGCTGTCGCTGTACGACTACTCGACGGCGGCGTCCCTGACCCGGGTCGACGCGATCGGCGAGGACTTCACCGAGCCGGTGTTCGAGAAGATCCGAGGCACCTTCGGCGGCACCATCATCAACGGGTACGGCCCCACGGAAATCTCGATCACCAGCCACAAGCGGCCGTACGCGGTCGGCGAGCGCCGGGCCACCAAGAGCATCGGCCACCCGGTGGACAACACCACGGCCTACGTCCTCGACAAGAGGATGCGGCGGGTCCCGATCGGCGGCATGGGCGAGCTGTACATCGGCGGCGACGGGGTCGCCCGCGGCTACCTCAACCGTGACGACCTCACGGCGGACCGCTTCGTGGACAACCCGTTCCAGACGCCCGAGGAGAAGACGGCCGGGTACAACGCGCGCCTGTACAAGACGGGCGACCTGGTGCGGTGGCAGGCGAACGGGGAACTGGAGTGCCTCGGCCGCACCGATCTCCAGGTCAAGATCCGCGGACAGCGCGTCGAACTCGGCGAGATCGAGGCCGTCCTGTCGTCCTACCCCGGCGTGACCCGCTCGCTGGTCATCGCCCGGGAGCACCAGGGCGGCGGCTCCGCGGCGGCCCAGAAGTACCTCGTCGGCTTCTGCATCGCCGACCGGGACCTGGACGAGCAGGACGTCAAGGAGTGGATGCGGCGCAAGCTGCCCGAGGCCATCGTCCCCGCCCGCGTCCTGCGGATCACGGACATCCCGGTCACGCCCAGCGGCAAACTGGACATCCGCCGCCTGCCGGAGACGGACTTCGCCGCGGGCGCCGGCGCCGAGTACGTGGCCCCCTCCAGCGATGTCGAGATCAAACTGTGCGGCATCTGGTCGGCGGTGCTCGGGATCGCCCCGGACCGTATCTCCGTGCACGACGACTTCTTCGCCCTCGGCGGCGACAGCATCCGCGCCATGGCGCTCGCCCAGGCCATCACCACCGGCTTCGGCCGAGGTCTCGGCGTCGCGACCGTGCTCCAGCACACCACCCTCGGCACCCAGGCCCGGCACATCCGGGACACCGCCGAGCAGGCGGGCGGCGCCGAGCCGGGCACCGAGTCCGCGGCCGGCCGCGCGGCGGCGGGCGACGGACGCACGCCTGTCTCCCTGGCGCAGGAACGTCTGCTGTTCATCGAGGAGTTCGAGGGCGGCACCGCCGCCTACAACATCCCGTTCGTGCTGCGGATCCCGGTCCAGGACGGGGACTTCGGGGAGACGGTGGTCGAGGCCCTGCGCACTCTGCTGCGCCGCCACGCCGCCCTGCGCACCCTGCTCCGCACGGACCGGGACGGCCTGCGCACCCAGGTCGTCCTGTCCGAGGACGCCGCGCGGGATCTCTTCCGTCCGGGCGTGTATCCGGTCGGCGACATCACCGAGCTGGACAAGCGGCTCGTCCAGTGCGAGGGGTACGTCTTCCGTCTGGACGAGGAACTCCCGCTGCGCGCCGACCTGTTCGAACTCGCCACCGACCCCGGACACCTCTACCTGAGCCTCGTCCTGCACCACACCGGCTTCGACGGCTGGTCGTGGAACGTGTTCCGGCAGGAGCTGGCGGCCCTCCTGCGGGGCGTGCCCGAGGCCGACCTCGGCCTGATCCGAGGCAGTTACGCGGACTTCGCCGTGTGGCAGCGGCAGTACCTGGCCGGCTCGCGGCCGGAACTCACCGAGTTCTGGAGCCGGACGCTGGAGGGGTACGAGACGATCAGGCTGCCGCTGGACCGTCCCCGCCCGGCCCGCTTCGACTACCGGGGCCGGGAGATCGAGTTCGCCCTCGACGACGAGACCGTGGAGGCCCTGCGGGCCCTCGCCCGGTCGGCGCGGGTCAGCCTGTACAGCGTGCTGCTGAGCGCCTGGTGCCTGACGCTGACGATGTACACCGGCCAGCGCGACTTCGTGGTGGGCACGCCCACCGCCCACCGAGGACGCCCGGAGTTCGACCGCACGGTCGGCTTCTTCGCGAACCTGATCGCCCTGCGGGTACGGACGGACGGCCACGCGTCGCTGGCGGACTACGTCCGCGCGGTCGGCCAGGACGTCGTCGCCGCCCAGGTCCACGGCGAGCTGCCGTTCGAACAGCTCGTCAAGGAACTCGACGTCGACAAGGACCCGAGCCGGCACCCCATCCTCCAGGTGAACTTCACCCTGCAGAACGTCACCGACCGGACCGGAGACGTCCAACTGCCCGGCGGAGCGCCGGAGATGACCGGCTACAAGCCGGACGCCGGGGGCTGGACGGCCACCAAGTTCGATCTGTCGGCCACCCTCACCGAGAGCCGGGACGGCGGCCTGGCGGGCAACCTGACCTACGCCGCCGCCCTGTTCGAGGACGCGAGCGCCGAGGGCTTCGTCACGACCTTCGGCCATGTCCTGCGCGAGTTCGCCCGGCTCTCCCCGACCGGGGAGCAGGCCGGCCTGGCCGAGGTCACCGGCGTGGACGAGGACGGCCGCAAGCGGCTGCTGGCCGCCGGCCCGCAGACCGTTCCGGCCGCCCCCGCCCGGACCCTGCACGCCGTGTTCGAGGAGATGGCCGCCGCCCACCCGGACCGGACCGCGGTGGTGTTCGGCGACCTGACCCTGACGTACCGGCAGCTCAACGAGCGCGCCAACCAGCTCGCCCACTATCTGCGCGCGGAGGTGTCGCTGCGGCCCGGCGATCTCGTCGGCCTGGTGCTCGACAAGAGCGACCTGACGATCACCGCGATCCTGGCGGTGTGGAAGGCCGGCGCGGCGTACCTGCCGATCGACCCGGACCACCCGGACGACCGGATCGCCTTCATGCTCCAGGACACGGGGGCGCGGCTCCTGGTGACGGAGCACGGCCACGCGGCCCGGCTGGGCGGACTGTCCGCCTCGGCCCGGCTGCCGCTGGTCGAGGCCGACCGGCTGCCCATGGGCTACCGCTCCACCGAGAACCCCGCCTCGGCCGCCTCGGTCACCGATCCGGCCTACGCCATCTACACCTCCGGCACGACCGGCCGGCCCAAGGCGGTCCTGGTGCCGCACGGCGCCGTGGACAGCTTCCGAGGGCAGCTCGCCGGACGCTACTTCGGCGGGCCCGACACCACGCGAGAGGGCGTGCTGTTCCTCGCCAACTACGTCTTCGACTTCTCCGTCGAACAGCTGGCGCTGTCCCTCCTCGGCGGCCACACCCTGGTCGTCCCCCCGTCGGCGCCCGCCGCCGACGAGGGCTTCCACGACTACGCCAACCGTGCCGGCCTGACGTACATCAGCGGCACCCCCACCCAGATCACCCAGCTGGACCTCTCACGCCTGACGGGCCTGCGGGCCGTGCTGGTCGCCGGAGAGGCGTTCCACGAGCGCCACTTCGACAAGATCCGCGCGGAGTTCTCCGGCCCGATCTTCAACGCGTACGGCACCACGGAGACCGCCGTCTACAACACCGTCCGGCGCTTCGAACCCGGGGACCCCTACGAGAACGTCCTCGGACGGCCGCTGGACAACACCCGGCTGCACGTGCTCGGCGACTCCCTGCGGCTGCTGCCCCCGGGCGCGGTGGGCGAGCTGTACCTGTCCGGCGAGTGCGTCACGGACGGCTATCTGAACCGGCCCGAGCTGACCCGGGAACGCTTCCTGCCCAACCCGTTCCAGACCGACGAGGAGCGCCGCACCGGGCGCCACGGGGTCCTGTACCGCACCGGCGACCTCGTCCACCGCACCCGCGACGGCGAGCTCCGCTACGTCGGGCGCGACGATGCCCAGGTCAAGATCCACGGCCTGCGCATCGAACTCGGCGAGGTCGAGGCGGCCCTCGCCGCCTGCCCGCACGTACGGGAGTGCGTGGTCGTCGCCACCGGGGACGAGCGCTCGCCGGACGGCAAGCGGCTCGTCGGCTACTACACGGCCGACCCGGACGCGCCGGTGGACGAGGACGCGATGTACGCCGCGCTGCGCGCCCGGCTGATGTCCGGCATGGTGCCCGCCACGCTGGTGCGCCTGGACGGGCTGCCGACCACCGTCAACGGCAAGCTGGACGTCAAGGCGCTGCCCGCCGTGGACTTCGCGGCCCGGCGCGCCGTCCACGCGCCGCCGCGCAGTCGCGTCGAGGCCCGGCTGTGCCGGCTGTGGAGCGCGCAACTGCCGGGCGGGACGGTCGGGATCGACGACGACTTCTTCCGCTCGGGCGGCGACAGCATCAGCGCCCTGCACCTGGCGAGCCAGGTACAGCGGGAGACCGGCCGCAGGATCAGCGTCAAGCACATCTTCGACTTCCCCACGGTCCGCCGGCTCGTCGACAACGTCCTGTCCAAGACGCAGGACGAACTCGACGCGCGGGACGACGACTCCGTGAAGCCGGAGCAGGGACGGCTGAGCGGCGACTGTCCGCTGCTGCCCGTCCAGGAGTGGTTCTTCGCCAAACCGCTCGCCGAACAGGGCCACTGGAACCACAACTTCGCCGTCCGGACGCCCGAACTCGACGTGCCGAGGCTGCGCGAGGCGCTGGCGCGGCTCGTCGACCAGCACGACGTGTTCCGGCTGCGCTACAGCGGCCTGGACGGCACGGCGGAGAAGGTCACCCAGACGTACGCCGGGGGACAGGACGACCTCGACCTCGACGAACTCGACGTCAGGGGCCTGACCGACGAGGAGATCCGCGACCGGCTCGACCAGTGGCAGAGCGGCTTCGACCTGACCGCCGGACCGATCGCCCGCACCGCCTATCTGCACGGGTACGAGGACGGCAGCGCACGGGTCTGGTTCGCCCTGCACCACCTGATCGTCGACTCCGTCAGCTGGCACATCCTCGCCCAGGACCTGGAGATCCTCTACCACGGCGGGGAACCCGAGGAGAAGACGAGCAGCTACCGGCAGTGGGGCGAGGCGCTCGGGCGCTACGTCCCCGAGGAGCACGAGACACGGCTGTGGGAGGAGGTCCGAGACGGCCTCGCGCAGGCCGCCGGAGACCTGTCCGCCGTCGAGGGCGCGGACACGCTCCACGAGGAGTTCGCGCTGGGCGAGGCGGACACCGGGATCCTGCTCACCGAGGGGTGCTGGGCGTACGACACCACCCTGCACGAGCTGTTGCTGACGGCGACCGGACTGGCGCTCGCGTCGGTGACCGGGCGGGCCGTCAACCACGTCACGGTCGAGGGCCACGGCCGCGAGAGGTTCGCCGGGGCGCCCGACGTACGCGACACGGTCGGCTGGTTCACCACGATGTACCCGCTCGGCCTGCGCACGGACCCGGAAGACCTCGGGAGCAGCGTGCTCGCCGCCAAGGAGGCGTCCCGCGGGGTGCCGCACCACGGCATCGGCTACGGGGCCCTGTTCGGCCGCTACGGCGGCGAGCGCGCACCGCTCGCCCCGGTCAGCTTCAACTACCTCGGCCGGTTCGCCGGCGGGGCAGAGGGGACGGCGGACACCCCGGCGGACTGGCGGCTCGACTCCGCCATGTCGGGGAGCCACATCTCCCCACACAACCGGGGCGCGGACCAGTTCGCCGTCGACGTGACCATGCGCTGCGTCGGGGACCGGCTCGTCACCGCCGTCGACAGCCGGCTCGACCCGGCCACCACCCGCCGTCTGACCGACGAACTGCGCACCTGGCTCGAGCGGTTGGCCGCGCACACGGCGGGCGTGGCCCGCAGCGGCGCGGGCCGGGCGCGGTCCGGCCGGCCGGAGGTCACCAGTGCCGACGACTTCGAGCCGTACATCCTCGTCAACGAGGAGCACGCCGAACGCACCCTGTTCGTCCTCCCGCCCGGCGAGGGAGGGGCCGAGAGCTATCTGAGCAACATCGCCCAACGGCTGCCCGGATACCGGCTCGTGGTGTTCAACAACGTGCACCTGCATACGCCCATGGAGTCCTTCGAGGCCGTCGCCGACTACTACCTGCGCCACATCCGGGAGTTGCAGCCGACCGGGCCCTACAGCCTCCTCGGCTGGAGCTTCGGCGGGATCGTGGCCCTGGAGGCGTCGATGCGGCTGGCCCGAGAGGGGGAGAAGATCGACAACCTGTTCGTCATCGACTCCTACTTCAACATGCGGCACGCCACCGAACGCATCGGGCTCCCCGGAGTCGAGGACCTCCTCGACCCCATCAACTACCACTACACGCCCGAGCGGGAGGACCTCGACCGGCTGACGGCCCGGCTCGGACGGCTGACCATGTTCAAGGCGGAGAAGCCGAACGAGATCGTCCGGGACGAACAGCAGCACCGGCTCTTCGAGTTCTACCGCCACACGCCCTACAACGCCCTGGACACCCTCGTGCCCGCCGAGTCGATCGACGTCCACCCGCTCTCCGGCGAGACCCATCACTCCTGGGTCCGCAACGAGCGTCTGGTCACCGAGATGTGCCGGCGCATCTCGGCGTCGCTGGCGGACGCATGGTGAGCCGCGACCCCGCGGCCACCCGCAAGACACCGCACGCCATGTCCAGGCGCCCACGCCTGGCGCACACTCCACGGAGGATGCCATGCCTGTCCTGATGCCGTCGGCCGACGTGCCGACGATCGACATCTCCCCCCTGTTCGGGACCGACCCGGACGCCAAGGCGCACGTCGCGCGGCAGATCAACGAGGCCTGCCGCGGTTCGGGCTTCTTCTACGCCTCCCACCACGGCATCGACGTGCGGCGGCTGCAGGACGTGGTCAACGAGTTCCACCGGACCATGACCGACCAGGAGAAGCACGACCTGGCGATCCACGCGTACAACGAGAACAACTCGCATGTGCGCAACGGTTATTACATGGCCCGCCCGGGCCGGAAGACCGTCGAGTCCTGGTGCTACCTGAACCCGTCGTTCGGCGAGGACCACCCGATGATCAAGGCCGGGACGCCGATGCACGAGGTGAACGTCTGGCCGGACGAGGAACGCCATCCGGACTTCCGGTCCTTCGGCGAGCAGTACTACCGCGAGGTGTTCCGGCTCTCGAAGGTGCTGCTGCGGGGCTTCGCGCTGGCGCTCGGCAAGCCGGAGGAGTTCTTCGAGAACGAGGTCACCGAGGAGGACACCCTCTCCGCCGTCTCGATGATCCGGTACCCGTACCTGGATCCGTACCCGGAAGCGGCGATCAAGACGGGCCCGGACGGCACCAGGCTCAGCTTCGAGGACCACCTCGACGTGTCGATGATCACCGTCCTGTTCCAGACCGAGGTGCAGAACCTCCAGGTCGAGACGGTGGACGGGTGGCAGAGCCTGCCGACGTCCGGGGAGAACTTCCTGATCAACTGCGGCACCTACCTCGGGTACCTCACGAACGACTACTTCCCGGCCCCCAACCACCGGGTCAAGTACGTCAACGCGGAACGCCTGTCCCTGCCGTTCTTCCTCCACGCCGGGCAGAACAGCGTGATGAAGCCGTTCCACCCGGAGGACACCGGCGACCGGAAGCTCAACCCGGCCGTCACGTACGGGGAGTACCTGCAAGAGGGCTTCCACGCGCTGATCGCGAAGAACGGCCAGACCTGAGCAATCGTCAAACTGTGAGCTGGTGAAGGAGCTTGCCGGGCACAGCGTGGTGCCCGGCGGTTCCTCGCCCACCGTGACCGGTCCGATCGATCGGGCCGCGAGCGGTGCGTACGGACGCCCGGCCGGGGTTCCCCGGCCGGGCGTTCCGCGTGTACGGAGGGTCCGCCGGGGCCCCGCCGGCCGGTCCGCCGGTGCGAACGAAGGAGCTGCCGCGCCGAGGAGAATAGGTGCGCGCTCGCCGGATCCGTGCCTTCGCCCCTTGCCAACGGGGCCGCGTATCAGCAGGTTTGACCATGAAGGTGCCCGGCCGCGAGGATGAGTCGGAGCGCGATCACGCTCCGCGACGGAGCCTGGTCGTTCCCTCAGCTGTGCGTCCCCCGCCCCGCGCGCGGGAGTGATCCGGAGGCTTGGACCATGCAGTTCGCCCGCGCGCGACACACCGTTCTCGGTGCGCTCGCCGTGCTCACCCTCCTTCCGCTGACAGCCTGCGGCGAGGCGAGACCATCGGCCGAGGCGCCGCCGGCCCTGTTGTCCCCCTCGGTTTCGGCCCCCTCGGCGTCGTCCCCCTCGTCCGGGGCGACGAAGCCCGCCCCGGACGCGAAGGCCACCGAGCGTCGATTCGCCACCCTGGAGCGCGAGTTCGACGCGCGGCTGGGTGTCTACGCCGTCGACACCGGCAGCGGGCGGGAGATCACCCACAACGCCGACGAGCGATTCGCCTACGCCTCCACCTTCAAAGCGCTGGTCGTCGGCGCCGTGCTGCGCGAGTACTCGCTGGGCGGACTGGACCGGAAGGTCGGCTACTCCGTCGGCGATCTGGTCCCCCACTCTCCGGTGACCCAGGAGCACGCCGGTACGGGGCTGAGTCTGCGTGAGCTGTGCGACGCCGCCATACGGCTCGGCGACAACACCGCGGCCAATCTGCTGGTCGGTGAACTCGGGGGCCCGAAGGCCCTGAACGCCGCTCTCAAGAAGGCCGGCGACGACACCACCCGGGTGGAGCGCCTGGAGCCGGACCTCAACCAGTGGTCCCCGGGCGCCACTCGGGACACGAGCACGCCGCGGAGGCTGGCGGAGGACCTGCGCGGGTTCGCCCTGGGAGACCTGCTCGGCGAGGGCGAGCGCACCCAGCTCGCCGCGTGGCTGCAGGCCAGCACCACCGGCACCGGACTCATCAGGGCCGGGATGCCCAAGGGCTGGGTGGTCGGCGACCGCAGCGGAGCCGGGGTCACCTACGGCACCCGCAACGACATCGCCGTGGTGTGGCCCCCCGGCGGCGCGCCCGTCGTCATGGCGATCCTGTCGCACCGGCGGACGGACACCGGCTACGACGACCGGCTGATCGCGAAGGCGGCGTCCGTGGTCGCGGACGAACTGTCCTGACCCTGGGGGAGCGGGCCGGGCGATCGCGGCCGGGCCGCCCGGTCTCCAGGCACTTCGGAGCGGCGTCCCGATCCCGTGGCGCCTACGGAGTCTCGGCCCGCCCGTTCTTGCGGGCCACCACCAGCCGGCAGCGCGGGCTGCCGTCCGCCCGGGTGCCCAGCGACCGGATGGGCAGCAGCTCCACGGTGAATCCCGTGTCCGTGAGACGGCGGCGTACGTCGGCCAGACGGAAGGTGCGGTAGTACATCACGAAGGGCGGGCGCCACACGAGGTTGCGCGCGCGCATCGCCGCGTCGAAGCCCCAGAGCGTCCAGTACGGGGCCGAGCCCACGCGCGGCGGGGCCGGCAACGGGAAGGCGAAGGTGCCGCCCGGGCGCAGGGAGGCGTGGACCCCGGCGAACAGGGTGCGCTGCGCGGCGGGCACGAAGTGGCCGAAGGCGCCGAAGCTGACCGCCAGGTCGAAGACCGGGGCGAAGGGGAGAGCCAGGGCATCGGCGCGGACGAGGGACGCGTCCGAGTGGGCGCGCCGGGCCTCGGCGAGCATGCCCGCGCTGAAGTCGACCCCGACGGTCCGGCCCGCGCACACCGTACGCAGCATCGCCAGCCCGGCGCCGGTCCCGCAGCAGACGTCGAGACCGGAGTCGAACGGGCCGAGCGGCTCCAGGGTCTCCGCGACCGCGTCGAGCACCGGGTCCGGAGTCCGGAACGGGGTGGCGTCGAACGTGGTCGCGAGCAGGTCGTAGCCGCGCTCGACGGAGGACAGCGCCTGCCGTACCAGCGCGGGGAACGAGGGGCCCTCGGGGGAGAACATGCCCCGACCCTACGACCCGGCGGCGGCCTTGGGGGCCGTACCGCCCGGACCGCCCGGACCGCTGTTCCGGGGGCGGCGGCCGGTCACAGGGTGCTGCGGACGTGTGACGGCCTGCTCCACGACGGTGCGATGCCGGTCAGCTGGCAGATCAGCAGGTAGAGGGGGATCGGCGGGGTGTAGAGGGAGCCGCCGTCGGGGTGGTGGATCAGTCGCGGTCCGCGATCCGGGACCGTGGCGCCGTCCGCGTAGCAGGCGGGCATCGGCCAGAGCAGATCGAGGTCCGATCCGGCCGGGACCAGCCACCACCACCAGTCGCTGTCCGCGTAGACACAGCCCTTGGCGGGCAGCCGGGACAGGATGCGGAAGCCGTACCGGGCGGGGACGCCCACCGCGTCGCAGCCGAGGGTGGCGGGCAGGCCCGCCGGGAGGGTCAGCGGGGTGACGCCGACCGGCGCGGGGAGGGTGGCGCGTTCGGGGCTCTTGCGGGAGCGCGGGATCAGCAGGGTCGCGGCGGACCTCAGCACGGCTCCGCCATACCGTGCGCCAGCTCCGCCCAGACGACCTGCGCCGTGCCGTGGCCGGTGCGGTCCGCACCCCAGGCCGAGCACAGGGCGTCGACGAGGATCAGGCCACGGCCGCGTTCCTCCGCTCCGCAGTCGCGTATCCGGGGCCCCGCGGGGCCGCCCTCGTCGCGTACGGATATCCGCAGCCGTTCGTCCCCTTCGCGCAGCTCGCACACGACGCGGGCGCTCGCGGTGTGGACGACGGCGTTGGTGACCAGCTCGGAGACGACGAGGGTGACGGTGTCACGGACGTCGGCGCCGCAGCCCCAGAGGATCAGCCGATCCTCGGCGAGCCGGCGGGCCCGGGCGACCGATTCGGTGCGGGCGGGCAGCTCGAAGGCGAAGCGGCGTTCGTCGATGCGCGCGGCGGGGGCGGGGGCCGCGGTGACGGTGCTCGGAGTCGCGGCGACGGGGGTCGTCGCGGTCGCAGTCACGGCGGCGGCCGGAGCGGCGGCGGTCGCGGTCACGGCGGGGGCCGGAGCGGCGGCGGTCGCGGTCACGGCGGGGGCCGGAGCGGCGGCGGGCGAAGCGGTGGACAAGGCGTCGGGCCGAGGGCGCTGAGGCATGACGCGGGGGCTCATGAGACTTGAGGAGTGCGCGTTACCAGATGCCACGACCGGATCCTCACAACTGTGGGCAGGAGAGCGGTACGCACGCCTTCATGACGATGTGCACGTCGGCGTGTGTACTGGTTCACCGGAATACTGTGCTCCTGACTCGGACACTTGGCAAGTGGCACTCTGAAAATTGCAGAGTGTGGTGTTCTCCTCTGAGAGCGTCCATGGCACACTCGACCAAAACAGCGCGTCGGGGAGGTCTTCAGAGTGAGCGAGCCGCGGTCCGCCCCCACGGTGGGACAGGTCGTCCTCGGCAGACGCCTGCAGGACCTGCGCGAGCGCGCGGGCCTCAAGCGCGAGGAAGCCGCCAAGATCCTGCGCGTCGCCCCGGCGACGATCCGGCGCATGGAGACCGCCGAGGTCGCGCTGAAGATCCCGTACGTCCAGATGCTCCTGAAGTCCTATGGCGTCGTCGACTCCGAGGCGGAGGGCTTCATCGCCCTCGCGGAGGAGGCCAACCTCCCCGGCTGGTGGCAGCGGTTCCACGACGTGCTGCCCGGCTGGTTCTCGATGTACGTCAGCCTGGAAGGCGCGGCCAGCCTCATCCGCGCCTACGAGCCCCAGTTCGTTCCCGGCCTGCTGCAGACCCCGGACTACGCCCGGGCCATCCTGCGCAGCGGCGCCCTCGGCGGCAGGAACGCCGACAGCGCGGAGAACGCCGAGGAGACCGAGCGCCATGTGGCCCTCCGGATGGAGCGCCAGTCCCTCCTGACCAGGGAGGACGCACCCAAATTCTGGGTGATCATGGACGAGACGGTCTTCCGCCGGCCGGTCGGCGACGGACCCGAGGTGATGCGCGCCCAGCTCGACCACCTCCTGGAAGCGACGGAACTGCCGAACGTCACTCTGCAGATCGCGGAGTTCTCGTCCGGGCACCACCCCGGTACCTACGGCCCCTTCGTCCTCTTCCGTTTCGCCATGCCCGAACTCCCGGACATGGTCTACAGCGAGTACCTGACCGGCGCCGTCTATCTCGACGGACGCCCCGAGGTGGCCTCCCACCTCGAGGTCATGGACCGCATGGCGGCTTCGGCCGCGACTGCACAACGCACGAAGGAGATCCTCCGGGATCTCCGCAAGGAGCTGTGAATGGACCGCGTGTACAACGGCATGCCCGCCGCCGACCTCGGTGCCGAGGGCTGGCACAAGCCGTGGAGCGGCGGAAACGGCGGCAACTGCGTCGAGGCCATGAAGCTGGCCGACGGCAGGATCGCCATGCGCCAGTCCGCGGACCCCGAGGGTCCCGCGCTCATCTATACGCACCGCGAGATCGCCGCGTTCATTCAAGGGGCGAAATCCGGCCAGGCTGACTTCCTGCTCACTTGAGCCCTTTCGCGTGACCCCTCCCGTCGCGTAACTCTTGCACCACGCGTCACCATTCGTCCCGCCGAGGAGAACCGATGAGCCCGGACCCCGCATCCATCCGGATCGACACCAGCAAGCCGCACCCCGCCCGGATGTACGACTGGTTCCTGGGAGGCAAGGACAACTATCCCGTCGACGAGGAGATGGCCCGCCAGCTCCTCAAGCTCGACGCGCGAGGCCGGGACATGGCCCGCACCAACCGCGCCTTCATGCACCGCGCCACCCGGTGGCTCAGCGCCCAGGGCGTGCGCCAGTACCTGGACATCGGCACCGGCATCCCGACCGAGCCCAACCTGCACCAGATAGCCCAGCAGGCCGCGCCGGAGTCGCGGGTCGTCTACTGCGACAACGACCCCATCGTGCTCGCCCACGCGGCCGCCCTGCTGCGGTCGACCCCCGAGGGTGCCACCGACTACATCCAGGTCGACGCCCGGGATCCCGAGCTGATCCTGGAAGAGGCCGGAAAGATCCTTGACTTCGACAAGCCGATCGCGCTGTCGCTGCTCGCTCTTCTCCACTTCATCGGCGACGAGGACGGCGCCGCCGACCTCGTGGACAAGCTGGTCGGCAAGCTCGCGCCCGGCAGCTACCTCGTCCTGTCCCATGTCACCGGGGACTTCGACCCGGAGGGCTCGGCGAAGGCCGTCGCCATGTACAAGGAGCGCGGTCTGACCCTGCGGCCCCGCTCGCAGAGCGAGGTGGAGACCTTCTTCCACGACCTCGAACTGGTCGAGCCGGGCGTCTCGCTCGTCGCCGAGTGGCACCCGGAGCTGGGCGAGCCCATCCCGGTCCAGGGTGACAGCCCGATCCCGGGCTGGGTGGGCGTCGGCCGCGTCGGCTAGGAACTCCCGTACGGCGAAGGGGACTAGGGCCTGTTTCGAAAGTCCCTCCTGGCCCGCGACGCCTGGCACGCCCGCTCGCTGCGTTGTCGGAGTCATCCAAGTACGTCCAGTACGAGGATGATCCTCCGCCTTGCGATCGTACGCACCAGACGCCGCAGGCCCCGCCCTCCGGGCGGACGGAGCTACTTTCGAAACACGCCCTAGGGGCTGTCCGGATCCCTTTCCTCCCGTACACGACCGAGCGGCCCGCCACCCCTCTCCGCGGGGTGGCGGGCCGCTCGCTCGTATGCCCGGGAACTGTCAGCGCAGGTAGGAGAGTCCCGCGAACTCGTCCATGTAGTTGTCCAGCAGCCGCCGGGCCACCCCCACCGAGTCGACCAGCGGATGGAGCGCGAACGCCTTCACCGCGGCCGCCCGCGAGCACGACTCCGCCGCGGCCATCGCCTCCCGCTCCACCGCCTTCACCGAGGTCACCAGACCCACCGCGTGACCCGGCAGCGGATCCACGGACACCGGATGGGCGCCGGACGCGTCGACGAGGCACGGCACCTCGATGACCGCGTCCGCGTCGAGCACCGAAAGGGTCTGCCGGTTACGGACGTTGAGGATCAGCGTGGTCCGCTCGTTGCGCGCGATCGCCCGCATCAACGAGAGCGCGACCTGCTCGTAGCCGCCCGACTCCAGATCCTCCTCGTACCGGTCGCCGAGGCCGGCCGCCTCCCGGTTGTGCGCCATGTAGGTCGCCTCGCGGTCGGCGAGGGTCCGCTGCCAGGTCGCCAGGGCGGGGGTGTCCGACCTCTCCATCTCCCGGTAGAAACCCTCCTGTTGTTCCAGGAGGTAGGCGCCCCGGGTGCGCTTCGCCTCGCTGTAGGCGCGGACCGTCTCGCGGTTGAAGTAGTAGTAGTGCAGGTACTCGTTGGGGATCGCGCCCAGCGAACGCAGCCATTCGAGGCCGAACAGCCGGCCCTCCTCGAAGGAGCCGAGCAGCGTGTCGTACTCGAAGAGCCGGGGGAGGATGTCCTTCCCGCCGACCTTCACCCCGCGCAGCCAGCCGAGGTGGTTGAGGCCCACGTAGTCGAGCCACACCTTGCGCGGATCGACGTTGAGCGCCCGTGCCACCCGGCGGCCGAGCCCCACCGGGGAGTCGCAGATGCCGATCACCCGGTCGCCGAGGATCCGCGACATGGCCTCGGTGACCAGGCCCGCCGGGTTGGTGAAGTTGATGACCCAGGCGTCCGGGGCGAGATCGGCGATCTGCTGGGCGATCCGCGTCACCACGGGCAGCGTCCGCAGCCCGTACGCGAGTCCGCCGGCGCCCACCGTCTCCTGGCCCAGCACCCCCTCGTCGAGCGCGATCCGCTCGTCGGCCGCGCGCCCGTGGAGACCGCCCACCCGGATCGCCGAGAAGATGAAGTCCGCTTCGTACACGGCCTCGTCGAGATCCGTGGTCACGCGCACCACCGGCGCGTCCGGCACCCCCCTCGCCTGCTCGGCCAGCACTCGGGAGATGGCCGACAGGCGTCTCTCGTCCAGGTCGAACAGGGTGACATGGGTGATCCGTCCCTCGGCGTGATCGCCGAGCAGAGCGCCGTACACGAGCGGCACCCGGAATCCGCCGCCTCCGAGAATCGTGAGTCTCATGCCCGTACGCTACTGAAATGCACGTCCTCAGTAGCAGGATTCTGCTTTGTCCGACCGATCCGGAGCGATCGCGCCGCTTCTACGGTGACACGCTCGGCCTCGCCGTGTACCGCGAGTTCGGGACGGGGCCGGACCGCGGCACCGTCTACTTCCTCGGCGGCGGCTTCCTCGAACTCTCCGGCCGGGCCACCGCGCCGCCCACCCCGCCCGGGCCCCGCCTCTGGCTCCAGGTCGCCGATGTGCGGGCCGCACGCGAGGAGTTGCGCGGCAAGGACGTCCACGTGGTGCGTGAACCGGTCACCGAGCCCTGGGGCCTGATCGAGATGTGGCTCGCGGACCCGGACGGCATCCCCATCGCGGTGGTGGAGGTCCCGGACCAACACCCGCTGCGCTACCGGCCGTAGGGCCGGTCCGTCGGATCAGGCCCCGGCTCCGGTCCGCGGCAGGGGAATCCCGGTGGTCGGCCCCAGAGGGCCGTCCTAGGATGTCGATCATGCTGCCTCCCGTCGAGACCGATGAAGACTGGCGCCGGATCGTCCCCGACGAGTCGATGATGCTCCCCGGAGCGCGAGACCTGTGCGCCCGTCTCGGCCTCGGCGGTGCGCCGCTCACCCGTTTCCCGGAAGGGTCCCAGCCGGTCTACGCGGTGGGCGACGAGCTCGTGCTCAAGCTGTTCCCCGGGTCCGCCGCCCAGGACGGGATCACCGAAGCCCGGGTCCTCGCCCATGTCGAGGGCCGACTGCCGGTGGCGACCCCGTGCGTGCGTGACGCCGGCGGGTACGAGAACGGCTGGCGGTACGTCCTGATGTCGCGGCTGCCCGGCGAGAACCTCGCGCATGCCTGGGAGCGCGTGCCGCGCGCGGACCAGGAGCGGATGGTCACCGGGATCGGCGAGGCCCTCGCGGCGCTGCACGCCCTCGACCACGGGCCGCTCACGGATGCCGTCGGCCCCGGCGACTGGGGCGCCTTCCTCGACCGGCAGCGGGCGGGCGCCGTCCAACGTCAGCGCGAGCGCGGACTGCCGCCCGGCTGGCTGGAGCGGATCGAGGACTTCCTGACCTCCGTGCCGCTGCCGCGCACCCCGCGGCCCAGTCTGCTGCACACCGAGGTGATGCGGCAGCACTTCTTCACCACCCCCGACACCTGGCGGCTCACGGGCTTCTACGACTTCGAACCCGCCATGATCGGGGACCGGGCCTACGACTTCGTCGGCGTCGGGCTGTTCGTCACCCGGGGCGACCCGGCGCTGCTGGGCCGGCTCGCCCGCGCGTACGGCGAGACGTTCGAGCCGGACGTCCTGCTCGCCTACACCCTGCTGCACGTGTACAGCAATCTCCCCTGGTACCTGCGCGAACTCGGCGTCACGGGCGAGCCGGAGCTGCCCGCGCTCGCAGAGGCATGGTTCGGCGTGGGCTGACCTCCGGGCCCTGGATTCCGGGCGGGGCCCCGGTCGATCTTTCAAGATCATTTGTAGGCAGAATGCCCTCATGGAGACGACGAACGCACCCAGGAAAGCGGAACTCCAGGACACGGCGGACATCAGCCGCACGCTGGTCCTGGCCTTCGACGACGACCCGATGATGCGCTGGTTCTTCCCCGAGGACACCACGCGCGCGACCATGCTCGCGGACTACTTCTCGACGCTCTTCACTCGCCAGTACCTCCTGAACGGCGTGTGTGAACGCACCGACGCGGCGGTCTCCTTCTGGGTTCCGGCCGAGGCCCAGGAGAAGGCCGTCCCGGACGCGGAGACCATCCGGCGCCTGATCGGGATCCTCGGCGACCGGGCCGGCCTGTTCAAGGAGGCCGTCGAGACCGCCGCCGCGCACACCCCGGGCGAACCCCACTGGTCGCTGGCGCTCATCGGCGCCGCCCCCGCCGCCCAGGGCACCGGACAGGGCGGCGCCCTCCTGCGCTCCGGCCTCGTCCAGGCCGACGCGGCGGGCCTGCCGGTCTACCTGGAGTCGTCCAAGGCCGCCAACCTCCCCGTCTACGAGCACTTCGGTTTCGCCGTGCGCGAGGAATTCGCGCTGCCCGGCGGCGGCCCGACGCTGTGGGGGATGTGGCGCGACCCGCGCTGACCGAGGCACCTCGGTGGGGCGGGCGGCGAACGGCACGCGACAATGGGCGCATGTCCCGACGCAAGACCCGCCCCGCCGCCCGTACCTCCCGTCCCGCCCGCTCCGCCGCTCCCGCGCCGGCCGCCGTCACCGCCGAGTCGCCGTGCCCCTGCGGGCTGCCCGCCCCGTACGCAGCCTGCTGCGGCCGCTTCCACACCGGGCCCGCCGCCGCGCCCACCGCGGAACTCCTCATGCGCTCCCGCTACAGCGCCTTCGTCGTCCGCGACGAGGGCTATCTGCTGCGCACCTGGGCGCCGGAGACCCGGCCGGGGGAGGTCGATTTCGACCCGGGGATGCGCTGGGCCGGTCTGGAGATCGAGGAGACCGGCGAAGGCACCGCCTTCCACCAGCACGGGACCGTGACCTTCACGGCGCGCTTCACCCACGACGGCGAGCCGGGCGAACTCCACGAGCGGAGCCGCTTCGCACGGCACGAGGGGGCGTGGGTGTACGTCGACGGCGACTTCCTGGACTGAGGCTCGGCGAATTCACGGGCCGTGCGGCTCCGCGACCGCGCCTTCGTATCCGTGACGCGACGACTCGTGCCTTCACGGCCCGCCCCGGTCCCGGTGCGCGCCGGGGCCCGGGACTCCCTGCCTGCCGTCGGGCACCGGGGGGCCGGGGTGACGTCCGGCGCGGGGCCTGGAGCTCAGGGGGTGTCGATGCGTGGGACGTGGGCCCGCGGAGCCCGTACATCTGTGAGGTCGTGAGGTCGTGAGGTCGTGAAGCGGTGAAGTCGGCGGGTGCGGCTCACCGTTTCGCCGTCGCGCCCACCGGCTCGCGCCGGCCCGCCCGCGGCAGCCCCTGTGCCAGGTCCTCCGCGACCAGCTTCTTCGCGATGGCGTCCGTCGCGGCCCGCAGTTCCGGTCCGCTCGGGCGGCCCTGTTCCGTCTCGATCCGCCGGGACAGCCAGTCGCCCCACGCGTGGGTGATGACCTCGGCCTCCCGCTTCCCCGCCGCGGTGTGGGACAGCAGACTGCCGTCCCGGGTCAGATACCCCTCGTCCACCATCCGGTCGAAGACCGGCAGCAGGACCTCCGGTGGCACCCGGCGCTGGGCCGAGATCAGTCCGAGGCTGGCGTGGCCGACCATCCGGGTGAACAGTTCCACCTGCATGACGGCCCACGCGCCGGCCGTGTCGAGCCGGGTGTCCGAGGTGTCGACGATCTTTCGCGCGGTGTCGAAGTCGGTCCGGCGCATGATCCGGCCGACGGCCAGTTCGAGCAGTTTGGCGGAGTCGCTGCCGCTGGTCGGCGCGCCGAAGCCCTCGCCCATGTCGGGAGCGGACTCCCGGGCGGTGTCGCGCAGCTCGACCTGTTTGAGGAACAGCGCCACCACGAAACCGACGGCGGCCACCGGCACGGTCCACAGGAAGACGGTGTGCAGGGTGTTCGCGTACGCCTGCACGATCGGCGCCGCCACCGGGCCGGGCAGCGCGTGCAGCCCGTGTGGGTTCTGCGCGGCCCGGGCCACCACCGCCGGGTCGATCCCGAGCCGGGTGCCGACGGCCGTGGCCCCGGCGATGCCGTCCGCGAGGTTCGGCTTGAGGGAGTTGGCGTAGAGCGTGCCGAAGACGGCGGTGCCGAAGGCGCTGCCGAGCGTACGGAAGAAGGTGACCCCGGAGGTCGAGGTGCCCAGGTCCGCGTAGTCGACGGTGTTCTGCACGGCGATGATGAGCACCTGCATGCACAGGCCGATGCCGATGCCGAGCACGGTCATGTAGAGCGATTCGAGCCCGGCTCCGCTGTGCGGACCCATCCGCGACAGCAGGAAGAGCCCGAGGCCCATCACGAGCGAGCCGGCGATCGGGAAGATCCGATAGTGGCCGGTCTTGCTGACCACGTTGCCGCTGAAGATGGACGCCACGAGCAGACCGGCGACCATCGGCAGGGTGCGGATGCCGGAGATCGTGGCCGAGTCGCCGTCTACGTACTGGAGATAGGTCGGCAGGAAGGTCATCGCGCCGAGCATCGCGAAGCCGACGACGAAGCTGAGCACCGAGCAGACGGTGAAGACCGGATTGCGGAACAGCCGCATGGGCAGCATCGGTTCGGCCGCCCGGGTCTCCGCCCAGCAGAACAGCCCGAACGCCACCACGCCGCCGACGAACAGGCCGATGATGACGCCGGAGCCCCACGGATACTCGTTGCCGCCCCAACTCGTCGCCAGGATCAGGGCGCTGGAGCCGATCGCCACCAGCGCGATGCCCAGATAGTCGATGACGGGCCGGCTCACGGAGCGCAGGGTGGGGATGGTGCGGGCGGCGGCGATGACGACCACGATCGCGATGGGGACGTTGACGTAGAACGCCCAGCGCCAGGTCAGATGGTCGGTGAACAGGCCGCCGAGCAGCGGTCCGATGACGGTCGAGACCCCGAACACCGCCCCGATCGCGCCCTGGTACTTGCCTCGGTCCCGCAACGGGATCACATCGGCGATCAGCGCCATCGAGGTGACCATGAGCCCGCCGGCGCCGATGCCCTGGAGGCCGCGCCAGACGATCAGCAGGGTCATGTTGGTGGCGAGCCCGCACAGGAACGAGCCGGTGATGAAGACGATCGCCGAGATCTGGAAGATGACCTTGCGGCCGAACAGGTCGCCGAACTTGCCGACCAGGACGGTCGCGACCGTCTCGGCGAGCAGATACGAGGTGACCACCCAGGACATGTGAGCGGCGCCGCCCAGGTCCGAGACGATGGTCGGCAGGGCGGTGCCCACGATCGTCTGGTCGAGTGCCGCCAGGAGCACACCGAGCATGATCGTGCCGAAGACGATGTTGCGGCGGCGGTCGTCGAGCACCGGGGGCTCGACGACCGGGGGCGCGGGCGCGGCTTCGCTGGTGGTGGTCACTCTCGCAGCGTCACACCGATGGCCGTGTGTCGCATGCGGAGCACACCCGAACCGGTGCGTCCGGATCCGGGCGGGAGGCGAGTCGGATCCGGGCCGGATCCGACCGCGAACCGGGACGTGGACCTGAGCTGGATTCGAACCGGGACCCGAGCCCGGGCAGGACCCGGCCCCGGAACTCGCCCCGGCGGCCCGCCGTGCGGCTACCAGCCGGGTCGCACCGGCAGCTGCGGGTGGTGCTTGGCGAGGATCTTGTTGGCCTTGGCCAGCGCGGCCAGCGCGTACTCCCGGTCGGCCCGGTCCTCCGGACACAGCGGCCCGCGGAACCGGTACACCTCGCGCGCCGCGCAGTCGGCGTCGACCTCGGCCTGGAGCACGTGCAGCGGCAGGCAGGAGCCGATCAGCGCGGCGACACGGTCGGGGATCGGCACGGGGACGAGGGGCGAGGGCGAGGCGATCACGGTCGGTCCTTGTGGGCTGTGGGGGATGGGTCGGTCGGCGGGAGGGTCGCTCCCACCCTCCATACGTACCGGATCCCGGTGCCGGTTGGACGACGGCCGCGTCACCGCGGGGCAACAGCCGGGCGCCTTGGGCGTGCTGACGTTCGCACCGGTTCGCGGGCGCGGCGCGCGTTCTCGCAGGTACGCGGGGGTGAGCCGAACGGATCGTTCGTCAGTTCACTGAACGTAAAGGCAAAAAGGGGCAGTTGTCGCCCCGCCGGATGTGGTCGATCTCACGCCTGTCTTGCCTTCCCCGGCGCCCTACGCGAGGACGGCGGAAAGGTCGTACGAGACCGGTTCCTCCAACTGCGCGTACCCGCAGGACTCCGGGGCGCGGTCCGGTCGCCAGCGCCGGAACTGCGCGGTGTGCCGGAAACGGTCGCCCTCCATGTGGTCGTAGCCGACCTCGCAGACCCGCTCCGGGCGCAGTGCCACCCACGACAGGTCCTTCTTCCCCGACCAGCGGCTCGGCGCCCCCGGTAGCCGGGACGAGGCGTGCGCCGACGCGTCCGCCCAGGGGTGCCCGGTCGGCGGGTCCATGCGCAGCGGCTCCAGCTCCTCGATCAGTTCGGCACGCCGCCGGGCGGTGAAGGCCGCGCACACGCCGACGTGCTGGAGGGCGCCCTGGCCGTCGTACAGGCCGAGGAGCAGCGAGCCGACCACCGGACCGCTCTTGTGGAAGCGGTATCCGGCCACGACGACATCGGCGGTCCGCTCGTGCTTGATCTTGTACATGAGACGCTCGTCCGGACGGTACGGGAGGTCGAGCGGCTTGGCGACGACCCCGTCCAGGCCCGCGCCCTCGTACTGCTCGAACCAGCGCGCGGCGAGCTCCGGGTCCCGGGTCGCGGGGGCGAGATGAACCGGGGCGGTGACGCCGGCCAGCGCGCGCTCCAGGGCGGCCCGCCGTTCGGCGAGCGGGGTGTCGAGGAGGGCCTCGTCGCCGAGGGCCAGCAGGTCGAAGGCGATGAACCGGGCCGGGTTGGTCTCCGCCAGCATCCGGACCCGTGACGCGGCCGGATGGATCCGCTCGGTGAGACGGTCGAAGTCCAGCCGCCCGTCGTGCTCCACGACGATCTCCCCGTCGACCACACAGCGCTCGGGCAGCCGGGTGAGCAGCGCCTCGACCACCTCCGGGAAGTAGCGGGTCAGCGGCTTGCCCGTACGGCTGCCGAGGAAGACCTCCGGGCCGTCGCGGTGCGCGATCGCGCGGAACCCGTCCCACTTGGCCTCGTACTGCATGCCCGGCGGGATCCTCTTGACGGCCTTCGCCAGCATCGGCTTGATCGGCGGCATCACCGGCAGGTCCATGCCGCGATTCTAGGGAGGATTCATTCCTTCTGCCCCGATATGCGTGGGGCGGGTGCCCGGCCTAGGCTGGCCGCCATGGCAGGAGGCGCGGCAGACGGAGCAGACGGGGTAGCGGGGGCAAGTGGGGCGGGCCGGGCGGGCGAGGCGGGCGGAAAAGCTGCGGCGGTGGAGCTGGAGGCCGGCGGCCGGACCGTACGGATCTCCCACCCGGACAAGATCTACTTCCCGGAGCCCGGCTACACGAAGCTCGACATGGCCGAGTACTACCTGGCGGTTGGCGACGGCATCACCCGCGCCCTGCGCGACCGGCCCACCACCCTGGAACGCTATGTCGACGGTGTGGCCGGCGAATCCTTCTTCCAGAAGCGCGCGCCGAAGTATCTTCCCGAGTGGATTCCGACCGCCCACATCACCTTCCCGAGCGGTCGCTCCGCCGACGAGATGTGCCCCACCGAACCGGCCGCCGTGCTGTGGGCGGCCAACCTCGGCGCCATGACGTTCCACCCCTGGCCCGTACGCCGCGAGGACACCGAGCACCCGGACGAGCTGCGGCTGGACCTCGACCCGCAGCCCGGCACCGACTACGCCGACGCCGTCCGCGCCGCCCACGAACTGCGCGCGGTCCTGGCCGAACACGGGCTGCGCGGCTGGCCCAAGACCTCTGGCGGGCGCGGCCTGCACGTCTTTGTTCCGATCCGGCCGGAATGGACGTTCACTCAGGTCAGACGGGCCGCCATCGCCTGCGGGCGGGAGCTGGAGCGGCGCATGCCGGACCGCGTCACCATCAAGTGGTGGAAGGAGGAGCGCGGCGAGCGGATCTTCGTCGACTACAACCAGACCGCCCGCGACCGCACCATCGCCTCCGCCTACTCCGTACGCCCCAGGCCGCACGCCCCGGTCTCCGCGCCGCTGCGCTGGGAGGAGATCGACGACGCCGTGCCGCGCGACTTCGACATCCGCACGATGCCGAAGCGGTACGCCGAACTCGGCGATGTGCACGCGGACATGGACGGCGAGCGCTTCAGTCTCGAATCGCTCCTCGAACTGGCCCGTCGCGACGAGGCGGACCACGGTCTCGGCGACCTTCCCTATCCGCCGGAGTACCCGAAGATGCCCGGTGAGCCGAAGCGGGTCCAGCCGAGCCGGGCCCGGAAGGAAGGGCCGCAGGAATAGTCGTGGGGAAGGCTGCGACGGGTGATGGCCGAAAGTGGTGCTTCGGGCGTGCGGTGAAGCGGGGCTGACCGGTGCACCTTCCGGACGTTCGGACGGCTTCAGGAGGAGTACGGGAGGGGTGGGCGGGGAAACGTAAGGGTGGCCGGAACGCGGCCACAGGCCCTCGGCGCGCCGCGTTGATCGGACGTTGATGGCGCGTTTACGCCCGTGGGCGAGGCTGTCCGCATGACCGAGATGATGATCGCCCCGCTCGCCCCCGCCACCCCGCAGGCCCTGATGTCCCCCGCCCTCGACCTCTCCTGGCAGGAGAACGCGCTGTGCGCCCAGGCGGGGCCGGAGTTCTTCTTCCCGGCGCCCGGTTCGTCGACCCGCGAGGCCAAGCAGCTGTGCGGAGCCTGCGAGGGGCGGGTGGCGTGCCTGGAGTACGCGCTCGCGGCCGACGAGCGGTTCGGCGTGTGGGGCGGGCTCTCGGAGAAGGAGCGGATCCGGCTCAAGCGCCTCCGGGGCTGACCCGTCGTGGGGTCGCCCCTCCGGATCCCGGGCCTCGCGGCCAGGGTCGCCGGGACGCCCGCCGTTCTTCCCGTACGCCTGCCCGTGAAGCCCTGCGCCCCGTACCGCCCGCCGCTACCCGCCCTTGTCCGTCCTCTCCGTCCTCGCCCGCCCGCCCCTGCCTGTTGCTTCCGACGCTTTCCGGCCGAGCCGTCAGCCGTCAGCCGGCCGCCCGAGCCGCCATCCGCGCCTTGCGAGCCGCGAGACGCTCGTCGAACTTCGACGCCTCGCCGTCCAGGCCGTCCATGTAGAGCCCCAGCTCGTCCTGGGCCTGGAGGCCCTCCGGGCCGAGGCCGTCGATCTGGAGGACCTTGAGGAAGCGCAGCACCGGCTGGAGGACGTCGTCGTGGTGGATGCGCAGGTTGTAGATCTCGCCGATCGCCATCTGGGCTGCCGCGCGCTCGAAGCCGGGCATGCCGTGACCGGGCATACGGAAGTTGACGACCACGTCCCGCACGGCCTGCATCGTCAGGTCGGGTGCGAGTTCGAAGGCCGCGCCGAGCAGGTTGCGGTAGAAGATCATGTGCAGGTTCTCGTCGAGCGCGATGCGCGCGAGCATGCGGTCGCAGACCGGGTCGCCGGAGTGGTGTCCGGTGTTGCGGTGCGAGATGCGGGTGGCGAGTTCCTGGAAGGCCACGTAGGCGATCGAGTGCAGCATCGAGTGACGGTTGTCGGACTCGAAGCCCTCGGACATGTGGGACATGCGGAATCGTTCGAGCTGGTCGGGGTCGACGGCCCGGGAGGCCAGCAGATAGTCGCGCATCACGATCCCGTGCCGGCCCTCCTCGGCGGTCCAGCGGTGCACCCAGGTGCCCCAGGCGCCGTCGCGGCCGAAGAGGGTGGCGATCTCGTGGTGGTAGCTCGGGAGGTTGTCCTCGGTCAGGAGGTTGACGACCAGGGCGGTGCGGCCGATGTCGGTGACCTTGGACTGGGAACGGTCCCAGGCCTCGCCGTCCTCGAAGAACGCGGGGAAGTTCCGGGCGTCGGACCAGGGCACGTAGTCGTGCGGCATCCAGTCCTTGGAGATCTTCAGATGCCGGTCCAGCTCCCTCCCGACGACCTCTTCCAGCGCGTAGAGCAGGCGCGCGTCGGTCCACCCTGCGGTGCCGGCGAGGTGGGGAGAGGTGAGCGTCACGGAGACTCCTGGGGACGGAGACGGGCATACGGAATTACCTACGGATACGTAGGTTACGAGACCGTAGGTTAAAGGCCCCATAAGGGGTGGGCCAATCCGGGGGAGGGGGTTGTACGGGAGGAGGCCCAGGTCATGGGGTGGGTGAGGCGTTTCGGGGGCGGGGGAGTGGGGCCTCGGGGTGGGCGTGTCTGTGGGGTTCGGGTGGTGGCCCGCCCTCTTTCCGAGTGTGGCCCCCTTCGCCGGCCCCTCAAGGGCGCTCCCTTCGGTCGCGTCGCTGCGCGACTCCGCTTCGCTTCGCCCTTGACCGCCCGGCTGCGGGGGCCTTTTCACACTCGGAGGGCGGGCCGGGGGAAAGGGTCCACGCGACACCGTTGGTTGTTGCTGGTCGCCGTGGGCGGGTGCGGGGTCGGTGGTCGGGGTGGGGGCCGGGTATCGCTCCGGTCGGCTTGTCGGGTGCGGGCCGGTGGGGTGGGGCTCGGTTTGTGGCCGGGGCGGGCGGGGCTGTGTCCGCCGGTTCGGGGTGCGCGGTCGTGGAGTGGGGCGGCCCGGGCCGTCTCGGCGGATGACCGCCGTCGTGTGGTCGGGATTCATGCCCCGCTGGTCACTCCCCGTGGGTGGGGCGGGGGAAACCCCGCTCGCGCGGCGGCCGGGCTTGCCTGGATCGCCTCTGGAGTCACACGAGTTGACACCCGCCCCACGGCGGGAGCGGAGTAGCGCCTTCCACCCCGGGGCGGGTGAGTAAGTGCGCTCGCGAGCGTCCGGGAGTGCCTCAGTCGGCACAGGAGTTCACTCCCGCCCCAATTCCGGCGGGGATTTCGACTTACGGCTTGGTCTGCGGTCGAGTGCCCGCCGTCCGGATCGACCGAGGGACCTGGCGAGCGAATCTCTCCCGTCGCGCGGGAAACCGGGTAATCGTCAGGATCTGTGGATTGGCTGCTCGTGATTGTGCTGCCGAGTCCAGGTCTCGTGCGTGATCGCGTACTCCGCACACTGTTTCTTGAAGGGGTGTGTCGGCTCGGACAGTTCAGCGCCGCCACTCGTAGGCACCGGGAGAGGTCTCTACGACCTCCTGGGGCCAGTGGGTGCGGACATGCCGCAGTCGTTCGTGATGGTCGTCTACCCATCCGGCGGCCAGTCGCAGCGGGACACGGACCGATGTCCCGGACGCCGCTACGTCCTCCACCACGATGACGGCGACCCCGTCCTGGTCGGACGGCTCAAGACGGATCTCGGGGTTGCGTCCGTCATCCATCCAGACGGCATCCCGCCCGGCGGCGACCTCGCCGAGGGCTTCGGACCAGCCGTCCAAGTCGTCCGGGGCCAGGCACGCCTCCAGGCGTCCCCGGGCAAACCCGCTCGTGACGACGATCTCCGCATCGAGGAAGTCGTGCAGCGACAGCACTCCAGGCATGGTGCGGCTCAGAACTCGCACCACGAGACTGCTTTCCTCGTCGGCCAGGTGGATGAGATCCCCAGCACTGCCCTCGTCCATACCGCTCCTCACACTTGCATCGGCTGCCTCATGATGCCTGCACACCCGCACATGCCCCGTAGCGGGGCATAAGTGAGGATTTCTCGGCGAGCTCGCGAGGACCCCGGGTCGTCGCCCCTGAAGTCACACGAGTTCGCACCCGCCCCACGGCGGGTGCGGAGTAGCGTCTTCCGCCCCGGGTTGGGTGAGTAAGTGCGCTCGCGAGCGTCCGAGGGTGCCTCTGAAGTCACAGGAGTTCACTCCCGTCCCGTTTCCGGCGGGGATTTCGACTTACCCATCCGCCGGACGAAGGAACTGCGCACGCGAGCATCCCCGTTCGCCCCTGCCGTCGCGCGAGTCGCATCCGGCCCGCCGAGGGGCGGAGTAACACCTTCCGCCCGACCGTGCGAGTTAGTGTGCTCGCGAGCGTCCGGGAAGGTCTCTGTAGCCACAGGAGTTCACATTTGCCCTATTTGAAGTGGGAATGTTGGCTTAAGTCGCGCCTTGGTAAAGTGGGTAAAATCCGAGGTCTGGCGATGTGAAGCTGCAGGTCAGCTCCTGTGATCCCCGCGCACGCGGGGGTGGTCCCTACACCTTCGACAGCGGCAGCCCCGGCGGTGAGTGATCCCCGCGCACGCGGGGGTGGTCCCTGTAAACGCTTTGACGGTTACTTGATGTGAACGTGATCCCCGCGCACGCGGGGGTGGTCCCAGTGAAATCCGCGCGACCCTGGCCTTCCCCCTGTGATCCCCGCGCACGCGGGGGTGGTCCCTCCTCGTAGTCCGCGCCGCCGCTGGCCGGCAGGTGATCCCCGCGCACGCGGGGGTGGTCCCCGTAGCGGAAGCCACCAACGCTCAGGTGCGAAGTGATCCCCGCGCACGCGGGGGTGGTCCCTGACCGCCGCCTTGCTCGCCGCGCAGGGGTACGTGATCCCCGCGCACGCGGGGGTGGTCCCCGCTGCCGGGTGCCGTGGAGGACGCCTCAGGGGTGATCCCCGCGCACGCGGGGGTGGTCCCCGCCAGCCGACACCCGCCGACCTCCGCGCCCTGTGATCCCCGCGCACGCGGGGGTGGTCCCCGCACCGGTCGCCCCGTTCTTCAAGAGCTGGGGTGATCCCCGCGCACGCGGGGGTGGTCCCATCAACAAGACCACCTGGTCCGAGACCATTCAGTGATCCCCGCGCACGCGGGGGTGGTCCCCCCATCAACCGGGCGGCGCGGGCAACATCGGGGTGATCCCCGCGCACGCGGGGGTGGTCCCCCGCCCCACGGCCACGGGCCGCCCCACCCCTGGTGATCCCCGCGCACGCGGGGGTGGTCCCCGGCCGGGGAGCCGAGCGGGCGGTACGCGCCCGTGATCCCCGCGTACGCGGGGGTGGTCCCTCCGTACGAGGGAGGGCCTGGAACCGCAGGTCGTGATCCCCGCGCATGCGGGGGTGGTCCCCCGTCACCGGACGACATGCGCAGCATGGCCGAGTGGTCCCCGCGCACGCGGGGGTGGTCCCTGGGTGACGTCCCAGCGCCGGGCGGACCGGCCGTGATCCCCGCGCACGCGGGGGTGATGCCCATGCGGGCGCTTGTCGGTTCTTCAGTCCACCGGCGGTGACCAGCGGGGCATGAATCCCTGCCTGCCGACGGCGGTCATTCGCTGAGCCGTGCCGGGCCGCCCCATTTCACTGTTGCGCACCCCGGGCCGGCGGGCGCGGTCTCACCGGCCCGGGCCGCGAACTCAGCCCCACCCCACCGGCGGACGGCCATCAGGCCGACCGGAGCGATACCCGGACCCCACCCCGGCCTCCGGCCCGCCACCCGCCTACGGCGGTCGGCAACGAGCATCGCCCCCGCGTGGACCTTTCTCCTGGTCCGCCCTCCGAGAGTGTTTTTCGCGTCTGGAGGCGCCGGGTCAAGGGTGGGCGTAGCCCATCGCGTAGCGACGCGACGAAGGAGCGCCCTTGATGCGGTGGTGGAAGGCGCGACTCTCGGAAGGAGGGCGGACACCAAGTCACATCCCACTCGCACCTCGCGCTATGAAACGCCCCGCCCACCCACCAGCGCGCTGTCTCTCCCCAGAGCGCCCATGCCGCCCCGCCAGAGCCTCGCCCAGTCTCAATTCGCCGGACAAGCCCTGGCGTTCAGCGCTCAACACTCAGCACTCACTCATCCAACGACCCCATCCCCTCCCCCTCCCAAGCCGCCTCCGCCGTCGTCGCCCGCAGCGTGCCGTCGAGCATCAGCCAGCGGGTGATTCCCAGCGACCGCAGGAACGTGACGTCGTGGCTCGCCACGATCAGCGCCCCTTCGAAGGCATCCAGCGCCGCCGTCAGGCTGCGCACCGAGGCCATGTCCAGGTTGTTGGTCGGTTCGTCGAGCATCAGCAGCCGTGGTGCCGGCTCCGCGAGCAGCAGTGCCGCCAGCGTCGCGCGGAAGCGTTCGCCGCCCGACAGGGTCTCCACCAGCCGGTCCGCCCGGGCGCCCCGGAACAGGAACCGGGCCAGTCGCGCCCGGATCTCGTTGGGTGTGGCCGCCGGGGCGAACCGCGCCACGTTTTCCACCACGCTCAGTCCGTCGTCCAGCAGATCCAGTCGCTGCGGCAGGAAACGCAGCGGCACGTGCACCGCCATCTCGCCTGCCACCGGGGTCAGTTCGCCCGCGATCGTCCGCAGCAAGGTCGTCTTGCCGGCCCCGTTCCGGCCGAGCAGCGCGACCCGTTCCGGACCCCGCAGCTCGAACCTTCCGTCGATCCGTGCCCCGTGCGGCAGCTCCAGATCCCGCAGCAGCAGGACGTCCCCGCCCGGATGGACCTTCGTGCGAGGCAGCTCGATACGGATCTCGTCGTCGTCCCGCACCGCCTCCACCGCCGCGTCCAGCCGGGAACGTGCCTCGGCCAGCCGTTCCGTGTGCACCGCCCGGTGCTTCCCGGACGACACCTCGGCGGCGGCCTTGCGGTTGTTGGCGACGATCTTCGGCGCCACCCGGTTCTCGAAGCTCTTCTGGCCGTAACGCCTGCGACGTGCCAACTTCGCGTGAGCGTCCGACAGTTCGCGCCTCTGCCGCTGGACGTCGGCCTCGGCGACCCGCACCATCCGTTCGGCCGCCTCCTGTTCGACCGCGAGCGCCCTGCGGTAGTCGGACCAGGTGCCGCCGTACAGGGTGACTTCGCCGTCCCGCAGATCGGCGATCTGGTCGACGCGTTCCAGGAGTTCGATGTCGTGGCTGACCACGACGAGCACTCCGTTCCAGGCGTCCACGGCCTCGTACAGCCGACGCCGGGCGAACAGATCGAGATTGTTCGTCGGCTCGTCGAGCAGCAGGATCTCCGGCCGGGCGAGCAGCAGTGCGGCGAGCCGCAGCAGCACCGACTCGCCCCCCGAGATCTCGCCGACCGTGTGGTCCAGGCCGATGTGGGCGAGACCGAGCTGGTCGAGTACGGCCCGCGCCCGCTCCTCCACGTCCCAGTCGTCGCCGACGGCCGCGAAGTGTTCCTCCGCGGTGTCGCCCGACTCGATCGCGTGTAGCGATGCACGGATCCGCTCGATGCCGAGGACTTTGTCGACCCGCAGGCCGGTGTCCAGCACCAGGTTCTGCGGCAGATACCCGATGTCGCCGGCAGCGCGGACGGTGCCCGCCTCAGGGACGAGTTCCCCGGCGAGCAGCTTCAACAGAGTGGATTTGCCAGCCCCGTTGAGGCCGACCAGGCCGGTGCGGCCGGGTCCGATGGTCAGCCGGAAGTCGTCGAGGACCTTCGTCCCGTCGGGCCAGGAGAAGGAAAGGTTCGTGCAGGTGAGGAAAGTGGGATGGGTCGCCATGTGAGGCCTCCCGGTGGTGGTTCACGGTCAGGGACGCGTGTGAGACACCGGGGCGCGGACGAAGGCCGTGACGGAGCGGCTGACGGACAGCAACGCTCGTTCGCTCATACGCCGAGGTCGAGGACGGCACACGCGGCGGCGGGGCGGCACGCGCGGCACGGTGTCTCGAACCTCAGAAGAGCAACGGCCTTCTCCGATCGGGCGACTACAGGGGGACGAGAAGAAGGCTAGGACGGCGCCGTCGGCCGCCGCAATCGAATTACCGGCGGCCGGGACGGCGAGGGTCGGGCGGTGTTACGGGCGCTCCTTCAGCAGGCGCGCCAAGTTCGCGTCCCAGTCCAGGTACTGGTGCTCCCGGCCCCACGGCACCACGCGCTGCGAACGCTCCAGAAAACGGCGCAGCTCCTCCGTACGGACATGCACCATGGCCACGCCCTCGGGCGCGTGGAACTCGACGACCGTGCGGTCGTCCCCGTACGGCCGCAGCCGCACGTCGCCGACTCCGGCCGGTCCCTCCACGCCCTCGGCGAGCAGTTCGCGTCCGAAGGCCCATGACACCTCGACCCCTTCGAGGGTCGCGAGCGGCGGGAAGGCCATGCTCACGGCATACGGGTCGGCGCGGTCGTACCGAAGGGTGGCGGCGACTGCCTCCGTCCGCGGTGCGGACGCCACCAGCCGGGCCTGCACGGGCTGCTCGAAGACGGTGGGGGACATGGATCGGCCTCCTGTCGCGCGGCTACGTTCTGATATCTCCCTGACACACAGAAGGACGAACAAGAGCATCGGAACGTCTACCGAAGGGGCACGTGAGCTGCGTCACCGTCCGCCGCGTTCCTCCCTGAACGCCGAACAGACCTCATTTCGCCCGGGTGTTCGCCGCCCGCCGAGCCTGCCGCCGCCCACCGTCCGCTGACGCCATTCACGGCCCACCACCGTCCGCGGCCGACGGCGCTCCGCCGCACTTCCGGCGTACACCCGCCGTGCCTCCGCCGTGCACCCGCCCGCCGGCCATGCTCCCCGTGTACGTTCCCCGTGTACGTTCCCCGCGCTCCGCGTCAGCGCTCGTCGGCGCGGTCGAAGGCGCCGTCCGCGCAGGGACCCGAGTGGTCGCAGTACGGCTGGTTGCCCGAGGCGCCGCAGCCGCACAGCACCACCCGCGTCTCGCGCCGCTCTCCCGCGCCGGAACGCACCCGCAGATCACCGCGCATCAGCAGCCGCCCGTCCGGCGTACGGCGCACGGTGGTGGGCGTGTCGCCGGGCTCGGCCGAGTCGTCCGCCGGGCGGTACTGCAGCGCGCCCGACGGGCAGCGCCGTACCACCTCGGCGACCTCGTCGGGGGCGGCCTTGCCGGGCTGCACCCAGGGTCGCTGCTCCAGGTCGAAGACGCTCGGCAGGCCGCGTACGCACTCGGCGGCGTGCAGACAGCGGCGCGGTTCGAAGGTGACGGTGATGCCCGCGCCGTCGTACTCCTTGACCTTCGGCTTCTCGTCGGCCTTGGGCTTCTCGTCCGGGACCGGGTCTGACCCGCTGCGGTCGGTCATACCTCCCAGCCTAGGAAGGCGCGGTCCGGTGCGCACTCTGGACGGGATCTTCCCGGTGGGCTAGCTTCGCCCGCCATGATGTCCATGGGGAAGACGAGACAGAAGAGCACGCGGGCGCGACGACTGGTGGCGGCTCTCGGGCTGGCCGGGGCCGTGCTGGCCCTGGCGCCCGCCGTTCCGGCCGGTGCGACTCCGGTCGGCACGGCTCCGGCCGGTGCGCGGGAGCCGGCGCCGGGCGCGTGGCAGCTCACCACGACCGGCACGGACGCCCGGTTCCGCGGCCTCGCCCCGGTGAGCCGTTCGGTGGCCTGGGCGGCGGGGTCGAAGGGGACGGTGCTGCGCACCGCCGACGGCGGACAGAGCTGGCGAAACGTCTCTCCGGCCGGGGTCGGGGAGCTGGAGTTCCGCGATGTCGAGGCGTTCGACGCCCGGCGGGCCGTGGTGCTCGCGATCGGCGAGGGCGAGGCGTCCCGGGTGCTGCGCACCGAGGACGGCGGGCAGACCTGGACCGAGTCCTTCCGCAACACCGACCCGCGTGCCTTCTACGACTGCATGACCTTCTTCGACCACCGTCACGGGCTGGCCATGGGCGACCCGGTGGACGGCAAGTTCCGCATCCTGTCGACCGGCGACGGCGGCCGGTCCTGGCGGGTGCTCCCGGATGCCGGGATGCCCGCCGCCCGGCCCGGTGAGGCCGGCTTCGCGGCGAGCGGCCAGTGCCTGGTGTCCTCCGGCCCCAAGGACGTGTGGCTGGCGACCGGCGGCGGCCCGGCCGGGCGCGTACTGCACTCGGCGGACCGAGGCCTCACCTGGACCGCGACCGAGACGACGATCCCGGCGGGAGACGGCGCCAAGGGCGTCTTCGGGCTCGCCTTCCGCGACCGCCGGCACGGTCTCGCGGTCGGCGGCGACTACCGCCCGGACCAGGCCTCCCCGCGGGCCGCAGCCGTGACCGGGGACGGCGGGCGCGGCTGGACCGCCTCGGCCACCCCGCCGTCCGCCTACCGCTCGGGCGTCGCCTGGCTCCCGCAGGCGAAGTCCACCGCCCTGGCTGTCGGCCCCACCGGCACCGACCTCACCACCGACGGCGGGCGCACCTGGCGCACCGTCGACACCGGTTCGTACGACACGGTGTCCTGCACCGCCGACGGCGCTTGCTGGGCCTCCGGCGAGAAGGGCCGGATCGCCCGGTCGGTCGTCCGGTAGTTCCGCTCCGGGGCAGGCCGGGCTCGCGCGATCCGCGATCCGCGATCCGCGATCCACGCGCGGGTCCGGGTCCGCGCGGCCCCTGGGGGCGGTCTCTAGGCGGGCAACTCCTCCCGGAAAACCGCGAGTCCGTCCGCCGTCTTGGTGGCGTGGAACTCGACGATCCGGTACGTGCACACGTCCCCGACGCTGAACGGGTCGGTCGCCGCGATCCTCTCGATCTCCGCGCGGCCGACCCCGGCGGCCAGGATCACCCCGCCCTCACGCGGCTCCTTGCGGCCCGAGGCCAGGAACACCCCCTCCGCGTACCGCGCTTCCAGCCACGCGACATGCTCGGTCAGCAACGCGTCGATCCGCTCGATCGGCGCCGTGTAGGTCAACTCCAGTACGAACATGCCGGTCAGCCTACGTCTCGCCGCAAGGGCCCACCCAGGCGCCGGTGTTGGAGTACGACTCGTACGAGTACCGGGTCTCTCGCCCCCACTCCTCCCCGGTCAGCTCCTTGTACGCCCGGTCCGGCACGTACAGCAGCGGCTCCGCCCAGACGAGGTCTTCCGCGTACGGGGCGAAGGCCGACGGATCGGCGAGGGCCCGCTCGTACTCCGCACGTCCCGCCGCGCCCGAGCGTGCCGTACGGGTCCGACAACGGCCGCGCGTGACCCCACGGGCGGCGCGTAGGGTCCAGGGCATGAAGATCATCGAGATTCCCGAGGGGTGGCCCGCCGACGAGGGCGCGGCGCTGGCCGTGCAGGAGGAACTCCGCGGCCGGCTGGTGACGGGGGAGGAGGGGCCCGAGCCCGGGACGGGGCATGTCACCGGGGTCGACGTGGCCTACGACGACGAGCGCGATCTGGTCGCCGCCGCGGCCGTGGTCCTCGACGCCCGCAGCCTGGAGGTGGTCGAGCGGGCCACCGCCGTCGGCCGGGTCTCCTTCCCGTACGTGCCCGGGCTGCTCGCCTTCCGGGAGATCCCCACCGTGCTCGCCGCCCTCGGCCGGCTCACGGCCGACCCCGGGCTGCTGGTCTGCGATGGATACGGGCTCGCCCACCCGCGCCGTTTCGGCCTCGCCAGCCACCTCGGGGTGGTCACCGGTCTGCCGTCGATCGGGGTCGCGAAGAATCCGTTCACCTTCACCTACGAGCAACCGGGCCCGGAGCGCGGCGCGTTCAGCGCCCTCGTCGCCGACGGCGAGACCGTCGGGCGCGCGCTGCGCACCCGCGCCGGGGTCAAGCCGGTCTATGTCTCGGTCGGCCACCGGGTCTGTCTGGACCGGGCCTCGGAGCACACCCTGCGACTCAGCCCGCGCTACCGCCTGCCCGAGACCACCCGGCACGCCGACGCCCTCTGCCGGCAGGCCCTCGCCGAAGCGCTCTCGGCAGCGAAGGCCGAGGCAGAGACCGAGGCCGAGACCGGGACCAAGTCCGGGGCCGTGGGTGGCGTCTGAGTGACCGGGGTGGACTGAGTATCCGTGAGTACCCGTACGGATGCCGGGGGCGTGAACCGGAGTGGCAGGGTGGGGGCCATGACTTCTCCCACTGCGGCCCTTCCCTCCGCGATCGGTACCTTCCAGTGCCTCGTGCTCGACTGCACCGACGTAGGGGAACTGGCCCGCTTCTACCAGCGGTTGCTCGGCGGCGAGATCAACCGGCCCGATCCCCAGTGGGCGGTCGGTGACGCCTGGGCCACCCTGCACGACGCCTCGGGCGCCCCGGTGCTCGCCTTCCAGGGAGTGGCGGACCACCGGCCGCCGGTATGGGGCGCGCCGGAGCAGCAGTTCCACATCGATGTACGGGTCGCCGACCTGGACGCCGCGCACGAGGCGGTCCTCGCGCTCGGCGCCCGGCGGCTCGACGGCGACGAGGGCGACCGGTCCTGGCGCATCTACGCGGACCCGGCCGGCCACCCGTTCTGTCTCGTACGGCACTGAGCCTCGCGCACCAGGTAAGGCGACGTGCCCCGAGCGTGGCGCCACCACCCCGCCGCGCCCGCTCGGCTCGGTCCGTACGCGCTTCGTACCCGCTCAGTTCGTGTGCGCCACCCGGAAGCGCAGCCCCGCCGCCCGCAGCCGGTCGAGCAGAGCGTCACCCATCGCGACCGCCGTGGTGACCTGTCCGGACGTCACCGGCAGCGAGTCGTGTGCGAGGCAGAGTGCCGACTCGGCGAGCATCTTCGCCGTCTCGTCGTAGCCCGGGTCACCGCCCGACACTTCGGTGAAGACCCGCCGGCCGCCGCCCTCCCCGACGAAGCGGACGGAGAACCAGCTGCGTGCCCTGAGCGTGGCGCTCGGCCCCTTCCCTGACTTGTAACGTCCCGTCAGCCATGCGCGTACAGCCGGTACTTGGGCGGCGAGCAGGCCCGTGCCGACTGCCGTCGTGCTGCCCAGCGCCACCAACAGGGACTTCAGCGAGGCGAAGTGGCGGTAGCGGAAGTCCGGCCCGTAGCGGTCGATGGCCCGCGCCGATCGGACCACCACCTGCGGATCGAGGGTGGGCAGAGGCAGCGCCCAGGTGCCGGTCTCCCGGCTGAAGCGCGGCCCGCCGAGAGGCGCCCGGGCCCGTCGGCGCACCGGCCTCGGCTCGTGCAGCCGCCGTTCACGCGCCGCGCTCAGCATCTCCCGGCCGCGCCCGAAGGCGCTGAGGGCCGAGGCGAACGTGCCGCCCGAGATGAGCGCGCCGGCCCGGACGAAGCCGTCGATCCGCAGTGGCACTCCCTCGGGCAGCTGTCGCACGGTGAAGTAGACGCCCAGGTCGTGCGGGATGGAGTCGAAGCCGCAAGCGTGCACGAGGCGGGCGCCGGTCTCGCGGGCGAGCGCGTCGTAGCGGACGTACATCAGGTCCACGAACTCCGGTTCCCCGGTGAGGTCCAGATAGTCGGTGCCGGCCTCCGCGCACGCGGCGACCAGCCCTTCCCCGTACCGGATGTAGGGCCCGACCGTGCTCGCCACGACCCGCGCGGAGCGGGCGAGCGCGCGCAGCGACGCGGGATCCTCGCTGTCCGCGACGAGCAGCGGCAGCGCGGCGCAGTGCGGCCAGCGCGCGGCGAGCCGGTCGCGCAGCGCCGTGAGCCGGTCGTGGCCGCGTCCCGCCAAGGCCCAGCGGCAGCCCTCCGGCGCGTGCTCGGCCAGATACTCCGCGGTGAGTTCGCCCACGAACCCGGTCGCCCCGAAGAGAACCACGTCGTACGACCGTTCCGTCGCCTCCGTCGCCTCCGTCGCCTCCGTCGCCTCCGTCGCCTCGGCGGCCTCGGTCGCCTTCGTCGCCCCGCTCTCCATGCCGGCCTCCACCCCAGTCCCCACAGCCCCTCGCCTTCGCCCGCGCCCCCGGCGCGCATGTCGTCGGCGGACTCTAGCGGACGCGTCCGGCCTCGCCGGGCGCCGAAGCGTCCGATCCCGTCGGGGTAAGCGCTTGCTCGGCCCGGGGGCTTGTGCGGAGTGGAACACGTTCCTAGCATCTTCGGTGTTACAGCATTGATGTCACACACTGGCGCTCACCCGCCGCACCTCCCTGGGGGCCCGATGACGACACCCGGCCAGTCCCGCACCGGTCCGCTCGACGGCGTCCGCGTGGTCGAACTCGCCGGCATCGGCCCCGGGCCCTTCGCCGCCATGCTCCTCGCCGACCTCGGCGCCGACGTCGTCCGCGTCGACCGCCCCGGCGGGGCGGGCCTCGGCATCGACCCCGCGTACGACCTCACCAACCGCAACAAGCGGTCCGTACTCGTCGACCTCAAGGCCGCCGACGGCCCGGCGACCGTGCTCGACCTGGTCGCCCGCGCCGACGTCCTCATCGAGGGCTACCGCCCCGGCGTCGCCGAACGCCTCGGCGTCGGCCCCGACGCCTGTCTGGCCCGCAACCCCCGGCTCGTCTACGGCCGGATGACCGGCTGGGGCCAGGACGGACCGCTCGCCCCCAGCGCCGGACACGACATCGGCTATCTCGCAGTCACCGGCACCCTCGGCATGATCGGCCCCGACCCCGAGGGGCCGCCCACCGTCCCCGCCAACCTGGTCGGCGACTACGCCGGAGGCTCCCTCTACCTCGTCATCGGCATCCTCGCCGCGCTCCGGCACGCCCGCGAACACGGCGAGGGCCAGGTCGTCGACGCCGCCATCGTCGACGGCTCCGCCCACCTCGCCACCATGATCCACGGCATGCTGGCCGCCGGCGGCTGGCAGGACCGGCGCGGGGTGAACCTGCTCGACGGCGGCTGCCCCTTCTACGGGACGTACGAGACCTCCGACGGCGGCTACATGGCCGTCGGCGCGCTGGAACAGCGGTTCTACGACGAGTTCGCCCGGCTGCTCGGCCTCGGGGAGACCGCCGCGGCGCGCGCCGACCTCGCGCGCTGGCCCGAACTGCGTACCGCCGTCGCCACTCGCTTCCGCACCCGTACGCGCGCCGAGTGGACAGCCGTCTTCGAGGGCACCGACGCCTGTGTGTCCCCCGTCCTCTCCCTGCGCGAGGCCCCCGCGCACCCGCACCTCGCCGCGCGCGGCACCTTCGTCGAACACACCGGTCTGGTCCAGCCCGCGCCCGCGCCCCGCTTCTCCGCGACCCCCGGCACGGTCCGCACCGGCCCCGTCCTGCCGGGCGCCGACACCGACGAGGTCGCCCGCGACTGGGACGTCCCCGCGCTCCGGCCCGACGGCCCCCACGGCGATGGCCCCCACCCCGACGTCTCCCGTCCCGGCGCTCTTCGCCCCGACACCCTCCACCCCGATGACCTCCACCCCGACGACGCCAAGGAGCAGCAGGCATGAAGCGCCGGCTCTACACCGACGACCACGAGGCGTTCCGCGCGACCGTCCGCACCTTCCTCGCCAAGGAGGTGCTGCCGCACTACGAGCAGTGGGAGAAGGACGGCGTCGTCTCCCGCGAGGTATGGCGGGCCGCCGGGCGGCAGGGGCTGCTCGGTCTCGACGTCGACGAGGAGTACGGCGGCGGCGGGATCCCCGACTTCCGTTACGCCGTCGTCCTCGCCGAGGAGTTCACCCGGGCCGGCACCCCCGGCCTCGCCATCGGGCTGCACAACGACATCATCGGCCCGTACCTCACCTCGCTCGCCACCGAGGAGCAGAAGCGCCGCTGGCTGCCCGGCTTCTGCAGCGGCGAGACCGTCAGCGCCATCGCGATGACCGAGCCCGGTGCCGGCTCCGACCTCCAGGGGATCCGTACCAGCGCCGAGGACCGGGGCGACCACTGGATCCTCAACGGGTCCAAGACCTTCATCTCCAACGGCATCCTCGCCGACCTCGTCGTCGTCGTGGCCAAGACGACCCCCGAGGGCGGCGCGCACGGGCTGTCCCTCCTGGTCGTCGAGCGCGGCATGGAGGGCTTCGAGCGCGGCCGCAACCTCGACAAGATCGGCCAGAAGGCCCAGGACACCGCCGAACTCTTCTTCCACGACGTCCGCGTCCCCAAGGAGAACCTGCTCGGCGAGCTCAACGGGGCCTTCCTCCATCTGATGACCAACCTCGCCCAGGAACGGCTCGCCATCGCCGTCGCCGCCATCGCGGGAGCCGAGCACCTCCTGGAGCTGACCACCGCGTACGTCAAGGAGCGCGAGGCCTTCGGCCGCCCGCTCGCCAAGCTTCAGCACATCCGCTTCGAGATCGCGGAGATGGCCACCGAGTGCGCCGTCACCCGCACCTTCGTCGACCGCTGCGTCGAGGAGCACATCGACCCGACGGGCACCGGTCTGGACGCGGTGAACGCCTCGATGGCCAAGTGGTGGGCCACCGAGCTGCACAAGCGGGTCGCCGACCGGTGTCTGCAACTGCACGGCGGATACGGCTACATGAGCGAATTCCCGGTGGCCAGGGCCTACACCGACGGCCGGATCCAGACCATCTATGGCGGGACGACCGAGATCATGAAGGAGATCATCGGCCGCTCCCTGCTCGGCTGACCCCGCCGCCCGAACGTCCGACCGACTGTCCGTCTGCCGCCCGCCCGTCCGAGCCCGTCCGCAGCCGGCCCGCCAGCCGGCCGATCCGCCCGGTAGGCCCCGGACAGTCAGGCCCCCGGCCCGCCCCCCGACCTCCGCGAGCGCCCCCGGCCCCGATTCACCGCCGGCCGCCCGGCCCTCGCATCCGACCCTCATGTGAAAGGCACCACCGTGACCACCGAAGCGTACGTCTACGACGCGATCCGCACCCCGCGCGGCCGCGGCAAGGCCAACGGGGCCCTGCACGGCACCAAGCCGATCGACCTGGTCGTCGGCCTGATCCAGGAGATCCAGGCCCGCCAGCCCGGCCTCGACCCGGCCGCCATCGACGACATCGTCCTCGGCGTCGTCGGCCCCGTCGGCGACCAGGGCTCCGACATCGCCCGGATCGCCGCCATCGCCGCCGGTCTGCCCGACACCGTCGCCGGCGTCCAGGAGAACCGCTTCTGCGCCTCCGGCCTCGAAGCCGTCAACATGGCCGCGATGAAGGTCCGCTCCGGCTGGGAGGACCTGGTCCTGGCCGGCGGCGTCGAGTCCATGTCGCGCGTCCCGATGGCCTCCGACGGCGGCGCCTGGTTCGCCGACCCGATGACCAACATCGCCACCAACTTCGTCCCCCAGGGCATCGGCGCCGACCTCATCGCCACCCTCGGCGGCTTCACCCGCCGCGACGTCGACGAGTACGCGGCCCTCTCCCAGGAGCGCGCCGCCGAGGCATGGAAGGCCGGCCGCTTCGACCGCTCCGTCGTCCCCGTCAAGGACCGCGCCGGCCTCACCGTCCTCGACCACGACGAGCACATGCGCCCCGGCACCACGGCCGACTCGCTCGGCCGTCTCAAGCCGTCCTTCGCGGACATCGGCGAACTCGGCGGCTTCGACGCCGTCGCGCTGCAGAAGTACCACTGGGTCGAGGCGATCGACCACGTCCACCACGCCGGCAACTCCTCCGGCATCGTCGACGGCGCCTCCCTCGTCGCCATCGGCTCGCAGGCGACCGGCGAGCGCTACGGGCTCACGCCGCGCGCCCGGATCGTCTCCGCCGCCGTCTCCGGCTCCGAGCCGACCATCATGCTCACCGGCCCCGCCCCCGCCGCCCGCAAGGCGCTCGCCAAGGCCGGACTCACCATCGACGACATCGACCTGATCGAGATCAACGAGGCCTTCGCGGCCGTCGTCCTGCGTTTCGCCCAGGACATGGGCGTCTCCCTCGACAAGATCAATGTCAACGGCGGCGCCATCGCGCTCGGCCACCCGCTCGGTGCCACCGGCGCGATGATCCTCGGCACCGTCGTCGACGAGCTGGAGCGCCAGGGCAAGCGCTACGGCCTCGTCACCCTGTGCGTCGGCGGCGGCATGGGCATCGCCACCATCGTCGAGCGCGTCGAGCGCTTCTGACCACCCGGTCCGAACCCCTCTTACGGAGAAGCATCAGTCATGAGCGAGAGCACCACCATCCGCTGGGAGCAGGACGAGACCGGCGTCGTCACCCTCGTCCTCGACGACCCGGACCAGTCCGCGAACACCATGAACCAGGCGTTCAGGGCCTCCATCAAGGCCGTCGCCGACCGCGCCGTGGCGGAGCAGGACTCCATCCGCGGCATCATCTACACCTCCGCGAAGAAGACCTTCTTCGCCGGCGGCGACCTCAAGGACATGATCAAGGCCGGTCCCGAGGACGCCCGGCCGATCTTCGAGGCCGCCCTGGAGATGAAGGACGCGCTGCGCCGTATCGAGACCCTCGGCAAGCCCGTCGTCGCCGCGATCAACGGTGCCGCGCTCGGCGGCGGCTACGAGATCGCGCTCGCCTCCCACCACCGGATCGCCCTCGACGCGCCCGGCTCCAAGATCGGCCTGCCCGAGGTCACCCTCGGCCTGCTCCCGGGCGGCGGCGGCGTCGCCCGCACCGTACGCCTCATGGGCATCACCGACGCCCTGCTGAAGGTGCTCCTCCAGGGCACCCAGTACAACCCGAAGCGCGCGCTCGCGAGCGGCCTCGTGCACGAGCTGGCCGAGACCCCGGAGGACCTGCTCGCGAAGGCCCGCGCCTTCATCGACGCCCACCCCGAGTCGCGCCAGCCCTGGGACGTGCCCGGCTACCGGATCCCCGGCGGCACCCCGTCGAACCCGAAGTTCGCCGCCAACCTCCCGGCCTTCCCCGCCAACCTGCGCAAGCAGCTGAACGGCGCGCCCTACCCGGCGCCCCGCAACATCATGGCGGCGGCCGTCGAGGGCTCCCAGGTCGACTTCGAGACCGCGCTCACCATCGAGAGCCGCTACTTCACCGAGCTGGTCACCGGCCAGACCGCGAAGAACATGATCCAGGCGTTCTTCTTCGACCTCCAGGCCGTCAACTCCGGCGCCAACCGCCCGCAGGGCATCGCCGCGCGCCCGGTCCGCAAGGTCGCCGTGCTCGGCGCCGGCATGATGGGCGCCGGCATCGCGTACTCCTGCGCCCGCGCCGGCATCGAGGTCGTGCTCAAGGACGTCAGCACCGAGGCCGCCGCCAAGGGCAAGGCGTACTCCGAGAAGCTGTGCGCCAAGGCCGTCGCCAAGGGCCGCACCACCCAGGAGAAGGCCGACGCCCTGCTCGGCCTGATCACCCCGACCGGCGACGTGGCCGACCTGGCCGGCTGCGACGCCGTCATCGAGGCGGTCTTCGAGGACACCGCGCTCAAGCACAAGGTGTTCCAGGAGATCCAGCACGTCGTCGAGCCCGACGCGCTGCTGTGCTCCAACACCTCCACCCTGCCCATCACCACCCTCGCCGAGGGCGTCGAGCGGCAGACCGACTTCATCGGTCTCCACTTCTTCTCGCCGGTCGACAAGATGCCGCTGGTCGAGATCATCAAGGGCGAGCGCACCGGCGACGAGGCCCTGGCCCGCGCCTTCGACCTGGTCCGGCAGATCAACAAGACGCCGATCGTCGTCAACGACTCGCGCGGCTTCTTCACCTCTCGGGTGATCGGACAGTTCATCAACGAGGGTGTCGCCATGGTCGGCGAGGGCATCGAGCCCGCCTCCGTCGAGCAGGCCGCCGCGCAGGCCGGCTACCCGGCCAAGGTCCTCTCCCTCATGGACGAGCTGACCCTCACCCTGCCCCGCAAGATCCGCAACGAGTCGAAGAAGGCCGTCGAGGAGGCCGGCGGCACCTGGGTCGCGCACCCCGGCGAGGCCGTCGTGGACCGCATGGTCGACGAGTTCGGCCGCCCGGGCCGCAGCGGCGGCGCCGGCTTCTACGAGTACGGCGAGGACGGCGCGCGCGGCAAGCTGTGGCCGGGGCTGCGCGAGCACTTCGCCAAGCCGGACGCCGAGATCCCGTTCGAGGACATGAAGGAGCGGATGCTCTTCGCCGAGGCCATCGACACCGTGCGGCTCGTCGAGGAGGGCGTGCTGACCTCGGTCGCCGACGCCAACATCGGCTCCATCCTCGGCATCGGCTTCCCGGCGTGGACCGGCGGCGTGCTCCAGTACGTCAACGGATACGCGGGCGGCGTCGCCGGCTTCGTGGCGCGGGCGCGCGAGCTGGCCGCCACCTACGGCGAGCGCTTCACCCCGCCCGCCCTCCTGGTGGAGAAGGCCGAGCGGGGCGAGGTCTTCACGGACGCGCCGTCGGTGTGATCGGAGGGGTCGCCGCGGCCGGGGCCCGGGCGGGCGCGATCGGCGGGTACGGTCGGGGCCCGGGCGGGCGCGTTCAGGACGCCGGCGGTGGCGGTGTCCTGAACGCGCTCCTCAGCTCCTCGCTGAGGGACCGCTGAAAGGCCGTGACGAGGGCCTGGACCACCATCGGCTGCATATGCGCCGAGAGCGACTTCATCGCGCTGAGGTGGTCCGGGTCCTCTCCGCTCTCCCGGTACGGGTTCCACACCTGTTCCCGGAACAGCCGCGCCAGCTCGTGCGCCGCGCTGCGGGCGTGCTCCAGGAGGACGGTGCGCGAGGCCAGGATCGTCTCGTGCTCGATGGGTACGTCGAGCAGCTCCACGCCGAGCCGCAGCAGGGACCCGTCGAGCCGGAACACGTCCGGGTCGGGGCCCTTGTCGAGGACTCCCATGGCGGCGAGCCGGTCCACGTCCCGGTCGGCGAGCGGTCGCCCGGCCCGCCGTTCCAGCTCCTGCCGGGTGGTCTCCTCCGCCGACTCGGGCGCCCAGGAGGCCACCAGGGCGCGGTGGACCGCCAAGTCCTGCGCGCTGAGGTCGGGCGGCAGCTGCTCCAGATAGCGTTCGATCGCGGCGAGCGTCATGCCCTGCCGCTGGAGCTCCTCGATGAGGGCGAGCCGGGAGAGATGGGCGGGCCCGTAGTGGCCGACCCGGCGGGGTCCGATGACGGGCGGCGGCAGCAGCCCCCGGGTCCCGTAGAACCGCACCGTCCGCACGGTCACCCCGGCGCGGGCGGCCAGCTCGTCCACGGTGTAGACGGGGTCGGCCGGGCCGCCGGGCGCGCCCGCCCGCTGCCCGTCGTCGTGCGCGTCGCTCGCGTGAACCATGATTCAACAGTATTGCTGTCTCACCGTTGCTGTAAAAGACATCGAACATCGGTGGGATCGGGCGGGATCGGATGGGATCAGGCGGAATCGGGGAGGGGGCGGGCATGGCCGGGGCAGGGCCGGATTGTCAGTGGTCGCTCGTACGGTGAGCTCATGAACGGGATCGCGTACGTACGAGGGGATGCCACCGCGCCGCACGGCAAGGGCGTCAAGATCGTCGCGCATGTCTGCAACGACCTGGGCGGCTGGGGGAAGGGTTTCGTTCTCGCCGTCTCGCGCCGCTGGCCGGAGCCGGAGGCGGCGTACCGCCGCTGGCACCGCGAGCGGAACGGCAACGACTTCGGGCTCGGCGCGGCCCAGTTCGTCCAGGTGAGTCCCTTCGTGTGGGTGGCCAATCTGATCGGGCAGCGGGGCATGCGTCGGGGGCGGAGCGGTGGAGCACCGGTGCGGTACGAGGCGATCGACGCGGCGCTCGGGCTGCTGGCGGCCAAGGCGGCGGAGCTGGGGGCGTCGGTGCACATGCCGCGTATCGGGTGCGGGCTCGCGGGCGGACAGTGGGCGCGGGTCGAGCCGTTGATAGAGGAACGGCTGGTGGCACGGGGGATACCGGTCACGGTGTACGACTTCGGGGCGTAGCGGGACCGCACGGCACCACGGTGGGGCCGCACGGGACCACGGCGGGACCGTACGGCACCACGGCGGGGGAGAGCGGGCCGTGGCGGGCACTAGAGTCGTGCGCCTGTTCGTAACAGGGGGATGGGTAGGGGGACGGGAATGCAGACACCACTCAGACAGACGGCCGGCGAGCTGGCCGCTGTCCTGTGGCGGGAACACACCGTGTACCGCGAACGCGGGGGCGGGGTCGTGATCCGGGGCGAGCACGTACGCCGCTGGATCAGCCTGGCGCCGACCGGCGGCCGGGACCAGGCACTGGTCAGGGCGGGCCGGATCCTGGACGGTGGCACGACCGCGCCCGCCCGGCTGGAAGCCGTGGTCGATCTGACCTCCGGTACGACGGAGCTGGCCGCGGTCTGCCGGCGTCTGCTCGCGGAGACCGCCGCCGACGCGGCCCCCTCCGCCGCCGCGTCCACGCCCCCGCGCCGCTCCCGCACACGCTCCGCCCGCGAGCGGGGCACCCGTCGTACCCGGCGCGTCCGCACGGGACGCCACACGAGCCTCGGCTCCGGGGTGGTGCTGCTCTGCGTCGGGGGCATGGTGGCCCTCTGGGCGTACGGCGTCTTCTGCGGCGCCTACTGAGTCCGCGTCGAGTACCGCACCGGATACGTGCGACCGATGTGGTCTCCCGCGAAACCGCTGCTGCCGCTGCGGCGGCTCGGCCGGCCGAGCCGCCGGATCGTCGCGGTGCGGCGGGGCACGGGCGTGCGGCGCCGGCGCGCCTCACGACCGTCAGGAGGCCGATCAGGGCGGATGGAGAACGGGGACGCGACAATCTAGGGTCGGCACGTGGCTTTCATCATGGTGTGCGAAGACGACGCGGCGGTCCGCGGCGTCCTCAAGCGCGCCCTGGAGTACGACGGCCACACGGTCGCGGTCGCCGCCACGGCCGGCGGCCTGCTGCGGCAGCTCGTGCCGGCGCCCCATCTGGTCGTCCTGGATCTCGGACTCCCGGACGCCGACGGCCGCGACGTCTGCCTGGCCCTTCGGGCTCGCGGCGTCGACGTGCCGGTGTTGATGCTCACCGCCTTGGACGGCCTGCACCACAAGGTGGGCGGCTTCGAGGCCGGCGCCGACGACTACCTGACCAAACCCTTCGACATCCCGGAACTGCTGGTCCGGGTCCGAGCCCTCCTGCGCCGGGCCGCCGTGGCGCCCGCACCGCGCGAGGTCGTCCTCGATCCGGCGAAGCACGTGGTGACCCACGGCTCGGTGAGCGAGAGTCTGACCCCGACCGAGTTCCGGCTGCTCGGCCGCCTGATCGCCTCGCAGGGCGACGCGGTACGCCGCCACGCCCTCGTCGCCGCCGGCTGGCCGCACGGAGCTCAGGTCAGCGACAACACCCTCGACTCGTTCGTGCGCCGGCTGCGGACCAAGCTCGGGCCGCTGGGCGTGGCCGAGCGTCTGGTGACCGTCCGCGGCGTGGGCTACCGATGGCTGTGACGGGATTCCGTGAGCGGGTCGTCGCGCTCACGGTGCTGATCGCCACCGGCGTCGTCGCGGTCCTGGTCGTGGTCTCGCACGTGCTGTTGAGCCGGGTGACGGACGCCGACGCGCACGATCTGGCACGTACCCGCGCCGAGGCGGTCGCGGCGAACGTCACCGCCGAGGGCGGCCGTGTCGTACTGACGGAGAACGGCAGCGAGGCACTGGACGAGGTCGCCTGGGTGTACGCCGACGGCCGCCTGATCGACGGGAACGTACCGGCGAGCATGGTCGATCGCGTCGAGGAACTGGCGGACTCGGGGCGGTCGCGGACCGCGTCGGCCGGCGACTACCTCCTGTACGCGCGGCGGGTCCCGCTCGACGGCCACCACGTCATGGTGATCGTCCGGGTGGACCTCACCCCCTACGAGACATCCGAGCGGCGCAGCCTCACCTTGTCGTTGATCCTGGGCGGCCTCACGATCCTCCTCGCCGGCGGTGTCGCGCACCTCGTGGTGCACCGCGCGCTGCGGGTCGTGCACGAGATGGCCGCCCGCGCCGACGACTGGGGCCATCACGAACCCGGGCGCCGCTTCGGCCTCGGAGTCCCCCGCGACGAGTTCGGGGAACTCGGACAGACCCTCGACCGCCTCCTGGAGCGCGTCGACAACGCGCTGGCGGACGAGCGCCGGCTCACCGACGAGATCGCCCACGAACTGCGGACACCGCTCACGGTCCTGCGGGGCGAGGCGCAGCTGGCGCAGCTGTCCGGCGAGCCGGTGCCGCCGGAGGCGGTGCTGAGCGAGGTCGACCGCCTCGATACGGCGATCACGACGATTCTGCGCGCGGCGCGCGCACGGACCGACGGCGAGGCCCGGTGCTCTCTGCGCGGCGCCGCGCGGCAGGCGATCGCCGACCGCGCGGTCGAGGTCGCCATTCCCGCGATGGCCGAGGCCGCCGTGGCGCCCGACGTCGCCGTCTCGCTGCTGTCGCCCCTGCTGGACAACGGCCTGCGGCACGCCCGGTCGCGTGTGTGGATCACCGCGCGCTGCCAGGGGAAGGTCATCGTGGTCGATGTCCTGGACGACGGCCCCGGGTTCGATCCCGCGGACGTCGACCGGGTCTTCGAAGCGGGTGTGACCGGTGGCGACGGGTACGGTCTCGGGCTGCCGGTGGTCCGGCGCATCGCCGCCTCCGCCGGCGCGGAGGTCCGCGCGATCGCGGACGGCCGCGGTCACGTCGAGGTGACACTCCCGGCCGCGCGTGCGGCCACGTAGTCAGGTTGCTTGCAGGTTTCCCCCCGTAGACCTCCCCGTATGACAACGACAGCGGAAGCGCGCACGCGCAGCGGGCGCCTCATGCTCAACAAGGTCCCCGAGGTCACCCTCTGGTTCTGGGTGATCAAGATCCTGTGCACCACCGTCGGCGAGAGCTTCGCCGACTGGATCGACATGAAGCTGGGCGTCGGCCTGGTGAACACGGCCTGGATCTTCACCGCCGTGTTGGTGGCGGTCCTGGCCGTCCAGGTGCGGCTCAAGCGGTACGTCCCGTTCCCCTACTGGCTGACCGTGGTCGTCGTCAGCGTCACGGGCACGCTGTACACCGACATCCTCACCGACCGGCTCGGCGTGCCGCTGTGGATCAGCTCCGCCGTGTTCTCGGTCCTGCTCGCCGTGGTCTTCGGCGTGTGGTGGCTGCGCGAGCGCACCCTCTCGATCCACTCGGTCACGACGCTTCCGCGCGAGTCGTTCTACTGGCTCGCCGTTCTCGTCACCTTCGCGCTCGGCACCGCGACCGGCGACTGGACCCTCGAACTCACCGGCTGGAGCCCGGGCGCCTCGGTACTGCTGCCGCTCGGCCTCATCGCGGCCATCACGCTGTTGTGGAAGTGCGGCGCGAACCCGGTGCTGTCCTTCTGGCTCGCCTACATCCTGACCCGCCCGCTGGGCGCCAACATCGGCGACTGGCTCGCGTCCCCGAAGGTCGCGCAGAGCCCGGGGGACCCGACCGGTCTCGCGCTGGGCACCTTCACCACCAGCCTGATCTTCCTCGGCCTCATCCTGGCGACGGTGGTCTATCTGACCGTGACGCGCTCGGACGTGACCGAGACCTACGAGGCGGCCCGTGCCGCACAGGCCACCGGCGACCCGCGCAAGGAGCGCGTCGCGCTGGCCGGCATCGGACTGCTCGCCGTCGCGACCACGAGCCTGCTGGTCTGGGCCCACGGCCGGCCGCATGTCGGGCCGGCGCCGGAGGCCGACGACACCTCCGCCGTCCGGATGGCTCCGGGCGTGGCGGTGAAGAAGTTCCCGCCCGCCAAGGTCTCCGCGCTGCGGACCCTCGCCGCGACCTCGCTCAAGGACGCACGCTCCGGGGACGCGAAGGGCGCGCACGCGGCCGCCCAGTCGCTGCGTGACCTGTGGGACGCCGACCAGGCGTCGTTGCAGCCGCTGGACGACACCGGCTGGACCTCCATCGACGCGCAGATGGACACGGTGCTCAAGACCTTCGGTATCGATCACTCGAACCCGCCGATGTCGCCCGCGCGGCAGGAGAAGGAACTGAACGCCCTCCTGACGGACATGGGCTGACGGACCGTACGCCCCGTTCCCCGTCGCTCCGCCTGGCCCGTCGTCCCGCCCGTCGTCCCGCCCGGCGACGGGCCGCGGACCGGCCTGTCGGAGGTCCTGTGCCGGACGGCCTGTCACAGGGGCGAGCTCCCGGGAACCACGAGGCCCGACTCGTAGGCGACGACGACGGCCTGGGCGCGGCTGTCGACGTGGAGCTTGGTCATCGTGCGGTTGAGATGGGTCTTGACGGTGGCTTCGCCGATGAAGAGCCGGGCGGCGATCTCGGTGTTGGACAGGCCGCGGGCGGTGAGCCGGAGGACTTCGCTCTCCCGCGCGGTCAGTACGTCCAGGTCCCGGCCCGGGTCGGCGGGCGCCTCGGGGTCGGCGTGGGTCACGTACGTCTCGATGAGGCGCCGGGTGACGCTGGGGGCGAAGAGCGTGTCGCCGCGGGCCACCGCGGTGACGGCCTCGACGAGCCGCTGGGGGCCGGTGTCCTTGAGGAGGAAGCCGGAGGCGCCGGCGCGGAGGGCCGCGTACACGTACTCGTCGAGATCGAAGGTGGTCAGGACCAGGACGCGCGGCGCGGGGTCGGTCCCGGCGGTCAGGATGCGCTCGGTGGCCTCCGCGCCGTTCATGCCCGGCATGCGGATGTCCATGAGGACGACGTCGGGGCGGGTACGGGCGGCCAGCTCGATCGCGCTCTCGCCGTCGGCGGCCTCGGCGACGACGCTGATGCCGGGGGTGGCCTGCAACAGCGTGACCAGACCGAACCGGATCAGCTCCTGGTCGTCCACCACGAGTACGTCGATCACCGGCCGGAGGTCCCTTCGGCGACGGGCAGTCTGAGGCGCACGGCGAAACCCCCTTCGGCCCGAGGGCCCGCGTCGACATTTCCGCCGTACAGCCTTGCCCGTTCCCGCATGCCGATCAAGCCGTGTCCCGGGCGCGCCCCGACGTTGGCCGGATCCCGGTGCCCACCGTGGCCGACGTGGTCGCGGTCACGGTCGCGGTGACCGTCGTCGGTGATCGTGATGGACAGGTGGTCCGGGGCGTAGACGACGAGGACGGTGGCGCGGGCGGGCCGGGCGTGTTTGAGGACGTTGGTGAGGGCTTCCTGGACGACCCGGTACGCGCACAGTTCGGCGCCCGGCGCGAGCGGGCGGGGTGTGCCGGTCGTCGTGAGGGCGACGGGAACGCCCGCGGAGCGGACGCGCGCGGCCACGTCGGGGAGTTGGGCCAGGCCGGGCATCGGCGCGTCCCAGGCGGCGGCCTCGCTCTCGGCCTCGGAGCGCAGCAGGGTCAGCATGCGGCGCAACTCGTTCAGCCCCTCCTGGCTGGTCGAGGAGATGGTGTCGAGGGCGGTCCGCGCGGTGCCGGGGGCGGACTCGAAGACGTAACCGGCCATGCCCGCCTGGATGTTGATGACCGACATGTGGTGGGCGACCACGTCGTGCAGTTCGCGGGCGATGCGGTGCTGCTCCTCGATCACGGCCCGGCGGGCCCGTTCTTCCTGTGCCTCGCGCAACTGCGCGGTAAGCAGGGCGAGTCGGCGGTTGCGCGAGGCGATCCGGCGGGCGTTGTTGCCGAGTTCCCAGACGACGGCGGGCAGTGCGACGGCCTGGATGAGTGCGGTGGTGAGACCGATCTCGGGGGCGCTCAGCCCGCTGTAGAGCGTGACGGCCGCCACCAGACCGGCGCCCAGGGAGGCGATACGGAAGGGGCGTTGGGCGGCGAGGCTGTAGAAGGCGACGGCCGGTAGCCAGACGTTCAGCGAGGGGACGTAACCGGCGGTGAGATAGCAGGCGAAGGCCAGACAGGAGGCCGTCAGGGCGGCCATCGGGGCGACCCGGCGGAAGGCGAGCGGGGCGCCGACGAGCACGGTGAGCGCGTACGCCGCCGCGTCGAACGGCGGCCAGCCCTGGGGCTGGTAGAGGCGGCCGGCTCCGGCGGTCGCGGCGATCAGCCCCAGAGCGAGGGCCGTGTCGACGACCCGGGGGTCCACCTGGCGAAGCCGCGCCGCCCACGCGGCCCTGGAGCGCATCGGACGATCGTAGAGCCCGACCGGCGTGCCCGTCGTGGCGCGCCAGGGGCGGCGGGCGCTGCGGACCGTGTACCGCAGAGGTTTACCCCGCCGGTCAACTCGACGGTGGACGCCCGGAGTCGGGCCACCGGGAGAAGGTGTGAGGGCAAGGGCGCGGGCCGCACCGAGCGGCCGGCGCCTCCCGCTCCACGATCAGGGGGAACAGATGAAGATCGGCAAGCGCACCGGTATCGCGGTGTCCGCGATGGCCCTGCTGCTGGGTGTCGCCGGCGGTACGGCCCAGGCGGCCCAGACGACGACCACCGGCACGACGGGGACCCTCGCGTGCAGCACCAGCAGCGCCACCACCCCGCGCACGGCGACCGTCGACACCATCCACATCGAGCTGCGATACAGCACGTCCAGCCGCTGTGCGTGGGGCCGTATCACCAACGCGGACCCGGGCGACCAGGTGTGGGTCGACCGCTCCAGCAACGGAGGGTCCAGCTGGTCGGGCCCGCTCGGCTTGACCACGGTGCAGTACGGCACGGACACCTACACTCCGGCGTACAGCGACGCCGGTTATGTGATGCGGGCCTGCGCCTGGAACGACACCACCGGCCACATCAAGTGCACCGGCTGGTACTGAGATCCCGCTGCCGGTACGCGGGTTCCGCTCCGGCAGGCGCTCCGCCGGTGACCGGCCGGTGATCACGCGGTGACCTGCCGTTCGCGGCGATCAGGGACGGTGGTGGCTCTCCACGGGGGGGGAGGACCACCACCGTCCCGCTTGGTCCGCCGCGCGGTCCTACGGCGCGACGTCCCCGACGACCGGGTAGTGGTCGGACAGGTTGGTGTACGTGTAGTCCTTGCCCCAGCTGGTGACCGTCCACGGCGCGGTCCGCTCCGGCACCACGGTGTTCGTCCAGCCCGCCGGACGGGGGTGGCCCGAGCGGTACAGGATGTAGTCGAGGTCCTCGCGCGGCTCGCCCGGGTAACGGTCGAGGGCGATCGAGTTGAGCGTGGTGTCGAAGGAGTACGGGTGCCCGGCGCGGGCGTCCGCGCCGGCCAGGTCCGCGTCGGCGAGCATCGTCGCGTACTCGGGGGTGCGCGAGTCCACGTTCATGTCGCCCGCCACGATGACCTCCTCGTCCGCCGGGATGTTCTTGGCGTCGAGGAAGGCGTCGACGGCCTTGAACTGGGCGCTGCGGATCCGGGCCGGCTCGCCCGCCGAGCACCCCGAGTCGGTGGACTGCGTGTGCGTGCCGACCACGTGCACCCGGGTGCCGTTCACGTCCAGGACCGCGTAGACGAAGCCCTTGTTCGAGAACCAGTCGGAGCCGCAGCCGTCCTTGTACACCCACTGCTCCTTGCGGACGATCGGCCACTTGCTGAGCACGGTCACCCCGCCGTCCTCCGGCGTCAGGGCCGAGTAGGAGCCGCCCGTGGCGTCCCAGCCCGACTTCGAGCGGCCGAGGACCGGGGTCTGGTACGGGTACTGCGCGGCGGCCTTCGCCTTCAGGGCGTCGGAGGAGGAGTTGTCGAAGGCCTCCTGGAGCACCACGACGTCCTGCCCCTGGAAGAAGGACGCGGCCGGTATCGCCGCGGCCCGGTGGTCCTGCCCCCAGTTCGGGTACAGGTTCTTGGACATCAGGAACGTGTTGTACGTCAGCACCTTCAGGTGCGGGGCGGTGGCGGCCTGGCCGGCCGAGGCGATCGAGGTGATCGGGGCGATCGGAGCGGCCTGGGCGGAGGCGGCGGGTGCGGCGGCCGTCAGCGCGGTGGCGGCGAGCGTGACCGACACGGCCGTGGACAGGGCGGCGCCGGGGATCCGGCGGAGGGCGGCGAGCGGCACTGAAACTCCCGGGGAAGAAGTGGGGTTTGAACCGGCGCCGCACATCAAAGCAGCCGCGGTTACCTTCGGGTAGCCTCCAGGTGCCGCGCATATGGAGCGGTGCGCACGAGCCGGCCAACTTCCCGGCCGCCTTCCCGGCCGTCCTCCCGCCGGCGTCCGGCCACCCACCCCGGTCGGCCGGCCCTCGCGGGCAGGTAGAATGCGCGCATGACCCTCGCGAACAAGCAGATCTTCCCCATGGACCTGGGTCCCCTGAACCCGGTCTGGGCCGAGCTCATCCTCGGCGCCGTCCTCTTTGCCCTGACCTTCCTGATCCTGGCGAAGGGGATCCTCCCGAAGATCAACCGCACGCTCGCCGAGCGTGAGGACGCGATCGAGGGCGGCACCGGCCGCGCCGACGACCTGCGCGCCGAGGCCACCGCCATCCGTGAGCAGTACGAGGCCGAGCTGGCCGAGGCCCGCCACGACGCGGCCCGCATCCGCTCGCAGGCCACCGAAGAGGGCTCCGCGGCCATCGCCGCCGCCCGCGCCGAGGGCATCGCCGAGCGCGACGGCATCCTGGCCGCCGGTCACCAGCAGATCGCGACCGAGCGCGAGGCCGCCGAGCGCGAGCTCTCCACCGACGTCGACGCCTGGGCCCAGGCCCTGGCCGGCCGCATCGTCGGCGAGCCGGTCGGCGCGCAGCGCGCCTGACGCACCGAGAACACCCGTACGGGGCCGTGCCCCGGGCCATCGAGCCCGGGTCGCGGCCCCGCGTCGTATCCGCGCCCGGTCCGTCCGGCTCCCGGCACTCCCGGCAGCGGACGCACTCCGCCCGAGGGACTTCGGGCCCCGGGCCTCTTGAGCTGCCGCGCCTTCCAGGGCCGTCGGATCTCGCGCGTCGTGCGCACCGCGCCCGCCGCCCGCACCGCGCCCGCCGTACGCGGCCCGGCAGGCCTCGCGTACCCGCATCCCTTGCAGGTCGTACGCGACTCGGGGCAGCCTGGGAGGCCGTAGCGAACAGGCACGAGGGAACCGCATGAGCGAGCACGTCCGCATGTCCCGCCCGCACCCGGGCTCCGGCCAGGCGCCGGCCGAGCCGTCCGCTCCCGCCCCGGGCCGGTCCCGGCGCGAGGCCGCGCCCGACCCCGTACCGCCGCCGGTCGGCGGGGTGCTGTGGACCGTCGCCGGAGACATACGGGCCCTGCTGATGCTGCCCGCCGCCCTCACCATGCAGGTCGCCCACCCCGCCATCGGCGCGGGCGTCGACGACCACTCCGTCTTCCGCACCGATCCCTGGGGCCGCGGCGAACGCTCCCTGCGCTCGCTCCAGCTGTGGATCTACGGCGGTCCCGCCGCCGTGGAGGAGGGCCGCCGGCTCCGTACGATGCACAAGCGGATCCAGGGCACCGACGCCCACGGCCGCCGGTACCACGCGCTCACCCCCGCCCACTACGCGTGGGTGCACGCCACCGGCTACCCCGTCTACCGGCACGGCCTCGGGCTGCTCGCGCGCCCGCTCACCGAGGCCCAGGAACGGCGGCTCTACGCGGAATGGCTCCAGGTCGGCCGGGTGCTCGGCATCCACGACCGCGACATGCCCCAGACGATCGAGGAGTTCTGGCCGTACTACCGGCGCGTCCTCGACGAGGAGCTGGAGGCCACCGTCGTCGTCCGCGAACTGATCGACCCCGACGCCGCCGTCCCGGCCCCCGACCGGGGCCCGCTGCCCCTGCGGCTCGCCCTCCGGATGGCATGGCCCTGGCTGCGCGGCCCCTTCCAGCGCGTCCGGTCCTTCCTCACCATCGGCCTGATGCCGCCGGACGCCCGCGCCGCCCTCGGCCTCGCGTGGACGGACACCCAGGAACGCCGGCTGCGCCGGATCGCCCGAGTCGTCCGGCTCGTCGTCCCGGTCCTCCCCGAGCGGCTGCGCTACCTCCCCCTGGCCTACCGCGCCCGCCGCGCGGCCCGGGCAGGCGCGTAGCCGGACGTCGCGTCCCGGACCAAGGAAGCAAGGAGCCAAGAGGGCGGTGTGTGCGGCCCGCAGGGGGCGGGTGCGCAGGTCGGAAGGCCGGTGTCATAGGCTGGCCTTCCATGGCAATAAGCACTTCGCTGTGGTCCTTCGCCCTCGTCGTAGGGCTTCTCACCCTGACTCCCGGTCTCGACACCGCTCTGATCCTGCGCACCTCCGCCCTCGGCCGGCGCCGCAGAGCCTGGGGCGTCGTCCTCGGAATCCAGTCGGGCACCTTCCTGTGGGGCGCCCTCACCTCCGTGGGCGTGACCGCGCTCTTCACCGCCTCGCACCTCGCCTATGTGACGTTGCGCTGGGCCGGCGCCGCCTATCTCGTCTGGATGGGCGTCCGCATGCTGCGGGACACCTTCCGGGGCCTGCCCGTGACCGGCGCCGGCGAGGCCGAGCCGCCCGCCGGGGAGGACTCGGTCACCGGCGGCTGGCGGCAGGGGACGCTCACCAACCTCCTCAACCCCAAGATGGGCGCCTTCTACGTCGCCGTCCTGCCCCAGTTCATCCCCGCCGGCGCGAGCCACTTCACCATGGGGCTGATGCTCACCGCGGTGCACATCGGCATCGGTGTGATGTGGTCGGCCGTCCTGATCGGCTGCGCCCGGGTGCTGCACGGCTGGCTCCGCAAGCCGCAGGCCCGCCGCCTGCTCGACCGGATCACCGGGACCGTCATCGCCGCCTTCGGGGTCCGGCTCGCGCTCGGCGACTGAGGGGGCCGGGGCTCGGGACTCAGGGGGCCGGGGCTGAGGGGCCGGGACGAGCCGGGCGCCTCGGGCGTCGGCAGAGCCCCAGAACCCCAGAGCCCCAGCGCCCAGGACTCAGGCCGACCGGGTGGCCAGCGCGGCCAGGTAGTCGTCCACCAGCGCGGTCTGGCGCTCGGGCGGGAAGGCCGCCGGATTGAAGAGGGTCTGGACGACGAGCCCGAGGGCGAAGGACTGGGCGGCGGTGGCCAGATCGGCCGGATCGCCCGGAGGGAGTTCGCCGAGGGCCTGCGCGGTCGCGATCAGCCCCGCGAGCCGGTCCCGGCTGTCGCCGTACTTCCCGGCGTAGTCGGCACCCAGCGCCGGGTCGGCGAGGGCGGTGTCCCAGGAGGAGACCCAGATCCGGTTGCTCGCGGTCGCCTCGTCGGTGAGCGGCAGGATGTCGAGCAGCGCGGCGCGGACCGCCGCCAGGCCCTGGTCGGCGGCCCGCCGGGGGCGTGCGGCGGTGCGCTCGTGCAGCAGGTCGAGGGCGTACGCGATCAGGTCGCGCTTGGCCGGGAAGTAGTGGGTCAGCAGACCGGTGGTGGCGCCGAGTTCGGTGGCGACGGCGCGCAGGGTCAGGCCGCTGAAGCCGTGTGCGGCCAGGACGCGCCAGACCGCCTCGGAGACGTCCCGGCGGCGGGCTTCGTGGTCACCCTTGGTACGTGGCATGCTGCTACGGTAATAGTCATAACGCTTGTTGTGTGAATGAGGTCCCCATGTTCTCCCTCCCGCTGCGGGACGACGCCGTCCTCCGGCCGCTCGAAGCCAGGCACGCCGAGGAGTTCGCCGCCCACCTCGACCGGGCGCGCGACCACATCCGTCCCTGGGTCGGGCAGGCATTCGTCACCACCGGTGTCGACGGTGCCCGCGGCACCCTCGTCCGTTACGGCGAGCGGCAGGCCACCGACGGCGGCCGGCTCTACGGGATCTGGCGCGCGGGCACCCTCGTCGGCGGCGTGATGTTCACCTCCTTCGACGCCGCCGACGGCAACTGCGAGCTGGGCTGCTGGCTCGAACCGGCCGGCGAGGGCCACGGCCTGATCACCGCCGCCTGTACCCGGCTCCTCGACTGGGCCCTCGTCGAGCGCGGTCTGCACCGCGCCGAATGGCACTGCCGGGCCGACAACGAGCGCAGCGCCGCCGTCGCCCAGCGGCTCGGCATGACCCTGGAAGGGGTCAGCCGCGAGACCTGGACCTACGACGGGGTCCGCCACGACAAGCAGCAGTGGGCCGTGCTCGCCCGCGAGTGGCAGGCCCACCGCGGCTGACGGCTGACGGCTGACGCGCCGGCCCCGGCCCCGGCGGCCGTACCCCGGCCCCTGGTTTCGCCGGAGGCCGGGGCCCGCCCCCCCCGACCGGGCCCCGGCCCCGCCGCCCGACCCGCCCTCAGTGCCCGTCGCGCGCGTGGATGGTGTTCGTCGCCGCGATCTTCCGCCACGACTTCGGCTGGACGGGCTTCGCCGTCGTTGCCCCCGAGGCCGCCGACAGACCCGCCGCCGCAGCCGCCCGCGCCCCGGGCTTCACCGGCTGGTAGAGCCAGGTGTCGAAGAGCCCCGCGAGCGGCTTGCCGGAGACCCGCTCCGCGTACCGGACGAAGTCGCCGACATGGGCGTTGCCGTACGCGTGCTCACGCGGCCAGCCCTTGAGGATCGCGAAGAAGTCCTTGTCCCCGATCGCGTCGCGCAGCGCCTGGAGCGCCAGCGCGCCCCGGTCGTACACGGCGGCGTGGAACTGGTCGTCGGCGCCCGGGTCGCCCGGCTTCACCTTCCAGAACGGGTCGTCCGCCGGCCGTGCCGCGTACGTGTAGTCCGCCAGCTGCCGCGCCGTGCCCTCGCCCTCCTTCTCCGACCACAGCCACTGGCTGTAGCGGGCGAAGCCCTCGTTGATCCAGATGTCCTTCCAGTCCGCGACCGACACGCTGTCGCCGTACCACTGGTGTGCCAGTTCGTGCACCACCACCGACACGTTGGAGCCGTTCGCGAACTGCCGGGGGCTGTAGAAGGGCCGGGTCTGGGTCTCCAGGGCGAAACCGCTGGGCACGTTCGGCACATAGCCGCCGAGCGCGCTGAAGGGGTACGGGCCGAAGACCGACTCCAGCCACTCCGCGACCTCGGTACTGCGCTCGACCGAGGCCCGCGCGGCGCCCGCGTTCGCGCCGAGGTCCTTGCTGTAGGCGTTGAGGACGGGCAGACCGTTCGCCGTGACATCGGTCGTGATGTCGAACTTGCCGATGGCGAGCGTGGCCAGGTAGGTGGCCTGCGGCTTGTCGGAGCGCCAGTTGTAGCGGGTCCAGCCCAGCTTCGAGGACTGCGACACCAGCACGCCGTTGCTGATGGCCTGGGTGCCGTCCGGCACCTGCACGGAGACGTCGAAGGTCGCCTTGTCCCGCGGGTGGTCGTTCGACGGGAACCACCACACGGCCGAGTCCGGCTCCTGCGCCGCCACGCCCCCGTCCGGGGTGCGCTGCCACGCCGACCAGCCGTCGATCGTGAACTCGGACGGCTTGCCCGCGTACTTCACCACCACCGATATCGGGGTGTCCTTCTTCAGCGGGGCCGCCGGGGTGATCTCCAGCTCGTGGTCGCCGGACGCGGCGAACGCCGCGACCCGGCCGTTCACCCGCACCTCGCTCGCCCGCAGCCCGAGGTCGAGATTGAAGCGGGACAGGTCCTGCAGGGTGGTGGCGAGGATCGTCGCCGTGCCCTCCAGGAGGTCCGTCGCGGGCTGGTACGTCAGCCGCAGGTCGTAGTGCGAGACGTCGTAGCCGCCGTTGCCGCTGGTGGGGTAGTACGAGTCGCCGATGCCCGGCGCGCCCGGCGTCGCGCCCGCCTTCGGCGCGGGGCCCCGGCCGGCGGCGTCCGCCGTGAACGGGACCGCCAGCAGCAGGGCGGCGGCGAGGGCGCTCGGAACGATGATTCTGCGGTGCACGGGTGCTCCCCAAGTCGTGAGAAACGTACGGCCACGAGTGGGCGTGGCCGGGTCCATGGCGAGCCCATCAGACCCCGGACGCCCAGGCACGTCCAGAGCGCCTCCCGTCACACGATCGCCATCCGGTCGACACGAACCCCCGCGTACGCGCCTTTCCTCACCCGTAGCACCGTGCGCGTCCGCCTCACCCGCGACACGCGTGCGGCGGCGCTCTTCCGCGCCGGAGGAGGCCGGGATACGTTCCGCCCCATGCCGATACGTGTGCGGCCGGTCCGCGACGGCCGTCCCGTCCCGCCCCGCGTAACTCCTGTGGGGCGAGTGACGGCCCGGCCCCGATCCGCCTCATCCCGCCCCGCGCCGTCCCCTCCGCCCCCGCACAGCCCCGGACAGCCCCGAGCCGTCCCCTTCCGCCCCGCACCGCCCCCGCACCGTGTCGCCCCGACCGGCGCCCCGCGCACGCGAAGCGCGCCGGCGCCCCGAATCCCGGTGAGGTCCGATGACCCGCACTTCCCGTTTCCGCCGGCACGCGTTCACCGGCGCGGCGGCCGTCGCCGCGCTCGGTCTGCCCCTGCTCGCCGGCCCCACCGAGGCGGCGGGCAGCATGGCCGCGCCGTCCGGGTCCGCGCTCCCGCGCACGGGCTTCGAGACGAGCGACGGCGCCCGCTGGACCACCGAGGCCGAGGAGACCGCCTTCCTGGCCGCCGTCGACCGCGACAGCCCGCGCCTGACGGTCCGTACCCTCGGCACCACCGCCGAGGGCCGGCCGCTCCGGCTCGCCGCGCTCGGCACCGGTGCCACCACCGTGCTCCTCATCTGCTCCCAGCACGGTGACGAACCCGCCGGCCGCGAGACCTGTCTGGGCACCCTGCGCGATCTCGCGTACGCCGAGGACGCCGCGTCCCGGCGCTTCCTCGCCCGCACCACCCTCCTCGTGGTCCCCACCGCCAACCCCGACGGCCGCGCGGCGAACACCCGCGGCAACAGCTCCGGCACCGACATCAACCGCGACCACCTCGCCCTCACCACCGCCGAGGCGCGCACCCTCGCGGCGGTGATCCGCGACCGGCGCCCCGAACTCGTCTACGACCTCCACGAGTACAGCGCCACCCCGCGCTACTACGACAAGGACCTGCTCGCGCTCTGGCCGCGCAACCTGAACACCGCGCCCCGGGTCCACGACGAGGCGCACACCCTGTCCGAGTCGTACGTACGGCCCGGTGCCACGCGCGCCGGATTCAGCACCGGGACCTACGGCATCTGGACCGACCCCGTCACCGGCGAGCCCGTCAAGCAGGTCGCGGGCGACGGGCAGGAACGCATCCTGCGCAACACCGCGGGCCTCAAGCACGCCGTCGGCCTGCTCGTCGAGACCCGCGAGGACGCCTTCGACCCGGCCGAGCAGAACGACCCGGCCCTCAATCACCGGCGCCGGGTATCCACTCAACAGGCGGCACTACAAGGGATGTTCGACTATCTCGACGAGCGCCGCGGACCCCTCATGGCCGCCACCGCCGCGGCCCGCCGCGCCGGTCTGTCCGACCGGGGCCCGATCCTCCTCGGCGGTGCCGACAACGACCCCGCGGAACCCGGCGACATCCTCCAGGACCCGCCCTGCGCCTACCGTTTGACGAAGGGTCAATATCAGGATGTACGGGATGAGTTGGCCCTGCACGGGGTGACCGTACGACCGGACGGCGACGCGGGCGTCCTCGTACCGCTGCGGCAGTCCCTGCGCGCCCTCGTACCGCTGCTGCTCGATCCCCGGGCGGAATACGGGCTGACTCGCGGAGAGCCTGTGGAGAGGTGTTGAGGAACCGGTGACCGCTGTCATCCTCAAGGGAGCCGTTGATCATTGAGGGCTAGGGTCGTCAACAGGTACTGACCATACCCAACGGGCTTCTCCTGCCCGGAACACGAAAGTGACACCATGACGACCCACGCGCCGCGTCCGCGCCGCATCCTGTCCGTTCTCGCCGCGACGACGCTGCTGGCCGGGGGCCTGTTGCTCGGGCAGACCGTGACCGCCGCACCGGCCCAGGCGGCCGGCAAGACGGTCACGTGCGACGTCCCGAAGATGCGGCAGGAGTCCCAGGCCCTGCGCTCCAAGGCCGCCAAGCTGAAGAAGCTCGGAGCGCGGGAGGAGGCCCGCAAGGCGACGGCCAAGGCCGACGCGCTCGACAAGCGCGTCCGCGCCTGTCGGGACGCCGACAGCCACGCCCCGAAGCCCTTCCCGGGCTGACCCGCACGGGTGCCGCCGGAGTCGGCCCCCCGGGACAGGCCCCAGGACGGGCCCCGGGACCGGCACCCCGGGCTCGCCCCCTTGGGGACCGGCACCTCCGGCACCCGCACCGGCCGACCGCAGCCACCGGCACGGAAGACCGCCGGTGCCGCACCGGCCCGCACCACGTCACCCCGCATGAGACCGGCCCACGCGGCACCACACGCTTCGGCCGGGCCCAACCGCCCGTCCGGCGAATCCCCACGCTTCGCCGGGCGGGCGCCGCGCGTTCCAGCCCGGCAGCCCGGCAGCCCGGCAGCCCGGCCCCGATACCCCGGCTGCCCGCCCGGCCGCCCTGACACCCCGGCTTCCCGCCCGGCGGCTTCCCGCCTGGCCGCCTGCCGTGGCGTCCCGGCATCCCGCCCGGCGCCCCGGCTCAGCCGTCGCAGACCAGCCGCGCCACCCGGTCCGCGCAGCCCCACGCCACCGTGACCCCCGCGCCCCCGTGCCCGTAGTCGTGCACCAGCAGCGCTCCGCCCGGCAGCCGCCCCGTCTCCAGCCGCACCCCGCCGGTACGGGAGGGCCGCAGCCCCACCCGGTGACCGAGCACGCGGGCGTCCGCGATCTCGGGGCGGACCCGCGCGCACCGGGCGATGATCGCCTCCGCCGTCGCCGGATCGGGCTTCATCTCCTCCTCGTGCTCCCCGGCCGTGCCGCCGAGCACCAGCCGGTCCGCGTGCGGGAAGAAGTACACGGGATCGGCCACCCCGCTCCCGGACACGGCGAACCAGCTGTCCACCCCCGGGTTCTCCACCAGGACCAGCTGCCCGCGCACCGCGTGCATCCGGTCGTCGCCCATCAGCTCGCGCGCCCCGAGCCCCGTGCAGTTGACCACCACCCGCGCCCCGGCGGCCTCCGCCTCGGCGAGATCCTTCACCACGCGCTGCTCGAAGACCCCGCCCAGCGCTTCGAGACGACCGCGCAGCCACGCCAGATGCACCGGCATGTCCACCAGCGGAAGCCGCGCCGCGATCCCCGTCCCGTACGGCCCCGGCACCTCCTCGTCCGGAATCGACCGCAGCCCCGGCACCCCGGCCGCCCAGCCGCTGAGCTTCTCCAGCGGGGTGCCCGCGTGCACGCCCGGCACCCACCGGACGCCCGTCGCCGCCGGCTCGGCCGTCAGCTCCTCGTACACCCGCAGCGTGGCCAGCGACCAGTCGCCGACCTCCGCCTCCGGCTCTATTCGGTACGGCCACCACAGGGCCCCGGCCACCGCCGACGTCGTCCCGGTCACGTCGTCCCGCGACCACACCCTGACCCGCCGGCCCCGCTCCGCGAGCCGGATCGCCGCCGTCAGACCCACGACCCCGCCGCCCACCACGATCACATCGCTGTCCATGGCGGGACGGTACCGCCGCCCCGCCCGCCCGCACAGGGCCGTCTCATGAGCCGGGCCGGGACGTGCCCCCGTCGCCCGCGCGGGTCCGTTCCACGGGCCGGGCCGGCACATGCCCCCGCCGCCCGGACAGGTCCGTCCCCCGGCCCGGGCCGGGTCCCACCGCCGTCCCCGTAGGATTCACCCTGATGACTGCCACTCTCGTCGCCAAGAATCTCGCCGCCGGCCACGGCGACCGCTCCCTCTTCGCCGGGCTCGACCTCGTCGTCGCCCCCGGCGACGTCATCGGCCTCGTCGGGGTCAACGGAGCGGGCAAGTCCACGCTCCTGCGCCTCCTCGCGGGCCTCGACACCCCCGAGGACGGGGAGCTGCGGCTCTCCCCGCCGACCGCCACCGTCGGTCACCTCCCGCAGGAGCCCGAGCGGCGGGACGGTGAGACGGTACGGGAGTTCCTGGCCCGCCGTACCGGTGTCGCCGCGGCCCAGATCGCCATGGACGAGGCCACCCAGGGCCTGGTCGACGGCACGCCCGGCGCCGACGACGCGTACGCCGTCAGCCTGGAGCGCTGGCTCGATCTCGGCGGCGCCGATCTCGACGAGCGCGCGGAGGAGGTCGCCGACGGCCTCGGTCTGACCGTCGGCCTCGACCAGCCCATGACCTCGCTCTCCGGCGGCCAGGCCGCCCGCGCCGGTCTCGCCTCGCTGCTCCTCTCCCGCTACGACGTGTTCCTCCTGGACGAGCCCACCAACGACCTCGACCTCGACGGCCTGGAGCGCCTCGAGGAGTTCGTGCGCGGGCTGCGCGCCGGGACCGTCGTCATCAGCCACGACCGCGAGTTCCTCACCCGCACCGTCACCAAGGTCCTCGAACTCGACCTCGCCCAGCAGCAGATCACCCTCTACGGCGGCGGCTACGAGGCGTACCTGGAGGAGCGGGACACCGCCCGCCGACACGCCCGCGAGGACTACGAGGAGTACGCCGACAAGAAGTCGTCCCTCGAATCGCGCGCCCTCATGCAGCGCAACTGGATGGACAAGGGCGTCCGCAACGCGCGCCGCAAGTCCGGCGACAACGACAAGATCGCCCGCAAGCACCGCGCCGACGCCAGCGAGAAGCAGGCCGCCAAGGCCCGTCAGACCCAGCGGATGATCGAGCGGCTCGACGTCGTCGAGGAGCCCCGCAAGGAGTGGGAGCTGCGGATGGAGATCGCTGCCGCGCCCCGTTCCGGCTCCGTCGTCGCGACCCTGCGCGACGCCGAGGTCCGCCGAGGCGACTTCCGCTTCGGTCCCGTCAGCCTCCAGGTCGACTGGGCCGACCGGGTCGCCATCACCGGTGCCAACGGGGCCGGCAAGTCCACCCTGCTCGCCGCGCTCCTCGGCCGGCTCCCGCTCGACACGGGCCACGCGGTGCTCGGCCCCGGCGTCGTCGTCGGCGAGGTCGACCAGGCGCGCAAGCTCTTCCACGGTACGGAGAGCCTGCTGGAGGCGTTCTGCGCGGCCGTCCCCGAGACCGAGCCCGCCGACGTCCGCACCCTGCTCGCCAAGTTCGGCCTCAAGGCCGACCACGTGCTGCGGCCCGCCACCACCCTCTCGCCCGGCGAACGCACCCGCGCCGCGCTCGCCCTGCTCCAGGGCCGAGGGGTGAACCTGCTCGTTCTCGACGAGCCGACCAACCACCTCGACCTGCCCGCCATCGAGCAGCTGGAGTCGGCGCTGGAGTCGTACGAGGGCACGCTGCTCCTGGTCACCCACGACCGGCGGATGCTCGACGCGGTCCGTACCACCCGGCGCGTCGAGGTCGCGGACGGCAAGGTCACCGAACTCTGATGACCGTCTCCTTCGGCTGGGGACCGGCCGGGGCGCGCGCCCTCGCCGCCCCGGCCGCGGACCGGGCGGATCGCGTGGATCGTGCGGATGGCGCGGCGTGCGTGGTCGTGGTCGACGTGCTGTCGTTCACGACCGCCGTGGGTGTCGCCGTCGAGGCCGGGACCGCCGTGTACCCGTACCGGTGGCGGGACGAGAGCGCCGCCGCGTACGCCCGGGAGAAGGACGCCGTCCTCGCCGTCGGCCGCGGCGCCGCGACGCCCGAGCATCCGTACTCGCTCTCCCCGGCCGCGCTGCGCGCCGCGCCCTCGCCCGCCCGGCTCGTGCTGCCGTCCCCGAACGGTTCCACGATCAGCGCCGAGGCGGCGGCCGGGGGCGCGACGGTGATCGCGGCCTCGCTGCGCAACGCGGGCGCCGTCGCCCGCCGCCTCGCCGCGCACGGATACGGCGGCGCGGACCGGCCGCTCACCGTCGTCGCCGCCGGCGAGCGGTGGCCCGACGGCTCCCTGCGCCCCGCCCTGGAGGACCTGCTCGGCGCGGGCGCGGTCCTCGCCGCGCTGCGGGCCGAGCGCCCGGACCTCACCCTGACCCCCGAGGCGACCGCGGCGGCCACGCTGTGGACCGCCACGAAGGACCCGGTCGCCGCCTTGCGCGGCTGCGAGTCGGGCCGTGAACTGTACGCGTACGGCTGTGCGCGGGACGTGGAGGTGGCCGCCGAGACCGACGCGTCGGCCGTCGTCCCCGTCCTCGTGGACGGCGCATTCCAGGAGGCACCATGACCGACGACCGTGTGACCCGGCTTCTCGCCATGCTCGACGACCTCGACGCCGACCTCGACGAGACCATCGAGCTCGCCGACGAGATCGCGGCGAGCGGGGACCGGGCGCAGCTCCCGCGCCTGGAGGCCGGACTCGACCACGCGATCGAGGACCGCAATGCCTACGGCCGCGAGCTGCTCGGCGGCGTGATCGCGGGCCTCGGCGGTACGGACCGGCTCCCGGTACTCGTCCGTGCCTCCGCCGTCGACCTGGGCGACGACCAGGACGGCCTGGCCGCCGAGATCGTCGACCTGGTCCAGGCCGACCCGCAGACCGCTCGCGGCCTCCTCCAGCCGCTGACGGAGGACGACGACCTGTCGGTGGCGAACCGGGCGGAGTGGGCCCTGCGCTTCGCGCCGTGACCGACGCGGCCGGTGGCGCCGGGGCCGGGTCCGAGGGGCCGGGCTTCGAAGGGCCGGGTCCCGGAGGGTCGGGACCTGAACCGGGCCCGGCGTCCGGCCCGGCACGACGCGTCGTGATCACGGGAGGGCCCGGATCCGGGAAGAGCACCTTGATCGACCGCCTCCAGGCGGCCGGTTTCGCCCGGTCGTACGAGGCGGGGCGCGGGGTCATCCAGGACCAGCGAGCCGTCGGCGGCCCGGGGCTTCCCTGGCAGGACCCCGGGCTCTTCGCCGAGCTGATGCTCTGCTGGGAACTGCGGTCCTACCGGGGCGCGCCCACCGGGCCGGGGCCCGCCGTCTTCTTCGACCGGGGGATCCCCGACATCGTGGGTTATCTGCGGGTCGAGGGCCGGCCCGTGCCCGCCCATCTCGACACCGCCGCCCGCACCTTCCGGTACCACCCGCGGGTGTTCATCGCACCGCCCTGGCCGGAGATCTACCGGCAGGACACCGAGCGCAGGCAGTCGTCCGCCGAGGCGGAACGGACCCATGCCGCCATGGTCGAGACGTACACCGGGTACGGGTACGAGCTGGTGGAACTCCCGCGTGCGTCCGTGGTGGACCGGGTCCGGTTCGTCACCGCCCGGCTCGGCTGAACGTCCCGGCCGGGGGAACGGACGGGCGAGTGGACGGCTGAACGGACCGGCGAACGGACGGGCGCGGGCCTGCGCACAGGGCCCCGCGCCCGTCAGCCGTCAGCTGTCAGTCGGCGTACGTCAGCGCTTGCCGCGCCCGCCCCGGCCGCCCGAACCACCCTCGTTCAGCAGGCCCGCCTTGCGAAGGGCGTCCGCCATCGCGCTGTTGGCGGGGGCGGGCGCGGAGGCTCCCTGACCACGGCCGCGACCACCGTCACGGTCGCGGTCTCCGCGGCGCTGCTGCGGCGGACGGCCGGCCCGGTCGCCGCGCTCCCCACGCTCTCCGCGATTCTCGCGGTCCCCGCGCTCGTGCCGGGGCGCCCGCTCCCCGGACGCGGACGCGGCGGCGTTCGCCTCGTCGTCCAGGCGCAGCGTCAGCGAGATCCGCTTGCGCGGGATGTCGACGTCGAGGACCTTCACCTTCACCACGTCGCCCGGCTTCGCCACCTCGCGGGGATCCTTGACGAAGGTCTTCGACATGGCGGAGACGTGCACCAGACCGTCCTGGTGCACACCGACGTCCACGAAGGCGCCGAAGGCCGCGACATTGGTGACGACACCCTCCAGGACCATGCCCGCCACCAGGTCGCCGATCTTCTCGACGCCGTCCTTGAAGGTGGCCGTACGGAACGCGGGACGCGGGTCGCGGCCCGGCTTCTCCAGCTCCTTCAGGATGTCGGTGACCGTCGGCAGGCCGAAGGTGTCGTCGACGAAGTCGTCCGCGCGCAGGCCGCGCAGCACACCGGTGTTGCCGATCAGCGCGGCGACCTCGCCGCCGGAGGTCTTCACCATCCGGCGCACCACCGGGTACGCCTCCGGGTGCACCGAGGACGCGTCGAGCGGGTCGTCGCCGCCCCGGATCCGCAGGAAGCCCGCGCACTGCTCGTACGCCTTCGGGCCGAGCCGCGACACGTCCTTCAGCGCCTTGCGGGAACGGAACGGGCCGTGGTCGTCGCGGTGCGCGACGATGTTCTCGGCGAGTCCCGCGCTGATCCCGGAGACCCGCGAAAGCAGCGGAGCGGAGGCGGTGTTGACATCGACGCCGACACCGTTCACGCAGTCCTCGACGACCGCGTCGAGGGAACGCGACAGCTTCACCTCGGACAGGTCGTGCTGGTACTGGCCGACGCCGATCGACTTCGGGTCGATCTTCACCAGTTCGGCCAGCGGGTCCTGGAGCCGCCGGGCGATGGACACCGCGCCGCGCAACGACACGTCCATGTCCGGGAGTTCCTGCGAGGCGAACGCGGAGGCCGAGTACACGGAGGCTCCGGCCTCCGAGACCATCACCTTCGTCAGCTTCAACTCGGGGTGCTTGGCGAGGAGTTCACCGGCCAGCTTGTCGGTCTCGCGTGAGGCGGTGCCGTTGCCGATGGCGACCAGCTCGACCGCGTGCTCCTTCGCCAGCTTGGCCAGCCTCGCCAGCGACTCGTCCCACCGGTTCGCCGGAACGTGCGGGTGGATCGTGTCGGTGGCGACCACCTTGCCGGTCGCGTCGACGACGGCGACCTTCACGCCCGTACGGAAGCCGGGGTCGAGACCGAGCGTCGCCCGGGTACCGGCCGGCGCGGCCAGCAGCAGGTCGCGCAGGTTCGCCGCGAACACCCGGACCGACTCGTCCTCGGCGGCCGTCCGCAGCCGCATCCGCAGATCGATGCCCAGGTGGACGAGGATGCGGGTGCGCCAGGCCCAGCGCACCGTGTCCAGCAGCCACTTGTCGCCGGGCCGCCCCCGGTCGGCCACGCCGAACCGGTGCGCGACGATCGGCTCGTACGACGAGACCGCCGACGACACGGACGGCGCCGACGTCGCGGCGGGCTCCTCCGGCTCCAGCTCCAGGCTGAGCACGTCCTCCTTCTCGCCGCGCAGCATCGCGAGGACACGGTGCGAGGGCAGCTCGGTGAACGGCTCGGAGAAGTCGAAGTAGTCGGCGAACTTCGCGCCCGCCTCCTCCTTGCCCTCCCGGACCCGGGCGGCGAGCCTGCCCCGGCCCCACATCCGCTCGCGCAGCTCGCCGATGAGGTCCGCGTCCTCCGAGAACTTCTCGGTGAGGATCGAGCGTGCGCCCTCCAGCGCGGCGGCCGCGTCCGCGACCCCCTTGCCGGCGTCCACGAACGCCGCCGCAGCGGCCTCCGGCGCCACCGACGGGTCGGCGAGCAGCCCCTCGGCCAGCGGTTCGAGCCCGGCCTCGCGGGCGATCTGCGCCTTGGTCCGCCGCTTCTTCTTGAACGGCAGATAGATGTCCTCAAGACGCGCCTTGGTGTCGGCGCCGAGGATCCGTGCCTCCAGCTCGGGCGTCAGCTTGCCCTGTTCGCGTACGGAGTCGAGGACGGCGGCCCGCCGGTCCTCCAGCTCGCGCAGATACCGCAGCCGCTCCTCCAGAGTGCGCAGCTGCGCGTCGTCGAGCATCTCGGTCGCTTCCTTGCGGTAGCGCGCGATGAACGGCACCGTCGAACCGCCGTCGAGCAGTTCGACGGCCGCCTTCACCTGCCGCTCGCGTACCCCGAGCTCCTCGGCGATCCTTGCTTCGATGGACGTCGTCACGATGTCCGACCCGCCTTCTCGTGCCTCAAGCTTGCGGTTGCATTCTGCCGGGTCGCTCACCCGTACGCGGCATCCGGCCCGACTCCGCGCGCGGCGCGCGACGGCTGGCGGGGTTCGCGCGACGGCCGAGCGGTACACGGGGGAGCGGTCCCCGGCGGCGAACCGGAACGGCTCGACGGCGGCCGCTTCCCGGCCATGGCCGAATAGGTGGGGAGCTCGTCCTTGCGGCCATCCCGGGCCCCGCCAAGGATGAAGACATGACGCAGCACTTGGGACCGGTCCTGGTCGTCCTCTTCGACGGTGTGCAGACACTCGACGTGACCGGACCGGTCGAGGTCTTCCACGGCGGCGCCCGTGCCGCCGGCCGGCCCGGCGCGTACCGGATCCGCACGGCCTCCCTGGACGGCGGTCCGGTCCGCACCAGCAGCGGGCTGCGGATCCTGCCGGACACCTCGCTCGCCGAGGCCGTCGCCGACGGCCCGCCGCACACCCTGCTCGTGCCGGGCGGTCACGGCACCCTCACTCCCGATCCGGCGCTCGTCGCCTGGTTGCGCGCGCACGCCCCGGACGCGCGGCGGCTCGTCGCGGTCTGCACGGGCGCGCTGCTGCTCGCCGAGGCAGGTCTCCTGGACGGACACCGGGTGACCACGCACTGGTCCGCCTGCGACGGACTGGCCCACGAGCACCCCGAGGTGACGGTGGACCCGGACCCCATCTTCGTCCGGGACGGCCGGATCGCGACCTCCGCCGGAGTCACCGCGGGCATCGACCTCGCGCTCGCGCTCCTCGAAGAGGACCTGGGCCGGGACGCGGCCCTCACCGTCGCCCGGTATCTCGTCGTCTACTTGCGCAGACCGGGCAACCAGGCCCAGTTCAGCGTCCCGCTGACCGCGCAGACCGCCCGGCGCGAACCGCTGCGCGACGTCCAGCACTGGATCACCGAACACCCCGAGGACGATCTGTCGGTCCCGGTCCTCGCCGCCCGCGCCCGGCTCTCGCCGCGCCACTTCGCGCGTGCCTTCCGCGCCGAGACCGGTACCACCCCCGGCCGTTACGTCGACCGCGTCCGCCTCGAACACGCCCGCCGGCTCCTGGAAGAGTCCGCGCGCGGTGTCGAGGAGGTCGCGCGCGCCGCCGGATACGGCACCCCGGAGGCCATGCGCCGCGCCTTCGTGAAGGCCCTGGGCACCCCGCCCGCCGACTACCGGCGGCGCTTCCATGCCCCCATCGGCTGAACCGCACGCCCCCATCGGCTGAACCGCACGCCCCCATCGGCCGACCCGCGCCCCGGCCGGCCCGCCCCCTGCGACCGTAAGGACGGACATGCAGATCGCCATTCTTCTCTACGACCGCTTCACCAGCCTCGACGCCGTCGGGCCCTACGAACTCCTCGCCCGCCTCCCCGGGGCCGAGACCGTCTTCGTGGCCAAGGAGCCCGGCCCCGTCCGAGGCGACCAGGGCACCCTCGCCCTGGTCGCCGACGCGGCCCTCGCGGACGTACCGCGCCCGGACATCGTGCTGGTGCCGGGCGGCCCCGGCTCGCGGGAGGCGGTCGGCGATCCGGAGCTGCTCGCCTGGCTCCGCGCGGCCGACGCCACCAGCACCTGGACCACGTCGGTGTGCACCGGCTCGCTGCTCCTGGGCGCGGCCGGTCTGCTCACCGGCCGGCCCGCCACCAGCCACTGGCTGGCGTACGACGAACTGCGGGCGTACGGCGCCGAACCGACCGCCGAGCGTGTGGTGTTCGACGGCAAGTACGTGACGGCCGCCGGTGTCTCCTCCGGCATCGACATGGCCCTGCACCTGATCGGCCGGATCGCGGGCGACACGACCGCGCAGACCATCCAGCTCCTCACCGAGTACGACCCGCAGCCCCCTTACGACGCCGGGTCGCCCGAGAAGGCCCCGGCCGGGATCGTCGCGCACTGGCGTGGCACACGGGTCGAGGAACTCGGCTAGAAGGGCGCGGAGAAGGGCCCTTCGTGCGTCCGGTGACGCGCGCGGATCAGCGGGTGCGTCACCGGACGCACGTGGATCAGCGCCCGTACGTGAAGCGCGGCGGCCGGCGTTCCAGGAAGGCGGCGACACCCTCCGCGGTGTCGTCGCTGCCGTGCGCCCGCCCGGCCCAGTGCGCGTCCCGGTCGGTGCGGCCGTTCGCGAACTCCTTGGCCGCGGCCTGGGTGAGCAGCGAGCGGGAGACGAGGGTACGGGTGAACTCGGCCACCCGCTCGCCGAGTTCACCGGCCGGCAGGACCTCGTCGACGAGCCCGGTGCGCAGCGCCCGCTCGGTGTCGATCAACTCGCCCGAGAACAACAGGTACTTGGCGGCGGAGGGGCCGACGAGCGCGGTGAGCCGCCGGGTCGAGGAGGCCGGATAGACGATGCCGAGCTTGGCCGGGGTCACCCCGAAACGGGCGCCCTCCTCGGCGAAACGCAGATCGCACGCGGCGGCGAGCTGGCTGCCGCCGCCGACGCAGTAGCCGCGCACGGCGGCCAGGGTCGGCTTCGGGAACGCGGCCAGCGCCTCCTCGGCCAGCGTCGCGAGCGTCTGCTGGTCGTCACCCGGCTCGCCCAGGGTGGAGATGTCGGCGCCGGCGCAGAAGGTCGGGCCCGCGCCGGTGAGCACCAGCGCCCGGACGGCGGGGTCGGCGGCGAGCGGCGCGAGCAGACCGGGCAGCGAGCGCCACATGCCGGCGGTCATGGCGTTGCGTTTGGCGGGGTGGTCGATGACGACGGTGGCGACCTCGTCGGCGACGCTGACGGTCAGCTGCGGCTCCATGCGCCGGATGCTATCCGGGCGGCCCGTACGTACGATCAAGAAGGGGTCCGGGGGGTACGAGGAGGTACGCCCATGGCCCGCAGGAAGACGCACCCCGGTCCGGCGGGCTCGCCGGACGCCGCGGCGGGGACGACACGGGAGGGAAAGCGGCTCAGCCGTGACTTCGGTCTGCTCGCGGGGCTCGGCGCCCTGCTCGTCGTCGGCGGGATCGTCGGTCTGATCTACACCGGGGTCGCCACCCTCACCTCCATGCTGCTCTTCGGCTGGCTGCTGCTGATCGGCGGGGTCGTCGGGCTGGCGCACGCCGTCGTGTCCCGGGGCACCGGGTACTTCTGGCTGGCGGCCGTGGTGGCCGCGCTGAACATCGCCGCCGGGATCATCGTCATCCGCTACCCGGTGGAGACGGCCGAGGCACTGACCATGTTCGCGGCGCTGCTGTTCCTCACCGGCGGGCTGTTCCGGCTGGTGGGGAGCGTGGTGGTGCGCGGACCACAGTTCGGCTGGACGCTGCTCCAGGGCGCGTTCGGGCTGCTCCTCGGCGTGCTGGTGCTCGTCGACTGGCCGCACAGCAGCCTGTACGTCCTCGGGACCTTCTTCTCGCTGGCGCTGCTCTTCGACGGGCTCGGCCTGGTGGCGATGGGCGTGGGCGGACGCAGGATCGTCAGTATGGTCACACCAGCGCCACCGCCTCCGAAGTAGTCGGCCGGGGATCAGGAACAGTCGAACAACTGACCCCGTCATACGCATCCGATCAGAATGTGGCCTATAGGTGTCGACTTCTGGTCAGTAGCCGGAGGTCCGGCCCTCGATTCCCAAGACTCGACCCCGTGGCGACAATCGAGCACGAGGGTGGGAGCCGGACCATGGAGAGCCGCGGGAGCGTGCCTGTCCGGCCATCGTCCTACGAAGGAGTCTGGCGCTTCACCGCTCCGGCGGTCGACGTGTCCGTGCCGCAGGCCCGGCACGCCGTGCGCGACCTCCTGACCCGGCAGCGCGTCCCGGTCCACGACGACATCGTCCAGGGGCTCCTGCTCATCATCTCCGAGCTGGTCACCAACGCGGTCAAACACGCGGCGCTGCTCTCCCCGGAGATAGCGGTGGAGGTGGCGATCGGGGCGGAGTGGATCCGGGTGTCCGTCGAGGACCAGCATCCCTACCGCCCCAAGGCCCTGGAGGCCGACTGCGGCCGGACCGGCGGCCGAGGGCTGCTCCTGGTCCGTGAGATCGCCCGCGAGGCCGGCGGTGCCTGCGACGTCGAGCACACCGCGAGCGGCGGGAAGATCATCTGGGCGGCGCTGCCCCTGAACCCCTTCGTACCGGGCCCGGCCCCCATGGAGCCGCCGCCCGCCGCGGCCTCCGCGGCCCCACCCGGTCCGCAGCCGGCCCGGGCATCCCGACAGCATCCGGCACCTCCCGGCACCGGCGTCCGGGCGACGGCCGAGGCACCGGCAGCACCGGCACCGGGCGCCCCCACACCGGGCGCCCACCCGCAGGGCGTCCACGCGCCCGGACTACGGGTCCCCGGCGGCCCGGTCGGCCTGGGCCTGTGAAGGGCGCGCCGCGCCCCCGGACCCTCGGCGGACTCACCGCCTGAACCGCACCCCGTACGAACGCATCACCCCGCATCCACGGGGCCCCGGCCGAGGCCGGGGCCCCTTTTCCGTGCCCGGGCCGACCTCCGCCGGACACCGGCCGCCGGACACCCTCCCCGGGGAGTCCCGGGAGCCCCGAACGCCCGAGAGGCCGGACCCGAAGGTCCGGCCTCTCGCGACGTACGACGCACGGTCCGGGCCCGGCCCGAAGGGGCCCGGCCCGTCCGGTTCACCAGCCCCCGGCCTGCCCCGTCAGCTCCCTGATCGCCGGCCGCGCCGCGTCCAGCACTGTCATGAACCAGGCGGAGAACGGCACGGCCGCGTGGCGCTCCGCCAGCTCGGCCGCCGTCACGAAGGCGGTGTCCCCGATCTCCTCCGGGTCCGGCCGCGGAGCCTCCTGCACCAGGCCGACGAAGAGGTGGTTGAACTCCTGCTCCACCAGACCCGAGGCCGGATCCGGGTGGTTGTAGCGGACCGTACCCGCCTCCGCGAGCAGCGACGGCGAGACGCCCAGCTCCTCGAAGGTGCGCCGGGCCGCCGCCGCGAACGGCGCCTCGCCCGGGTAGGGGTGGCCACAGCAGGTGTTCGACCACACGCCGGGGGAGTGGTACTTCCCGAGCGCCCGGCGCTGCAGCAGCATGCGGCCGGCCTCGTCGAAGAGGAAGACGGAGAAGGCGCGGTGCAGCTGCCCCGGCGCCTGGTGCGCGGCCAGCTTCTCCGCCGTACCGATCGTGACGCCGTCCTCGTCGACCAGTTCGAGCATGATCGGCTCCTCGGCCGCGACCGGCCCGGCGCCGTTCGTCGAACTGTGAGCCAGGGTGGCTGGTGTGGTCGGCATACCCATCCTTCGCTTTGGTCCTCGCCCTGGGGGCCAGGGTCCGTCCGACCGTGATCCGCCGGATGACCCCTGGTTCAGTCTGCCGCACAAAACGGGCTTGTCCGCACTTCGGCGGCCGGACATGGCCGCTCCGCACCGCTCCGGAGTACACCCCGAAGTGGTGGGAGCGGCCCCGCGCTCAGACCCCGAAAGCCACGGGATAGCTGATCGTGCCCCCGGCAACGGCGCCGGAACCGTCCAGGTCGAGTGCCATCATCGCTTCGTCCGGAACAGTGAAGGCTGGCTTGATCCCATACGCGGACGCACGTACGAAGCCAAAGCGCGGGTAGTACTCCGGGTGCCCGAGGACCAGCACCAGCCGCTCCCCGCTCAGCCGCGCCGCGTCCAGGGCGGCCCGGACGACGGCCTGCCCGGCGCCCGAGCGCTGGTGGGCGGGGGCGACCGCGACCGGGGCGAGCGCCGCCGCCGGGGCACCGTCCACCCGGCACCGGGTGATCAGGGCGTACGCCGCGATCGTCCCGTCCGGCGCCTCCGCCACGTACGACAGACCGGGCAGCCAGGCATCCTCGTCGGCGCGCAGCGCGTCGACGAGCCGTGCCTCGTCCGGGGTCGGGAAGGCCGCCGTGACGACCTCCCGTACGGCACCGCGGTCGGCCCCGGTCTCCGCGCGGGTCCGCCAGCGTGGATCCGCGGGGCGCAGGACGAAGCCGGTGTAACCGTAGTCGGCGCCGTGTGCCCGGCGCATCGCGATCTCGGCGCGGGTCTCGGCCAGGGCCTCGGCCATGCCGGGCGCGGTGGTGTCCGCCGCGTCGGCCCGCTCGGCCAGCGGGTCGTAGTACTCGTCCCAGTCGCTCTCCGGCTGCGGGACGAGGCCGAGGACGTGATAGCCGGCGGCGACGGCCGCCGCCGTGTTCGCGGCGACGGTCCGCAGTGGATACCGCGCGTCCCAGAAGGCACGGGCGCCTGGGGACGGCTCGGCGGTGGTCCACACGCACTCGGTGAGGACGAGGGTGCCGCCGGGGGCCAGGAGCCGCCGCCAGTCGGCGAGCGCCCGGTCGAAACCGAGGACGAAGACCGAGCTCTCGGCCCAGACCAGGTCGAAGGAGCCGTCGGGCAGGTCGAGCGCGCCCATGTCGGCCCGAACGGTACGGATCCGGTCGCTGAGCCCGCGGGCGTCGGCCGCCGTCCGCAGCTCGGCCAGGAACGGCTCGTGCAGGTCGACGGCGGTCACCTCGGCGCCCGCCTCGGCGAGCAGCAGGGCGGAGCGGCCGGGGCCGCAGCCGAGGTCGAGCACGCGCGGCCGCTCGGGCAGCGGGCCGGCCAGGGCGAGCAGCCGCCGGGTCGTGGCGTCGGAGCCGGGGCCCTGCCTCGGCAGACCGTGGTGCAGGGTGAAGAAAGCCTGGTACGGAGTGTTCTGGGTGCTGTCGTGATCGGACAACGTGGGAAACCCCTTGTCGGGAGATGAGGGGTCCCGGCCGCGCGAGGACGCCCGGGCATCCGGGAGAATTCCGCGGATGTCCCGGGGGTACGTCCCGAAGACGGAGGTCAGGCCGGCCGGAGACCCGGAAGCGAAAGGCTGGACCGGATGCCGCCACCGTGGGCGGCCTCCCTCGCGACGGTCATCGACCCCAGCCCCTCTCTTCGGATTCCCCGCGGGTGTACCACGGGCCCGCTGCGCGGGCACGTACGCGCCGTGCCCGGCAGGCTAACAGCCCTGCCCGGTCGCGGACCCCGCCCGTTCACCGGCCACAGGTCACAGTTCACCAGCCACAGTTCACCGGCCACGGCTCACAGGCAGAGCTTCGCCTCGTGCGCGGCGTGCCCGGCCGGCTCCAGCTGGAAGGTGCAGTGCTCCACGTCGAAGTGCGAGCCGAGGCAGCCCTGGAGCGCGTGCAGCATTTCCTCGTGGCCCACCGCGTCCAGCGCGTCCGGGGCCACCACCACGTGCGCGGAGAGCACCGGCAGGCCCGAGGTGATCGTCCAGGCGTGCAGATCGTGGACGTCCTCGACGCCCGGCAGGCCCAGGATGTGTGCCCGTACCTCGGCCATGTCGACGCCCTTGGGGGCCGACTCCAGCAGGACGTCGAGCGTCTCCCGCAGCAGTTTCACCGTACGCGGCACGATCATCAGACCGATGACGAGCGAGGCGATCGGGTCCGCGTAGGTCCAGCCGGTGAGCAGGATGACGCCCGCCGCGATCAGGACCGTCACCGAGCCGAGCGCGTCGGCCAGGACCTCCAGGTAGGCGCCGCGGACGTTCAGGCTCTCCTGCTGGCCGCGCATCAGCAGGGACAGCGAGATCACATTGGCGACCAGGCCGACCAGCGCGAAGGCGATGGTGAGGCCGCCCCGGGTCTCGGCCGGTTCGAGGAACCGTCCGATCGCCTCGAACAGGACGTATCCGCCGACGCCGAGGAGCAGCAGACAGTTGGCGAGCGCGGCCAGGATCTCGGCGCGCGCGTAGCCGAAGGTGCGGTTGCCGCTCGGCGGCCGGTTGGCGAAGTGGATGGCGAGCAGGGCCATGCCGAGGCCGACGGCGTCGGTCGCCATGTGGGCCGCGTCCGCGATCAGGGCGAGGGAGTCGGCGACCATGCCGCCGATGATCTCCACCACCATCACGGAGAGCGTGATGCCGAGTGCGATGCGCAGTCGGTTCCGGTACGCGGCGGCCGCGGTGCCGGTCGGCGGGGGGCCGCCGTGGCTGTGTCCGTGGTCGTGTCCAGCCCCCATGGCGTGGCCTCCCGATCGTGTCGTCGCGTGTGGTGTCGTGCCGTCGTCCGGTGCTCCGATTCGCCAGTGAACTACGGGTGGGGGGTATGTGCAACACGGTACTGAACACCGTTGTCATATGCTCTGACCTGCGGTGATGAAAAACGTGGAGACACGTGTCCGATCGTCGTCGCCGGGGCGGGCGACCGCGCGCCCAGGCGCGGTTTTGTGACCCGGACGGTTGATCACCCATGATGAGGAACGCGAGGTCGACCCACTTGTTCGACAGTGGGACGACCGTGCGGAGGCGGTACCGCGAAACCTCGGTGAACTCGGGCTTCCGTCATCCGATAGCCTCAGCCGACGTGCCGCCGCCCGGTGCCGGGCCGTGTCGCCGCGCCCGGGGCCGAGTCATGGGTCCCGCGGCCCGTCCGTCAGCTCCAAGGAGTGAGTTCGCCCTGTCGACCGCCATCCTCACCGGCCCGCCGGTACCCGGATCGTCGCTCGACGCCGATCTGCGGTCCCTCGGCTTCCGGGTCGAGACCGCCTCCGGCCCCCACGACACGGGCGCCCTGCTCGCCCGGGTGCCCGCCGGAACGCGGGTCGCCCTGGTGGACCCCCGTTTCGTCGGTCACCCGCACGCGTTGCGCCTGGCCCTCACCGACCCCCGCTTCCCGGCCGCCGCCGTGGCCGGCGCGCTCGCCGTACAGCCCGAGGCCCGGCCGGCCCTCGACCGCGCCCTGGCCTCGGCCGAGCGGAGCGCGCCCGCCGAACGCGGCACGGGCGACCTTGCCCCGGACGCCGGTGCCCCCGGGCAGAGCGCCGGACAGGACCCCGCTCCCGCGCCCGCGCGCGACGGCGGACCGGCCACCGCGCAGGCCCCGGCCGACAGCCTCGCCGACACCCTCGCCGACGCGCTCGACGCCGACGGCGTCGCCGTCCACCGCCCGCAGCTCGGCTCCCTCGTCGCCGCCGTCCCCACCGACCCGGCGGCCCGCCACGAGGCGCGCGCCGCCGTCGAGGCCGTCGACGACGAAGCCGTACGCCTGCGCTCCGCGGTCAAGGCCCACGACGGCTTCTTCACGACCTTCTTCATCAGCCCGTACTCGCGCTACATCGCCCGTTGGTGCGCGCGCCGCGGACTGACCCCCAACCAGGTCACCACCGCCTCGCTGCTCACCGCGCTGATCGCGGCCGGCTGCGCCGCCACCGGCGAGCGCGCGGGTTTCGTGGCCGCCGGTGTGCTGCTGCTCGTCTCCTTCGTCCTGGACTGCACGGACGGGCAGCTCGCCCGGTACGCGCTGAAGTACTCGACGATGGGCGCCTGGCTCGACGCCACCTTCGACCGCGCCAAGGAGTACGCCTTCTACGCCGGTCTCGCGCTCGGCGCGGCCCGGGGCGGCGACGACGTCTGGGCCCTCGCGCTGGGCGCCATGGTCCTCATGACCTGCCGCCACGTCGTGGACTTCGCCTTCAACGAGGCGAACACGAACGACGCCGCGAGCGCCGGATCCACCGCCAAGACCAGCCTGGGCGTCTCCAGCCGGCTCGACAGCGTCGGCTGGACGGTCTGGGCCCGGCGCATGATCATCCTGCCGATCGGCGAGCGCTGGGCGATGATCGCCGTCCTCACCGCCCTCACCAGCCCCCGGATCGTCTTCTGGGCGCTGATCGTCGGCTGTGCCTTCGGCGCCTGCTACACCACCGCCGGCCGGCTGCTGCGCTCGGTCGGCCGCAAGGCCCCGCGCACCGACCGCGCCGCCGAGGCCCTCGCCGCGCTCGCCGACTCCGGCCCGCTCGCCTCGGCCGTCGCCCGGATGTTCCGCCGCGACCGGGCCAAGGGCCTCACGGCGCCGCTGTTCGCGCTGTTCGGCGCGGTCTGCGTGCTGGTCTGCGCCCTGGTGACCGGCCCCGGCTGGGCCACGGTGGCCGCCGCCGTCGCGTACGCCTTCTGGGCCGGGCAGGCCGTGGCCGCCCCGCTGAAGGGCGCGCTCGACTGGCTCGTACCGCCGCTCTTCCGTGCCGCCGAGTACGGAACGATCCTCGCCCTGGCCGCCGTCTCCGACGCCGCCCAGGCCCTTCCGGCCGCATTCGGGCTGGTCGCGGCGGTCGCCTACCATCACTACGACACGGTGTACCGCATTCGCGGCAACGCCGGCGCGCCGCCCGCCTGGCTGGTGCGCGTCCTCGGCGGTCACGAGGGACGCACCCTCGTGGTGGCCGTCCTCGCCGCCCTGCTGGCGAACCGTGGCAATGACCTCACCACGGCACTGACCGCCCTCGCGGTCGCCGTGGGTCTCGTGGCGCTCGTGGAGTCGATCCGTTTCTGGGTCTCCTCCGGGGCGCCCGCCGTACACGACGAAGGAGAGACAGCATGATTGGCCTCGTACTGGCAGCCGGTGCCGGACGGCGTCTGCGCCCCTACACCGACACCCTTCCGAAGGCCCTCGTGCCCGTGGACCCGGCCGGCGACGGTTCGCTGACCGTCCTCGACCTCACGCTGAAGAACTTCGCCGAGGTCGGCCTCGAAGAGGTCGCGATCGTCGTCGGCTACCGCAAGGAGGCCGTGTACGCGCGCAAGGAGCAGCTGGAGTCGAAGTACGGCCTCAAGCTGACCCTCATCGACAACGACAAGGCCGAGGAGTGGAACAACGCCTACTCCCTGTGGTGCGCCCGTGACGTCCTGAAGCAGGGCGTGATCCTCGCCAACGGCGACACCGTGCACCCGGTCTCCGTGGAGAAGACGCTGCTCGCCGCCCGCGGCGAGGGCCGGAAGATCATCCTCGCCCTCGACACGGTGAAGAACCTCGCCGACGAGGAGATGAAGGTCGTCACCGCCGAGGGCAAGGGCGTCACGAGGATCACCAAGCTGATGGACCCGGCCGACGCGACGGGCGAGTACATCGGTGTCACCCTCATCGAGGCCGAGGCCGCCGAGGAGCTGGCCGACGCCCTGAAGACCACCTTCGAGCGCGACCCCGACCTGTACTACGAGGACGGCTACCAGGAGCTGGTGAACCGCGGCTTCGCCATCGACGTGGAGCCCATCGGCGACGTCAAGTGGGTCGAGATCGACAACCACGACGACCTCGCGAAGGGCCGGGACATCGCGTGCCAGTACTGACCCGGCTCATTCCGTCGCCGGTCGTCGTCGACATCCGCGGGGGAGCGCTGGACGACCTGTCCGCGCTCCTCGCGGACCAGCGGATCTCCAGCAACGGGCGGATCGCGGTCGCCATCAGCAGCGGCTCCGGCCTGAAGCTGCGTGACCGCTTCGCCCCGGAGATGCCGCGCGCCGACTGGTACCCGGTCTCGGGCGGCACCATCGACGAGGCCGTCAAGCTGGCCGACGCCATGCGCGGCAAGCGCTACGACGCGGTCGTGGCGCTCGGCGGCGGCAAGATCATCGATGTGACCAAGTACGCGGCGGCCCGGGTCGGGCTGCCGCTGGTGGCCATCGCCACCAACCTGTCGCACGACGGCATCTGCTCGCCGATCTCCACCCTGGACAACGACAACGGACGCGGCTCCTACGGGGTGCCCACCCCGATCGCGCTGGTCATCGACCTCGACGTGATCCGGGACGCCCCGGCGCGCTTCGTCCGCTCCGGCATCGGCGACGCCATCTCCAACATCTCCGCCATCGCGGACTGGGAGCTGTCCCACCGCGAGACCGGCGAGAAGGTCGACGGCCTGGCCGCCGCCATGGCCCGCAGCGCGGGCGAGGCGGTGCTCCGGCACCCCGGCGGGGTCGGCGAGGACGACTTCCTGGTCACCCTCTCCGAGGGCCTGGTGATGTCCGGCATCGCCATGTCGATCAGTGGCGACAGCCGCCCCTCCTCGGGCGCCTGCCACGAGATCAGCCACGCCTTCGACCTGCTCTACCCGACGCGCGCGGCCAGCCACGGCGAGCAGTGCGGCCTCGGCGCCGCCTTCGCCATGCACCTGCGCGGGGCCCGCGACGACTCCGCGCGGATGGTCGCCACCCTGCGCCGGCACGGGCTGCCGGTGTCCCCGGAGGAGATGGGCTTCAGCGTGGACGAGTTCGTCCGCGCCGTGGAGTTCGCCCCGCAGACCCGCCCCGGGCGCTACACCATCCTCGAACACCTCGACCTGTCCGCCGACGAGATCAGGGACGCATACGCCGACTATGCACAAACCATCGGTAGCTGAGCTGCGTCCGGTCGTCCACCCCCCGGGTGTGAAGGACCGGCGCAGCGGCGAACACTGGGGTGGCCGCCTCTACATGCGGGAGATCTCGCTGCGGATCACCCGGCAGCTGGCGAACACCCGGGTGACGCCGAACCAGCTGACGTACCTGATGACCCTCGCCGGCGTGCTCGCCGCTCCGGCGCTGCTCGTCCCCGGTGTCTGGGGCGCGGTCCTCGGTGTCGTCGCCGTCCAGCTCTACCTGCTGCTCGACTGCGTCGACGGCGAGCTGGCCCGCTGGAAGAAGCAGTTCTCGCTGGGCGGTGTCTACCTCGACCGGGTCGGCGCCTACCTGTGCGACGCGGCCGTGCTCGTCGGCTTCGGGCTGCGCGCCGCCGACCTGTGGGGCGGCGGCCGGATCGACTGGCTGTGGGCCTTCCTCGGCACCCTCGCCGCGCTCGGCGCCATCCTGATCAAGGCGGAGACCGACCTCGTCGGCGTCGCCCGGCACCAGGGCGGACTGCCGCCGGTCAAGGAAGCGGCCGCCGAGCCGCGCTCCTCCGGCATGGCACTGGCCCGCCGGGCCGCGGCCGCGCTCAAGTTCCACCGGCTGATCCTCGGCATCGAGGCGTCCCTGCTGATCCTGGTCCTCGCGATCCTGGACCAGATCCGGGGCGACCTGTACTTCTCCCGGCTCGGCGTCGCCGTGCTGGCCGGCATCGCGCTGCTCCAGACCGTGCTGCACCTGGTGTCGATCCTCGCCTCCAGCAGGCTCAAGTGAGGACCGGCACCATGACCGAACCGATGAAGCTGGGCGCGGTCGTCATCACCATGGGCAACCGCCCCGACGACCTGCGCGCCCTGCTCGACTCCGTGGCCCGACAGGAGGGCGACCCCATCGAGGTCGTCGTGGTCGGCCAGGGAGTCGAGATCCCCGGACTGCCCGAGGGCGTCCGCTCGATCACCCTGCCGGAGAACCTCGGCATCCCCGGCGGCCGCAACGTCGGCATCGAGGCCTTCGGCCCCGGCGGCACCGACGTCGACGCCCTGCTCTTCCTGGACGACGACGGGCTGCTCGCCAACACCGACACCGGCGAGCTGATCCGCCAGGCGTTCACCGCGGACCCGAAGCTCGGCATCGTCAGCTTCCGGATCGCCGATCCGGAGACGGGACAGACCCAGCGCCGGCACGTGCCGAGGCTGCGGGCCTCGGACCCGATGCGCTCCTCGCGGGTGACCACCTTCCTGGGCGGCGCCAACGCGGTGCGCACCAAGGTCTTCGCCGAAGTCGGCGGTCTGCCCGACGCGTTCTTCTACGCGCACGAGGAGACCGACCTCGCCTGGCGCGCGCTCGACGCGGGTTGGATGATCGACTACCGTTCCGACATGGTGCTGCTGCACCCGACCACCCCACCGTCCCGGCACGCGACGTACCACTTCAACGTGGCCCGCAATCGCGTGTGGCTGGCGCGCCGTAATCTTCCCGCATTGCTCGTGCCGGTCTACCTCGGCGTCTGGCTGCTCCTCACGCTGGTGCGGCGGCCTTCCGGACCCGCGCTCAAGGCGTGGTTCGGCGGTTTCCGGGCGGGCTGGAAGACGGCCTGCGGTCCGCGGCGGCCCATGGGGTGGCGTACGGTGTGGCGGCTGACCCGGATGGGACGCCCGCCGGTCGTCTGACATCGTGGTACCCGACTTTGCCGCGCATCTTGAACACGAAAGTTTTCGACTTGTGAGTGACACAACCCAGGACGGTGGGGTCGCGACGAGCGCCCGGCCGTCCGTCGACGACGGCCTGAGTCCGGCCGAACTGGCCGCGAGGTACGGCCTCTCGGTCAGCGGCGCCAGGCCTGGGCTCGCGGAGTACATCCGCCAGTTGTGGGGGCGCCGCCACTTCATCCTGGCGTTCTCCCAGGCGAAGCTCACCGCCCAGTACAGCCAGGCGAAGCTCGGCCAGCTCTGGCAGGTGGTGACCCCGCTGCTGAACGCGGGCGTCTATTACCTGATCTTCGGCGTGATCATCGGTACCAGTCGCGGTATGTCGCACTCCGTGTACATCCCGTTCCTCGTGACCGGTGTCTTCGTGTTCACCTTCACGCAGAGCTCGGTGATGGCCGGTGTCCGGGCGATCTCCGGCAACCTCGGCCTGGTGCGGGCGCTGCACTTCCCGCGGGCCTCGCTGCCGATCTCGTTCGCGCTGCAGCAGCTTCAGCAGCTGCTGTTCTCGATGGTCGTGCTCGCGGGCATCGCGGTCGCCTTCGGCAGCTTCCCGTCGCCGAGCTGGCTGCTGGTGGTCCCGGCGCTGGTGCTGCAGTTCCTGTTCAACGCGGGCCTCGCCATGATCGTGGCCAGGATGGGCGCCAAGACCCCCGACCTCGCCCAGCTGATGCCGTTCATCATGCGCACCTGGATGTACGCGTCGGGCGTCATGTTCTCCATCCCCGTGATGCTGAAGGACAAGCCCGCCTGGATCGCGGACCTGCTCCAGTACAACCCGGCCGCGCTGTACATGGACCTGATCCGGTTCGCGCTGATCGACGGCTACGGCTCCCAGAACCTGCCGTCGCACGTCTGGTTCGCCGCGCTGGCCTGGTCCGTGGCGATCGGCATCGGCGGCTTCGTCTACTTCTGGAAGGCCGAGGAGAGGTACGGCCGTGGCTGATCAGAACCAGGGCCGGGTGCCCACCGTCATCGCGGACGACGTCCACATCGTCTACCGGGTCAACGGCGGCGCGGGCGGCAGGGGCAGTGCCACCGCCGCGCTCAGCCGGATCCTCAAGCGCCGCAAGGGGCAGTCCGAGCGCGGCGTGCGCAAGGTGCACGCCGTGCGCGGTGTCTCCTTCACCGCCTACCGGGGCGAGGCCATCGGCCTCATCGGCACCAACGGCTCCGGCAAGTCGACCCTGCTGCGTGCCATCGCGGGTCTGCTGCCCACCGAGAGCGGCAAGATCTTCACCGACGGCCAGCCCTCGCTGCTCGGCGTCAACGCGGCGCTGATGAGCGACCTGACCGGCGAGCGCAACGTCATCCTCGGCGGTCTCGCCATGGGCATGAGCCGCGAGGAGATAAAGGAGCGCTACCAGGGGATCGTCGACTTCTCCGGGATCAACGAGAAGGGCGACTTCATCTCGCTGCCGATGCGGACCTACTCGTCCGGCATGGGCGCCCGGCTGCGCTTCGCCATCGCCGCCGCCAAGCAGCACGACGTCCTCATGATCGACGAGGCGCTCGCGACCGGCGACCGCAAGTTCCAGATCCGCTCCGAGGAGCGCATCCGCGAGCTGCGCAAGGAGGCCGGCACGGTCTTCCTGGTCAGTCACAGCAACAAGTCGATCCGGGACACCTGCGACCGGGTGCTGTGGCTGGAGAAGGGCGAGCTGTTGATGGACGGCCCGACCGACGAGGTCATCAAGGCATACGAGCGCGAGACCGGCAAGTAGCACCTCAGGGGCCGCCCCAAGCGGCCCCCGGGCCCGTGCGCTCCGACCGCCCCCGCCGCACCGAGCGGCGGGGGCGGTCGCTTTGATCCCCTCGTTCCCCCCTCGTGCACCCTCGTCCGTTTTTCTTGTTCGAGCGTCGGTGACCGGCCCGTGTGCCGCCGGCGCGGCGGGGGCGCGCGATCACGGAGGGCCGGAGTCCATGCGTCCGTTTTTTGCGCGGCGCGCTCCCCGACGGGATGTTCATGCGGTCAACATCGGGCAGGATGGCCCCCATGGCAGCCATCCCGGGAGGCAAGACCTACCACCACGGCGACCTGCGCAACGCCCTCATCGGCGCGGCCGTCGACCTGGCCACCGAAGGCGGCCCCGAGCGGGTCGTGCTGCGCGAGGCCGCCCGCCGCGTCGGTGTCTCGCCCACCGCCGCCTACCGGCACTTCGAGGGCCGCGGCGCGCTCCTCGCCGCCGTCCGCGAGCATGCCCGCCAAGCGCTGGCCGACGCCATGGAGGACACCGCGGCCCGGCCGCGCGCCGACGGCTCTCCGCTCACCGCCGAGGCCCGGCTCGCCGCCCTGTGCCGCGGCTACGTGGCCTTCGCCGTCGAACAGCCGGGCCTGTACCGCTCCGCCTTCAGCGCCCCCCGCACCGAACCCGGCGGCCGAGGCGGGGCCGGCCGTCTCGCCGGCCATGCCGTCGAAGCGGCCCATGCCGCCGGAATCGACGGCGCTGACGCTGCCGCCCTCGGCGTCGGCACCGGCACGGCCCCGGAGCGCGACGGCGCGGACTGCGGTCCCGCCGGAGCGGGGGTACGGGCCTTCGGCCTGCTCACCGACGCCCTCGCCGCCGTGTCCGCCGCCGCCCGGCCCCCGCGCGCCAGCCGGCCGGCCGCCGAGGTCGCCGCCTGGTCGGCCGTCCACGGCCTGTCGCTGCTGCTTCTCGAAGGCCCGCTGCGCCGCCTCCCGGCCCAGCGCCGTGACGACGTCGTGGAGTCCACCCTGGCGATGGTCGTCTCGGGCACCCGCGCCCCTTGAAGATAACGAAACAATCAACTTCCGGTTTTCATGGGAAGGTTGGCACACTCACGTACGTTCCCCTGCGGGGGCGACCCCCTGTCACCAGGCAGGGATGCCAACCACGTAAGCTGTACCGGTCTGTTTCGCGGCAAGTGGGGGCAATCCCCTCGGCGCCCAGCACCGGGCGATGCGCCGGGGGTCGGGGCGGCGTGTCCGAAATAGGATGGATTGCGTCCGCAGTGTAGAACGGGAGATGTGACGGCCATGACGCAGAATCTCCGGCTCCACGAGGGTGTCGCCGTCCGCGCGTCGGGCAGCCGCCGGTGAAGGGAACCCGGCAGGAGCGCCCTGACGACTCCTCGCGCACCACACTCGGCAAGGCCGCGGACGAGAACTTCCCCGTGGCTCCTTTCTTCCTGCCGCGCGCCTGGCGCGAGGACCTCATGGCCGTCTACGGCTTCGCCCGCCTCGTCGACGACATCGGCGACGGCGACCTCGCCCCCGGTGGCGCCGACGCCGCCCACCTCGGCGTCCCGCCCGAGCGGGCCGCCGACCGGCTCGTCCTGCTCGACGCCTTCGAAGCCGACCTCAAGCGGGTCTTCGCCCCCGGGGACGGCCCCGCCCACCACCCGCTGCTGCGCGCGCTCGGTCCCACCGTCGCCCGGCACCGGCTCGACCCCGCGCCGTTCCTCGGCCTGGTCGCCGCCAATCGCCAGGACCAGCTGGTCCGCCGCTACGAGAGCTACGACGACCTGCTCGCCTACTGCGAGCTGTCGGCCAACCCCGTCGGCCGGCTCGTCCTCGCCCTCACCGGCACCGCCACCCCCGAGCGGATCCGCCGTTCCGACGCGATCTGCACCGCGCTCCAGATCGTCGAACACCTCCAGGACGTCGCCGAGGACCTCGGCCGAGACCGGATCTATCTGCCCGCCGAGGACCTCGACCGCTTCCACGTCACCGAGGACGACCTGGCCCGTCCCACGGCCGGTGCCTCCGTGCGTGCCCTGATCGCCTTCGAGGCGGACCGCGCGCGCGGCCTGCTCGACGCCGGTGCCCCGCTCGTCGGCAGCGTCCACGGCCGGCTGCGGCTGCTCCTCGCCGGTTTCACCGCCGGGGGGTACGCGGCACTCGACGCGATCGCCGACGCCGGCTACGACGTCCTGCCCGGGCCGCCCAAGGCCGCCAAAACGAGTGTGATGCGCCGAGCGGGCGCCGTCCTGCTCGCGGCGCGGAGAGAGGGGTGAACCGGAAAGTGGAGGGACAGTCCCAGCCGTCCGCGCCGGTCCAGGCCGCGTACAGCTACTGCGAGGCGGTGACCGGGCAGCAGGCCCGGAACTTCGCGTACGGCATCCGGCTCCTGCCGACCGAGAAGCGCCAGGCCATGTCGGCCCTGTACGCCTTCTCCCGGCGGGTCGACGACATCGGCGACGGCCCGCTGCCGCCCGCCGAGAAGCAGGAGCGCCTGGAGGCCACCCGCGCCCTGCTCGGCCGTATCCGGGCCGGCCGGGTCCACGAGGACGACACCGACCCGGTCGCCGTCGCCCTCGCCGACGCCGCCCGGCGCTTCCCGATCCCGCTCGGCGGGCTCGACGAGCTCATCGACGGCGTCCTCATGGACGTCCACGGGCGGAGCTACGAGACCTGGGACGACCTCAAGGTCTACTGCCGCTGTGTGGCCGGTGCCATCGGGCGGCTCTCGCTCGGCGTCTTCGGCACCCAGCCCGGCACCGACCGGGCCGACAAGGCGGCGGAGTACGCGGACACCCTCGGGCTCGCCCTCCAGCTCACCAACATCCTGCGCGACGTCCGCGAGGACGCCCTGGGCGGCCGTACCTATCTGCCCTCCGACGACCTCGCCAAGTTCGGCTGCGCCGACGGCTTCGCCGCCGACACCCCGCCCCCCGGCGCCGACTTCGACGGGCTCGTCCACTTCCAGGTCCGCCGTGCCCGCGCCCTGTTCGCCGAGGGCTACCGGCTGCTGCCGATGCTCGACCGGCGCAGCGGCGCCTGCGTCGCCGCCATGGCCGGCATCTACCGCCGGCTGCTCGACCGCATCGCCCGCGACCCCGCCGCCGTCCTGCGCGGCCGGGTCTCGCTGCCCGGCCACGAGAAGGCGTACGTCGCGGTGCGCGGTCTGTCCGGCCTCGACGCCCGCCATGTCTCCCGGCGTACGGTCAGGAGGCCCGCGTGAGGCCCGCCCGGACAACCCGGGCCGCCGTCCTCGCGTCCCTCACCGGGGCACCGCGTCACCCGCACGGGGAGGAGACCGCATGACCGCCGACGACACCGCGCGCGCCGGGGCCGGTCAGGCCACCGGCATCTCCGCGCACGACGACGGGCGTCCGCACGACGACGGGCGTCCGCACGCCGTCGTCGTCGGCGGCGGGCTCGCCGGGGTGACCAGCGCCCTCCAGCTGGCCGAGGCCGGGCTGCGGGTCACGCTGCTCGAAGGCCGGCCCCGCCTGGGCGGCCTCGCCTTCTCGTTCCGCCGCGGCGACCTCAGCGTGGACAACGGACAGCACGTCTACCTGCGCTGCTGCACCGCGTACCGCTGGTTCCTCGACCGGATCCAGGGCGCCCACCTCGCCCCCGTCCAGCCGCGCCTCGACGTGCCCGTACTCGACGTCGGCCACCCCCGCGGACCCCGGCTCGGCCGGCTGCGGCGCACCGGGCTGCCCGTCCCCCTGCACCTCGGCTGGAGCCTCGCCACCTATCCGCACCTGTCGCTCGCCGAACGCGCGAGCGTCGGCCGGGCCGCGCTCGCGCTGCGTGCGCTCGACCTCGCCGACCCCGCCCTCGACGACATCGACTTCGCCGCCTGGCTGCGCCGGCACGGCCAGTCCGAGCGGACCGTCGAGGCGCTGTGGGACCTGGTCGGCGTCGCCACCCTCAACGCCACCGCCCCGCACGCCTCCCTCGCTCTGGCCGCCATGGTCTTCAAGACCGGGCTGCTCTCCGACAACGGCGCCGCCGACATCGGCTGGGCCCGTGTCCCGCTCGGCGAGCTGCACGACACCCTCGCCCACAAGGCGCTGGACTCGGCCGGTATCCGTACCGAACTGCGCGCCAAGGTCGAGCGGATCAGCCGCGCCGACGACGGCACCTGGACGGTGGAGACCCCGGGGGAGACGCTCCGCGCCGACGCCGTCGTCCTCGCCGTACCGCAGCACGAGACCCACGCGCTGCTGCCCGACGGCGCCCTCGACGACCCCGGCCGGCTCCTTCGCATCGACACCGCGCCCATCCTCAACCTGCACGTCGTCTACGACCGCAAGGTGCTCCGGCAGCCGTTCTTCACCGCGCTCGGCTCCCCGGTCCAGTGGGTCTTCGACCGCACCGAGTCCTCCGGTCTGACGGGCCCCGGCCAGTACCTCGCGATCTCCCAGTCCGCCGCCCAGGACGACATCGACGAACCCGTCGCCGCGCTGCGCGCCCGCTACCTGCCCGAACTGGAACGGCTGCTGCCCGCCGCCCGGGGCGCCGGTGTCCGGGACTTCTTCGTGACCCGCGAACGCACCGCCACGTTCGCCCCCACCCCTGGCGTCGGCCGGCTCCGCCCCGGCGCCCGTACCCACGCTCCCGGCCTCTACCTGGCCGGCGCGTGGACCGCCACCGGCTGGCCCGCGACCATGGAGGGCGCCGTGCGCAGCGGCTTCACCGCCGCGAGCGCCGCGCTCCGCGCACTCGGCCGCCCCTATGACCATCCGCTGCAGGAGGCGGCATGAGTGTGAGTACCGGAACTAGAGGAGAAACCGTGCCGACTGTGCCCCCGGGGAATCCGGCCGTCGACACCGCGGACGTCGCCGCACTGCTGGAGCGGGGCCGCGCCCTGTCCACGCCTGTGATGCGGGCGGCCGTCGACCGCCTCGCGCCGCCGATGGACACCGTGGCCGCCTACCACTTCGGCTGGATCGACGCCGACGGCAACCCGACCGAGGCCGACAGCGGCAAGGCCGTGCGCCCCGCGCTCGCGCTGATCTCGGCCGAGGCCGCGGGCGCCGCCCCCGAGGTCGGTGTCGTCGGCGCCGTCGCCGTGGAGCTGGTGCACAACTTCTCGCTGCTGCACGACGACCTGATGGACGGCGACGAGCAGCGACGGCACCGCGACACCGTCTGGAAGGTGCACGGCCCGGCCCAGGCCATCCTTGTCGGCGACGCGCTCTTCGCCCTCGCCAACGAGCTGCTGCTCGAACTCGGCACCGTCGAGGCCGGCCGCGCCACCCGCCGGCTGACCACCGCCACCCGCAAGCTCATCGACGGGCAGGCGCAGGACATCTCCTACGAGCACCGCGAGCGCGTCAGCGTCGAGGAGTGCCTGGTGATGGAGGGCAACAAGACCGGCGCCCTGATCGCCTGCGCCGTCTCCATCGGTGCCGTCCTCGGCGGCGCCGACGACCGCACCGCCGACAAGCTGGAGGAGTACGGCTACCACCTGGGCCTCGCGTTCCAGGCCGTCGACGACCTCCTCGGCATCTGGGGCGACCCGGAGTCCACCGGCAAGCAGACCTGGAGCGACCTGCGCCAGCGCAAGAAGTCGCTGCCGGTCGTCGCCGCCCTCGCGGCGGGCGGTCCGGCCTCCGAGCGGCTCGCCGGGCTGCTCGCGGCCGACGCCAAGAGCACCGAGTTCGACTCCTTCTCCGAGGAGGAGTTCGCCACCCGCGCCGCCCTCATCGAGGAGGCCGGCGGCCGGGAGTGGACCTCCCAGGAAGCCCGCCGCCAGCACGCCATCGCCATCGGCGCGCTGCACGAGGTGGAGCTGCCCGAGCATGTCCGGGAACAGCTCGTGGCACTGGCCGATTTCGTCGTCGTGCGGAAGAGATGATCACCATCGCTCTGATATAGCTGCGCAGTCGCCGGCCGGTGCCACCGGGCACCGGCCGACGGCAGACCCGAGAAAGCAGAAGTACGCGTAAGCACACTCAACTGCGAAGGGGACGCCATGACAGCGACGACCGACGGGAACGCCGGGGCCATGGGACCCCGGGCGGCCGCGGCCAGCGACACGACCACCGATCCGAGCCCTGATCCGGCCATCGATCCGATCGGCGACTCGCACACCGACTCGCGCACCGAGTTGCTCGGAGACTCGCGCACCGAGTCGCTCAGCGGCTCGCTCGGCGACTCCCTCGGCGAGTCGCTCACCGGGACCGTCGGCGATCCGCCGGGAACGGCTTTCACCGGGACGGCGACCGCCGCCGGCGCGCCCCCGACCGGCACCGTCACGACCACCCCGGCCCCCGGAGCTCCTCCGGCCGCCGAGGCCATGACGACCACCACCGGCGACGCGCCCGCCATCGGAGCGGACGGACTCGACGAGGCCGCCGAGCGGGCCGCCCGGCTCTCCGTCGCCCACCTCCTCGGCCGCCAGGACGCCGAAGGCTGGTGGAAGGGCGACCTGGAGACCAACGTCACCATGGACGCCGAAGACCTCCTGCTCCGCCAGTTCCTCGGCATCCTCGAACCCGAGACCACCCGCGCCGCCGCCCTCTTCATCCGCGGCGAACAGCGCGAGGACGGCACCTGGGCCACCTTCTACGGCGGGCCCGGCGAACTGTCCGCCACCATCGAGGCGTACGTCGCGCTGCGGCTGGCCGGAGACCTCCCCGAAGCACCGCACATGGCGCGCGCCGCGACCTGGATCCGCGGCCAGGGCGGCATCGCCGCCTCCCGGGTCTTCACCCGCATCTGGCTGGCCCTGTTCGGCTGGTGGAGCTGGGACGACCTGCCCGAACTGCCGCCCGAGCTGGTGTTCCTGCCCAGCTGGTTCCCGCTCAACATCTACGACTTCGGCTGCTGGGCCCGGCAGACGATCGTGCCCCTCACCGTCGTCTCCGCCAAACGGCCGGTGCGGCCCGCCCCGTTCCCGCTGGACGAGCTGCACACCGACCCGGCCCGGCCCAACCCGGTGAAACCCCTGGCCCCGGCGGCCAGTTGGGACGGCGTCTTCCAGCGCCTCGACAAGGGGCTGCACCTCTACCGGAAGATCGCCCCGCGCCGGCTGCGGAAGATCGCCACCGACATCGCCGCCCGCTGGATCGTCGAACGCCAGGAGAACGACGGGTGTTGGGGCGGAATCCAGCCACCCGCCGTCTACTCCGTGATCGCCCTGTATCTGCTCGGCTACGACCTGGAACACCCCGTCATGCGGGCCGGCCTCGAATCCCTGGACCGCTTCGCGGTCTGGCGCGAGGACGGCGCGCGCATGATCGAGGCGTGCCAGTCCCCGGTCTGGGACACCTGTCTCGCCGCCATCGCGCTCGCCGACGCGGGCGTCCCGTCCGATCACCCCGCGCTCGTGAAGGCCGCCGACTGGATGCTCGGCGAGGAGATCGTACGCAAGGGCGACTGGGCCGTACGGCGTCCCGGACTCCCGCCGGGCGGCTGGGCGTTCGAGTTCCACAACGACAACTACCCCGACATCGACGACACCGCCGAGGTGATCCTGGCGCTGCGCCGGGTCGCGCACCCCGACCCCGAGCAGATGGACGGGGCCGTCAGACGCGCGGTGCGCTGGACCCTCGGCATGCAGTCGAGGAACGGCGCCTGGGCCGCCTTCGACGCCGACAACACCAGCCCCTTCCCCAACCGGATGCCGTTCTGCGACTTCGGCGAGGTCATCGACCCGCCCTCGGCCGACGTCACCGCCCATGTGGTGGAGATGCTGGCGTACGAGGGCCGGGCCGACGATCCGCGGGCCCGCCGGGGCGTCGACTGGCTGCTGGCCGAACAGGAGCCCGGCGGCGCCTGGTTCGGCCGCTGGGGCGTCAACTACGTCTACGGGACGGGGGCGGTGGTGCCCGCCCTGGTCGCCGCCGGGATCTCCCGTACGCACCCCGCGATCCGGCGGGCCGTCGGCTGGCTCGGATCCGTACAGAACGAGGACGGCGGCTGGGGCGAGGACCTGCGCTCGTACCGGATGCCGCACTGGGCCGGCCAGGGCAGTTCCACGGCCTCCCAGACCGCCTGGGCGCTGATCGCGCTGCTCGCGGCCGGCGAGCGGGAGTCCGAGGCGGTCCGGCGCGGGGTCACCTGGTTGGTGGAGCGGCAGCGGGCGGACGGTTCCTGGGACGAGCCGGAGTTCACCGGGACCGGCTTCCCCTGGGACTTCTCCATCAACTACCACCTCTACCGGCAGGTCTTCCCGCTCACCGCGCTCGGTCGCTATGTCCACGGCGAGCCCGTGCCGCACGCCCGGAAGGCCGGCTGATGCCCCCGGAGCCGGCCCCGGCCGCCGGGGCCTTTGACGCCACGGGGGTGCCCGGGGCCGGGCCGGCGCGGGCCCCGGACGGGGCTCCTCGGGCCGGGGCGGCCGGCGGGGGAGACCCCGCCGCCGTACCGCCGCTGGTCGTCGCCTGCGCGCTCGGCATCGAGAAGCTGGCCCTGCGCAGCGGCGGCCGGGGCGGCGCGCCCGCCGCGCTGACCGTCGTCCGTACCGGCATGGGGCCGGCGCACGCGCGCCGGACCGTCGCCCGGGTCCTGGGCCGTGAGCCCTGGCGGGACGCGGCGGTCATCGCCTCCGGCTTCTGCGCGGGCCTGGCCCCCGGGATGCACCCCGGCGACGTCGTCGTCGCCGAGGAGACCCGCGACGCCGACGGCGCCACGCCCTGCGACGGCACCGCGCTGCTCGTGGCGGCCCTCACCCGGGCGCTGCCCGGCCGTACCGTCCACACCGGCCCGCTGACCGGCTCCGACCACGTGGTGCGCGGCCCCGAGCGGGCCGCGCTGCGGGCCGGCGGCGCCCTCGCCGTCGACATGGAGTCGGCCGCCACCCTGCGGACGGCGCTCTCGGCCGGTCCGCGCCCGGTTGCGGCCGTACGGGTGGTCGTGGACGCTCCAGAGCATGAACTGGTCAGGATCGGCACGGTGCGCGGGGGAATATCGGCGTTCCGCGTGCTCCGTGCCGTCCTTCCCGCGTTTGTCGAATGGCACCGTTCGTTACTGCTTCCCAGGAGGTGAGCGAGACATGGCCATGCCGCTCCGTCAGTCCATCAGGGTCGGTACCTATCTCTTCGAACAGAAGCTCCGCAAGCGGGAGAGGTTTCCGCTGATCGTCGAACTGGAGCCGCTGTTCGCCTGCAATCTCAAGTGCGAGGGGTGCGGCAAGATCCAGCACCCGGCGGGCGTCCTCAAGCAGCGGATGCCGGTCGCCCAGGCGGTCGGTGCCGTCCTGGAGTCCGGGGCGCCGATGGTGTCGATCGCCGGCGGCGAACCTCTGATGCACCCTCAGATCGACGAGATCGTGCGTCAGTTGGTGGCCAGGAGGAAGTACGTCTTCCTGTGCACCAACGCCATGCTGCTGCGCAAGAAGCTGGACAAGTTCACCCCGTCCCCGTACTTCGCCTTCGCCGTGCACATCGACGGCCTGCGCGAGCGGCACGACGAATCCGTCGCGAAGGAGGGCGTGTTCGACGAGGCGGTGGCGGCCATCAAGGAGGCCAAGCGGCGCGGCTTCCGGGTCACCACCAACTCGACCTTCTTCAACACCGACACCCCGCAGACCGTCATCGAGGTGCTCAACTACCTCAACGACGACCTCCAGGTCGACGAGATGATGATCTCGCCCGCCTATGCCTACGAGAAGGCCCCCGACCAGGAGCACTTCCTCGGGGTCGAGCAGACCCGGGAGCTCTTCAGGAAGGCGTTCGCGGGCGGCAACCGGCGCCGCTGGCGGCTCAACCACTCCCCGCTCTTCCTGGACTTCCTGGAAGGCAAGGCGGACTTCCCGTGCACCGCGTGGGCGATCCCCAACTACTCCCTCTTCGGCTGGCAGCGCCCCTGCTATCTGATGAGCGACGGCTACGTCCCCACGTACCGCGAACTCGTCGAGGACACCGACTGGGACAAGTACGGCCGGGGCCGCGACCCGCGCTGCGCCAACTGCATGGCGCACTGCGGCTACGAGCCCACCGCCGTCCTCGCCACCATGGGCTCCCTCAAGGAGTCGCTGCGCGCGGTCCGCGAGACGGTCACCGGGAACGGCCCGGCATGACCGAGGAGTTCGACCTGCGGGCGCTGCTCGCCGCGCGCGGCGGCGAGCGCTACGAGCTGCACGCCCGCCACCTCAACCACCAACTGCCCCGCATGCTCCACACCATAGGGTTCGACAAGGTGTACGAGCGGGCCGAGGGGGCCCACTTCTGGGACGCCGACGGCAACGAGTACCTGGACATGCTGGCCGGCTTCGGCGTCATGGGGCTCGGCCGGCACCACCCGGTCGTCCGCAAGGCGCTGCACGACGTCCTCGACGCCGGCCTCGCCGACCTCACCCGCTTCGACTGCCCGCCGCTGCCCGGCCTCCTCGCCGAGCGGCTGCTGGCCCACAGCCCCCATCTCGACCGGGTGTTCTTCGGCAACAGCGGCACCGAGGCCGTCGAGACCGCCCTCAAGTTCGCCCGGTACGCCACCGGGCGGCCGAGGATCGTCTACTGCGCGCACGCCTTCCACGGGCTCACCACCGGCTCCCTGTCCGTCAACGGGGAGCCGGGCTTCCGGGACGGCTTCGCCCCGCTCCTGCCCGACACGGCGATCGAGCTCGGCGACCTCGACGCCCTGGAGCGCGAGCTGCGCAAGGGCGACGTGGCCGGCTTCGTCCTGGAACCCATCCAGGGCAAGGGCGTCCACGCCGCCCCGCCCGGCTTCCTGCGCGCCGCCCAGGAACTGCTGCACCGGCACGGCGCCCTGCTCATCGCCGACGAGGTGCAGACCGGCCTCGGCCGGACCGGCGACTTCTATGCCCACCAGCACGAGGAGGGTGTCGAGCCCGACCTGATCTGTGTCGCCAAGGCCCTCTCGGGCGGCTATGTGCCCGTCGGCGCCACGATCGGCAAGGACTGGATCTTCAAGAAGGTCTACTCCTCGATGGACCGGGTCCTCGTCCACTCGGCCAGCTTCGGCTCCAACGCGCAGGCCATGGCCGCCGGGCTCGCCGTGCTCTCCGTCATGGAGTCCGAGGACACCGTCGCGCACGTCCGCCGCACCGGCGACCTGCTCGCCTCCCGGCTGCGGGAGCTCGTACCCCGCTACGAACTCCTCAAGGAGATCCGCGGCCGAGGACTGATGATCGGCATCGAGTTCGGCCGCCCGACCTCGCTCGGGCTGCGCGGCCGCTGGGCCATGCTCCAGGCGGCCCGCAAGGGGCTCTTCGCGCAGATGGTCGTGGTGCCGCTGCTCCAGCGCCACCGCATCCTCACACAGGTGTCCGGCGACCATCTGGAAGTGATCAAGCTGCTCCCGCCGCTGATCATCGACGAGAAGGACGTCGACCGCTTCGTCACCGCCTTCACCGCGGTCATGGACGACGCGCACGGGGGCGGCGGGCTCCTGTGGGACTTCGGGAAGACCCTGGTCAAACAGGCTGTGTCGGCCTCGTAGGGCCGGCTGCGGGGCTGCGTGCCCGCAGAGTCGTCGGGAGCCGCCGGGTGCGGGAGAAGCCGCTCCCGTGAGGGTTTGCCTCTGAGGCAAGAAATTTGCCTCAGAGGCACGATCCTGGCCCAATGGAGGCATGGACCACGTTACCGACGTCCTGCAGGACGTCGCCCCGCAGCTGCGGGCCCTGCGGCGCCGCCGGGGGCTCACGCTGGAGGGCGCCGCCCAACGGGCCGGGCTCTCGCCGGCTCACCTCTCCCGACTGGAGACGGGGAACCGGCAGCCCTCGCTGCCCATGCTGCTCTCCCTCTCCCGTATCTACGGTACGACGGTCTCCGAACTGCTGGGCGAGACGCTGCCCGAGCGCGACCCGATCGTCCGGGCCGGCCGCTCCGATCCCGTCGAGGCCGACGGCTGGATCTACCGCCAGGCCGGAGCCGCCGGGCGCGCCATGCAGTGCCTGCGCGTCCACATCCCCTTCGCCACCAGCGCCGACATCGTCCGGATGCACCCCGGCGAGGAGTGGATCCACGTCCTGGAGGGACGGGTCAGGCTCGCGCTCGGCGACACGGTGCACGTTCTCGATCCTGGGGACAGCGCCCACTACGACTCGCTCACCCCGCACCGGGTCGGCGCCGCCACCCAGGCAGGGGCCGAGCTGATGTTCGTCCACACCCTGATCCAGAGCCCCGCCGCCGAGCTGTGCCTCGGCAACGGGACTCCGCACAGCCGCTGAGCCCCCAGAAAGGATTCGACATGTCCGACAAGTCCGTACCGGTCACCGGTGAAGAGCGTGGTGGCGGCAAGTTCCCCAAGGGGCTCGTGCTCCGTCTCTTCGCCTACCTCATCGCGGGTCACCTGTTCGCCGGCTTCCTCTACCTGCTCTTCGAGATGGGCGGCGGCCAGTAACACGGCGGCAGGCGAAGCGGTCTCGGCGGCCGGCCCCCGGCCGACCGCCCCAGGCCCAGCCCCCTACGCTTCCGTGAGCAGCCGCTCTCGCAGCCGCTCACGGGTTTCCGGGGCCAGTCCCAGGCCCGTCAGGAGATACGCGTCGACCGACCCCCAGGTCGACTCGATCGCCTCGAACCCGGCGCGCAGATACTCCACCCGCGCGTCGAAGAGCGGGGCCAGCAGCTCCATCACCTCCGGAGACATCCCGTCCGGGGCGGTGGGGCTGCGCTTCATCCGGTAGCGCCGGTGCGGGGCGTTGGACTTCAGATAGTCCGCCTCGATCGCCTCCCGCTCGACCCCCACCGCCAGCAGGGATATCGCGATCGCGAGCCCCGCCCGGTCCTTCCCCGCCGCGCAGTGCATCAGCGCCGGAACGCTGTCCCCGGCCATCGTGTGCAGGATCCGGCTGTGCTCGGCGGTCCGCTCGACGATCATCCTCCGGTACGAGCGGGTCATCCGCCCCGCCGCCTGGCCCTCGCCCAGGACCTCCCGCAGCCGCGCCAGTTCGCCGGAGCGCACCAGCTTCCAGAAGTCCTTGCCGTCGGCGGGGTCGCTGAGCGGGATGCTCACGTTCGTCACCCCGGGCAGTGCCACGTCCGGCCCCTCCAGGCGCCGGTCGGCGTCATTGCGGAGGTCGAACACCGTATGCAGGGACAGGGCGGTGAGGAAGGCCGCGTCCTCGGTGGTGGCGTGCGCCAGATGGCCGCTGCGGAACAGCCGCCCGGTGCGGACGGCCCGGCCGTCCGCGGTCGGCAGCCCGCCCAGGTCACGGAAGTTGCGTACGCCGGTGAGCTCGGGCTCGGTCGTCGCTTGCGTCACGGTCGCTCCTGCTCTCGGGATCGGTTTTCCGGCATCATCCCGGTGCCCGCTTCACGGTGCACCCCTCGGGGCACCGGTGGGCGATCTGCCCGAATTAGCGGGTTCGATATAACGCGCCCTGATTGCTGGGGGGATGGGCGCCGGGGCGTGAGCAGCGTCATAAACATGACGGACCGTGGTGGAGCGTCCTTTTCAATTCCCTTTCACGGAAAGCCAATCGATGGGGCGTCATCGATGCGGCGTGGCCGGAATGCGGGCCCGGCGCGCCGTGATCATGGGGAAAAGGAATAAGGCGGCTTGTTCCCGCCGACACGGCTCGTCTAGCGTCGCGTTCCATCCGGACGGACCGCCGAATCCTGCCGCCGCCCGGAATCCGCACTCACCCGTACCCGGCAGGAGCGGGGGACCCAGGTTTTACGCCGGTTCCTCGGCGCCCGAAATGAAAAGGCGCGCCACGAAGGACGGCTCGGGGTGAAGTCGCGTGAACGCGCGGCCGGACATCTCCCGTCCGAACCCGACAGCTCACCTCGCAGGCGACGGAGAGGAATGCCGTCATGCCCGCGAAGGGTAAGCACCGCCGCCGCAAGGCCCGCCCGTTCGGCCGTGGAATAGTCGCCGCGAGCGCCGGCGGGGCCGTCGTCGCGCTGCCGCTGATCGGCGCGACCGGCGCCCATGCCGCCGAACGGGCCGTTCCGGCCGCGACGCCCCGACAGGTTCCCGTTGCCACTCCGGCGTCCGTCCCGGCATCGGTCCCGGCCACCGCCCCCGGTGGCGGCGCGAGCGCGTACACCGTGGTGCCCGGCGACCACCTGTCCAAGATCGCCGCGGAGCACCGGCTGGCCGGCGGCTGGCACCGGCTCTACCACGACAACCGCCAGGTGGTCGGCGAGAACCCGTCGCTGATCTTCCCGGGCATGAAGCTCGTCCTCGGCGCTCCGCACACCGGCCAGGCCGCCGCTGCCCCGAAGATCGCCACCCCGAAGATCGCCACCCCGAGGGCCGCCGCCTCGCAGAGCGTCGGGCGGAGCGCCGACGGCGTGTCCACCGCCTCCGCTTCCGCCTCCGCCTCCGCTTCGCGTGGTGCCGAGCGCGTCACCGCGTCGGCCGCCGGTGCCTCCACCCAGGCGTCCACGCCGGCCCCCACGGTCTCGGTGTCGGCCTCGTCCCCGGCTTCGGCCTCGTCCCCGGCGTCCGCCGCCGTGTCCACCGGCACTGCGGCCTCGGTCCCGGCCGGTTCGACCGCCTCCTCTGGCGCGACTGCCTCCTCCGGCTGGGTCGCCCCCGTCAGCGGCGGCACCTCCACCCCGTACCGCGCCTCCGGCTCGATGTGGTCCTCCGGCTACCACACCGGTGTCGACTTCATGGCGGCCACCGGCACCACCGTTCGCGCCGTCGGCCCCGGCACCGTCTACTCCGCCGGCTGGGGCGGCTCCTACGGCAACCAGGTCGTGATCAAGCACGCCGACGGCACCTACTCGCAGTACGCCCACCTCTCCTCGATCACCGTTTCCGCAGGCCAGGCCGTCTCCGGTGGCCAGCAGATCGGCCTGTCCGGCGCGACCGGCAATGTGACCGGCCCGCACCTGCACTTCGAGATGCGCACCGGGCCGGACTACGGCTCCGACATCGACCCGCTGGCCGCCCTGCGGCAGCACGGCGTCGCCGTCTGACCCGTCCGACCCGGCCGTCCCGAAACGGCGGAAAGGCCCTCCGAGCCCGCCCGTGAAGCAGGCCCCGTAACCGGCCCCCGGCGCACCCGCGCCGGGGGCCGGACGCGTATTCCGATTTGGTCGAATCTTTATCGGTGGCATATATCACCCGCCGTCAACCCCTCCTTACGGTCGCGTAGGTCACATCCGTCCGGCAAAGATGTGCTCCCGTGGCAGACGATTCGACAACACGAGACATGAACGCAATCGGGTCGTACGCGGCTATCGGTGACAGTTTCACGGAGGGCGTCGGAGACCCCGGGCCCGACGGGACATTCGTCGGCTGGGCGGACCGTTTCGCGGTCCTGCTGGCCGACCGGCTGCCGGAGCACGACGACTTCCGCTACGCGAATCTGGCCGTACGGGGGCGCCTGCTCGACCAGATTGTCGCGGAACAGATCCCGCGGGCGAAGGAACTCGCCCCCGACCTGGTGACCATCTGCGCCGGCGGCAACGACATCATCCGCCCCGGCACGGACCCCGACGACGTTGCCGAGCGCTTCGAGAGCGCCATCGCCGACCTGAGCTCCGCCGTCGGCACCATCATGGTGGCGACCGGCTTCGACACCCGCGACGTGCCGCTGCTCAAGCACCTGCGCGGCAAGATCGCCACGTACAACGGGCACGTACGGGCCATCGCCGACCGCTACGGCTGCCCGGTGCTCGACCTGTGGTCGCTGCGGTCCGTCCAGGACCGCCGCGCCTGGGACGACGACCGGCTGCACCTCTCGCCCGAGGGGCACACCCGGGTCGCGCTGCGCGCCGCCCAGGTCCTCGGCATGCCGGTGCCGGCCGACCCCGAGCAGGTCTGGCCGCCGCTGCCGCCGCGCGGCACCCTGGAAGTCCGCAAGGACGACATGCACTGGGCGAAGGAGTACCTCGTCCCGTGGATCGGCCGGCGGCTGCGCGGCGAGAGCTCCGGCGACAACGTCGAGGCCAAGCGCCCCGACCTGCTGCCGCTGTAGCGGACCGGACCAGCGCCGGACCGGCCCCGGCACTCGCACCGGCCTTGCCCCCTGTACGCGTGGGGCGGGGCCGGTGCCGTCGTGTCCGGGGGCGCGACGAGGGTGCGGCGGGGGGTGCGACGGGGGCGCTTCGCACGCCGGCGGGACAATCGGCTCATGACATCTTCCGCATCGCAGTCCCGTGGTCCCGCCGGCCGTGACGCCGAGGAGCGGGGTTACCTCCTGGACAACGCCCGGGCCGAGGCGGGCGTCCGCTTCGGCGCGCTCGGCGCGCTGTTCGACCCGTCGACCTTCCGGCACATCGAGCGGCTGGGGATCGCCCCGGGCTGGCGCTGCTGGGAGGTCGGGGCCGGCGGTACGACCGTGGTGGACTGGCTGGCAGACCGGGTCGGTCCGGACGGCCGGGTGGTGGCGACCGACATCGACACCTCCTGGGCCGCCGGCGCGGCGTCCGGCGTCGAGGTGCTGCGGCACGACGTGGGCGCGGACGAGCCGCCCGGCGACGGCTTCGACCTGATCCACGCGCGGCTGGTGCTGGTGCACGTCGCCGACCGGGACCGGGCCCTCGCCGCGATGGCCGGGGCACTGCGCCCCGGCGGGTGGCTCCTCCTGGAGGACGCCGATCCGGCGGCTCAGCCGCTGATCTGTCTCGACGAGTACGGTCCCGAGCAGGCCCTCGCCAACAAACTGCGCACCGGTTTCCGGAAGCTGCTCGCCGAGCGCGGCGCCGACCTCGCGTACGGCCGCCGGCTGCCCCGGCTGCTGCGCGAGGCGGGCCTTGCGGACGTCGCCGCCGACGCGTACTTCCCGATCACGGCGCCCGCCTGTGACGTACTGGAGGCGGCGACGGTCCGGCATGTGCGCGACCGGCTCCTCGCGGCGGGTCTGGCCACCGAGGACGAGATCGAGCGGCACCTCGCGAACGTCGAGGCGGGTCGTCTCGACCTCGCGACCTCGCCGATGATCTCCGCCTGGGGCCGCCGCCCCTGAGCACGGGCCGGCCCGCCGGTCCCTGTTCGTCCCGTCCCGGCGGTCCCCGGCCGGTCCGGCGGCGGCGCGGGCCGGGGGAGCAGGGGTCAGGGGTCGACGAGCTGACCGACGACCTTGGCCAGCAGGAAGCCGGCGGTGTTGGCGTCGGCGCTGACGGTGATCGCCGTGCCGCCGGACACGTACATGCGGACCGGGGAGCCGAATTGGTGATTGCGCGCGACCCCGAGAGCGCCGCCGTAGTTCAGCGGGCTCGACGCGAAGTGGAGGGGGAGCTGGACCTGCTGGGTGCCGCCGTCCGAAGCCCAGAGCTCGTCCATGGTGTCGTTCTGGCCGATGGCCGCGTAACCGGACAGGTGCTCGACGATCAGCAGCTTGCCGGCCGGAACGGGGTCCATCACCACGGAGACCCGGGTGGTGGGGGCCCCGCGGTTGTCCTGGTACTTCACCGCGGACCATGGCTGGATACCCATGCTGAGCGCCTTCCGGTCCTGGGGCCCGAAGCGGTCTTCCGGCCCCGCTGCGCGCATGCTCGCACCGGTTGCCGTTCCGCGCGGTTTCATCCGGCACGCGAAGCCCGAAGATCACACGAAGGGATCCCGGGGGATCGGCGCGGATGCCCCCGGAACGCGGGCCGGGCCGGCCCTCGGACTCGCCGGCCCGCCCGAAGTTTCGTCGAAGCGGGATCCCGGCGGGCGGGGCGGGGCGGGTTCCCGGGTTACGCGTCCGGTGTCCCCGCGCGAGTCGACGAGCCCGCCGCGCCGTTCCGGGGCAGCGCGGCGAGGCCCAGTTCGCGGGCCAGGGCGGCGTCCGCCCACGTCACCATGGTGGTGCGGGGGAGCGCGCCGGGGTACGAGGTCATCTGGACGGCCAGGCCGTCCAGGAACGCGGTCAGCCGCCAGGCCGCGGCGACCGGGTCCGGGCACGGGAATTCCCCGGCCGTCACCCCCTGCCCGATGACCGCCGCGAGCTCCTCTTTCCAGGCCCGGTCGAGCGCGCCCGCGACCTCGCGCAGGGCCGGTTCGCGCGGGCCCGCGGCCCAGCCCTCGATCCACAGACGCCAGCCGTCGGCCCGGCCGGTCGGGGTGTACCAGCGGACTGCGGCGCGCAGCCGCCGGACCGCCGTGGTGCGCCGCCCGAGCAGGGTGCGCAGCCGGGCCAGGTCCTCCTCGGCGGCGTGCGCGAAGGCCGCGGCGACCAGCTGTTCCTTGGTCGGGAAGTGGTACAGGACAAGGGCGTTGCTGACCCCGAGCTCGGCGGCGACATCGGCGATCCGGACCGCCGTGACACCCCGGGCCCCGATCTGGACGGCGGCCGCCCGCAGCAGCTCCTGCCGCCGCTCGGCCACGTTCAACCGCACTTTCGCCACGCCTCGCACCCTACACAGACCTGACCGGTGCATGATCATCCGTGCGGCGCGTCGGCGCGGCTTCGCGTGAATGCCCTCCGTACGGAGGCGACCACGGGTGGCGTCCGGCCGAGGGCGCCCATAATGAGAAGACCCTTGACTCCAGGAGGCTCCGTGACCGGCACTGGCTCCGACTCCTCGCCGCGGGTACGGCTGCGCGGTCTGCGGCCCGCGGCTTTCGGCGCCGACCCGACGGGGGAGCGCCTGGCGCGTATCCGCAGATCCCCGAACTTCGCCGACGGGGTCTTCGTCAACCCCGACCCGAACCGGCCGAGGCCGTCGGGTTCGGCGAAGGAGTTCGCCAAGGTCTACTTCGGGAAGGAGGCGCGCGCCCGCCGTGCCCCCGCCGGCCGGATCCCCGTCCATCCGACGACGGTCGCCGATCTGGCCCGGCCCCCCGCCACCGGACTGCGCCTCACCTGGATGGGCCACTCGAGTGTCCTCGCCGAGATCGACGGCCACCGGGTGCTGTTCGATCCGGTCTGGGGCGACCGCTGCTCGCCGTTCGCGTTCGCCGGGCCGAAGCGGCTGCATCCCGTACCGGCGCCGCTCGCCGCCCTTGGGCCGGTCGACGTCGTCGTCATCTCGCACGACCACTACGACCATCTCGACCTGCCGACGATCAAAGCGCTGGCCACCACCGACACCCTGTTCGCGGTGCCGCTCGGGGTCGGCGCCCATCTGGAGCACTGGGGCGTGTCCCCCTCCCGGGTGCGCGAGCTGGACTGGAACGAGTCCACCGGCGTCGGCGACCTGCGCCTCACCGCCACCCCCGCGCGGCACTTCTGCGGGCGCGGCCTGCGCAATCAGCAGCACACCCTGTGGGCTTCCTGGGTGGCCGAGGGGCCGGAGCACCGGATCTACCACAGCGGGGACACCGGCTACTTCTCCGGCTTCCGGGACATCGGTGCCACCCACGGCCCGTTCGACGCGACCATGATCCAGATCGGCGCGTACTCCGAGTTCTGGCCCCAGGGGCGCCAGGACGGCGAGCCGCTGCCCGGCGCGTGGCCGGACATCCACATGAATCCCTCGCAGGGCGTGCAGAGCCATCTCGACCTCCAGCGGGGCCGGGCGGACGGGGTCCTGCTGCCGATCCACTGGGGGACGTTCAACCTCTCCCTGCACGCCTGGGCCGAGCCGGGGGAGTGGACGATGGCGGCGGCCGGCGCGGTCGGGCAGGCGATCGCCGTCCCCGTCCCGGGACAGCCCTTCGAGCCCGGCGGAGAGCTTCCGGCGCGACCGTGGTGGCGGGACGTCTCGCCGACGGTCAAGCGCGCGTGGCCGGTGCCGCGACGGCCGGAGCGGCCGGTACGCGATCTGGATCTGGTACGCGAGGACTGAGGCGGCCGCCTGCGGACCGGTGACTTCCGCGCCCCCGTACGGACGTGATGCCTCGTCAGTTCGTACGCAGCGAGGCGAGGACCAGGTCGACGCTCTGTTCGGCCACGGCCCGGGTGAGGGGGCCATGGCCGAACAGGGCCCGGTAGTAGAGCGGGGCGGCCAGGGCGTCCAGGATGAATTCGAGGTCGAAGTCCCCCCGGATCTCGCCGCGTTCGGCGGCGGCCCGCAGCCTGCGGGCGGTGGAGGCGCGGCGGGGCAGGAAGACGGAGTCCATGAAGTCCCGTTGCAGATCCGGCTGTTGGGAGAGGTCCGCCACCAGTGCGGGCAGCACCCGGCTCACCCCGGTCGAGGTGAAGGCGTCGACCAGCGTGCCGATGCTGGTGAGCAGGTCGGCGCGTACGTCACCGGTGTCCGGCGTCGGCTCGGAACCGAGCGCCGAGGCGACGGCCGCCGCCACCAGGTGCTGTTTCGACGGCCAGCGGCGGTAGATGGCGGGCCGGTAGACGCCCACGTGGGAGGCGACCGCGCTGATCGAGGTCGCCGCGTACCCGGTCTCCTCCAGGAGTTCGAGCGTGGCGCGCAGCACCGCCCGGTCGATCTCCGGGTCCTTCTTGCGTCCGGCCGTCCGGGCGGTCGCGTCGGGGTCTGTTGAACTGCGGGACACGGTTCTGCCGCCTTCCGGTGCGATGCGAGGGTTCGCGTACCGGTCCGCCGGGCCCGGTCTGCCAGGTCCGGTCTGCCAGGTCCCGTGGATCGGGCCCGGCGGACCGGCTCCGCGCCGCGAAAGTCCGTGGGGGTGTCGACACGGCCCTCAATTTTGATTCAATGCGTACTGTATCGCAATTGGCTCGTCGGGCCTCCCGGCCCCGAAGAGATCGGACCGTGTCATGCGCCTGCGTCCACCCGCTGTCGAACCGGGGACGGAGCGACTCCCGGTGCCGCCCCGGCCCGTTGGTGCCGGAGCCCTGCTCATCGTGGCCCTCGCTCTCGTCGCGCTCGACTTACGCGCGCCCCTGACCTCCGTCGCCCCGCTTCTCGCGGTGCTCCGCACCGACCTGGGGCTCGGCGACACCGCCGCGGGCGTCCTCACCTCGCTGCCCGTTCTGTGCCTGGGCGTGTTCGCGTTCGGCGCCCCGCGCCTCGCCCGCCGCCACTCCACCCGCACCCTGCTGATCGCCTCGCTCGGCGTCCTGGCCCTCGGCGGAGTCGTCCGCGCGGGGTCCTCCTCCCTGGCCCTCTTCGCCGGAACCGTGCTCGTGGCCGCGCCGATCGGGATAGCCAACGTGCTGATCCCGGGACTCATCAAGCAGCGCTTCCCGCGTTCCGTGCCGAGGGCGTCCGCGCTCTACTCGGGCGCGCTCACGTTCGGCGCCGCGGCCGGTCCCGCCGTCGCGGTCCCGCTCGCCTCGGCCACCGGGTCGGCCTGGCGGACCCCACTGCTGCTGCTCGCGGTGCCGTCGGCGGTGGTGACGGCCGTGGTGGTGTTCTTCGCGCTCGGCCGGACGGATGAACCGAAGCCGGCCGCCGCATCCATGCCCGCCGCCCCCGCTTCCGGGCCCCTTCCCGCCGCCGCGCTCGTGCCCGCGCCTGGCATCGCACCGTCCGCCCCTGCCCCTGTCCCTGCCCCCGCCGTCCGCTCCGCGCGGCTGTGGCGGAGCGCGCTCGCCTGGCAGGTGACGCTGTTCTTCGGCGCCCAGGCGCTGTTGTCGTACACCGTCTTCGGCTGGCTGCCGACGATCTGGCAGGGGCGCGGGCTGAGCCCGGCCTCCGGCGGGCTCGCGCTGTCGCTCTGCAACGCCGTGGGTGTGCTCGGCGCCTGGCTGCTGGCCGCCTCCGGGCGGCGCTTCGCCGACCAGCGGGCGGTCGGTGTGACCGTGGCCTGCCTGACCGGGACCGGCCTCGCGGGGATCGTCGCCGGCCCGCACGCCCTGCTCTGGCCGTCCGTCGCGGTGCTCGGTCTCGGGCTCGGCGCCGGATTCGCCCTCGCGCTCGGTCTGCTCGCCCTGCGCTCCCCGGACGCCCCGACCACCGCCGCGCTGTCCGCGATGGGGCAGGGCGTCGGTTATCTGATCGGCGTCCTGGGTCCGCTGGGCGCGGGCGCCCTGCACGATGTCACCGGCACCTGGGCCTGGCCGCTCGCCGGGCTCCTCGTCGCCTGCGCCGTCCAGATCGCGGCCGCTCTGGCCGCCGGCCGAGCGCGTACGGTCGCCGCCGCCCCGGCCCGCTGACCGGCCGCCGCCGGCCCGGTGGCGGTGGCGCGTTTTCTCGCCTCCTCGGTGACGCAACGTGACCGAATGGGATACCCGTAGTGCCGGCCGCACCCCGCGAGCGTGAGCGCGGACGGGGGAAAACCGGGGGTGCGGCGGGGTGAAGAAGGGTGGGAGGCGTGCGCCGTGACGGGGGCGCGCGCCCCAGCTCACGCTCCTGCGTCAATATTCCGATTACTTGTCGCCCATCCTTGCTCACCTGCACTGATAAGGCATCAAGTTCCTTCCGTTAAAGCCGCGATGGTATTCCGGAAGCGTCAAGTGGGCGACTTTCGGCCGATCATTTCGAGTCGGTCGAATGAAGATCGATTCCGGAGTGGCGCGCACTCCGGGTAAGTTTGCCAACTGCGCACCGCGCGTGAACGGTTGACGACTACAGTGGCTGTTTGGTGATCATCGGTAGGCTCATCACACCCACGTAGAAACCACCCCTGTAGTACGCCGATTCCTGGGCACGTACCAAGGACACTCATGCCTCAACTTCGCGCATCCGCCGCGCGGTCCGACCGCCGCGACGGCGGCCGGCACGGCCGGTCGGGCGCCCGCGACGTCGTTCCCGCCGACGCGACCGGCCCCGTTCAGCAGCCCGCGTCGCTTCCGGACGAGACGCGCATACGCCCCCACCTTCTGCGTACCTCCGTCCTCCCGGCGCTCGTGGTGGCGCTCGCGGGCGTCGCCGCCGTGCTGATCACGATCCGGTCCACCGGAGCGGGCCCGACGACAGGACTGTGGACCGCGCTCATCGGCGCCGCGGCGCTCGCGGCCGCGGCGGTCGCCGCCGCCGTACTCGGCGCCGAGCGGACCGCCAGAATGGTGCTCGACCGCGCCGAAGCGCTGCGGCACGCCAACTCCCGCGGCCAGAGCGAACTGCGGACGGTCGTGGAACAGCTGCGCAAGGGCGAGAGCCTGGCCCCGCGCCCCGCGCTCCCCGCCACCGCCGTGTCCGGCGACGCGCTCGACCGCCTCGGGCAGGAACTGGCCCGCTCCCACGAGGTCGCCGTGTCCGCCGTGGTGCAGGCGTCGCAGCTCTCCAGCAGCGTCGGCAACGAGCAGAAGGTCGAGGTCTTCGTGAACCTCGCCCGCCGCCTCCAGTCGCTCGTCCACCGCGAGATCCAGCTCCTCGACGAACTGGAGAACGAGGTCGAGGACCCCGAGCTGCTCAAGGGCCTGTTCCACATCGACCACCTCGCCACCCGTATCCGCCGCCACGCGGAGAACCTGGCCGTGCTCGGCGGCGCCATCTCTCGCCGCCAGTGGTCGAACCCGGTCACCATGACCGAGGTGCTGCGCTCCTCCATCGCCGAGGTCGAGCAGTACCCGCGGGTGAAGCTCGTTCCGCCGATCGACGGAACGCTCCGCGGCCACGCCGTGGCCGACGTCATCCACCTGCTCGCCGAACTCGTCGAGAACGCGACCCTGTTCTCCGCGCCGCACACCACGGTGCTGCTGCGCGCCCAGTACGTCACGGCCGGACTGGCGATCGAGGTCGAGGACCGCGGTCTGGGCATGCCGGCGGAAGAGCAGAGCAAGATGAACGCCCTGCTCGCCGACCCCGACCAGGTCAACGTGGCGCATCTGCTCCAGGACGGCCGTATCGGACTCTTCGTCGTCTCGGCGCTCGCCCGGCGGCACGGCATCGCGGTACGTCTGCAGTCGAACATCTACGGCGGCATCCAGGCCGTCCTCGTCCTGCCGCAGGGACTTCTCGGCTCCGACCCCGAGGGGCTGGCACGCCGCGAGGGCCAGGCCCCGGCCCAGGGCGCGCAGCCGCACGCCCAGTCCAAGGCCCAGGCGCCCCAGATCCCGCCGCGGCAGGCCCAGACCGGCGGCCCGGACACGGCCCGGCTCGCCGGCGGCCCGGCGGGCGCACCGCGGACCGGAATCCCGGCCGCCGCGCCCGCTCCCGCACCCCCGGTCGCGGGCCAGACCGCCGCACCGCTGCCGCCCGCCGCGCCCGCCCCGGCCTCGTACCGGACCTCGCACGAAGCCCCCGTGCCCGTACCCGTACCCGCTCCGACGGCTGTCCGGCACCCGCAGCCCCAGGCCGCGCACGCCGGCACCGGCACGGGCACGGACGGATACGGGGCCCCTCAGGCGTACGGCGACAACGGCACCAGTACCGGCACCGGTAACGGCGGTTACGGGACTCCGCCGGCGCACGCCGACAACGGCACCGGCACCGGCACGGACGGATACGGGACCCCTCTCGCGTACGGCGACACCGGCACCGACGGATTCCGGCCCCCCGGCGGCGGATACGGCGACGCCGGTACCCCGGCCGGCTCCGGCCTGCCCGGCGTACCGCACCAGGCCACCCCGGCCGGCCCGCCCCTCCCGTCCGCTCCGCCCGCTTCTCCCACCCCGCCCTCTCACGCCGAGCCCTTCGAGTCCTTTGATCCCTTCGAGCCCGGCACCGCGCACTCCGCCCCCGGCCGCGACGAGGCCCCCCGGGCCCCGCGCGCCGGAGCGTCGGGCAGGCCCGACCTTCCCATGCGGCGCGCCCAGGAACACCTCGTCCCGCAACTGCGCGACGAGCCGACGGCCCGCCGGCCCGAGGAGCACGCCCTGCACGACCCGGGGCTGATGGCCGCTTTCCAGCGCGGCATCGGACTCGCCGAAACCCAGACCACCCCCCGCGACCCGCTGCGTCCCGGCGACGCGCACAAGGAGTAGATGCACCATGGCGAGCAATGCGCCGAACGGCCATTCCGCGGATCTCGACTGGCTGCTGAGCGGCCTGGTCCAGCGGGTTCCCTACACCCGCAGCGCCGTACTGCTCTCCTCCGACGGCCTGGTGAAGTCCGTCCACGGGCTCGACCCCGACGCGGCCGACCACATGGCCGCGCTGGCCTCCGGCCTGTACTCGCTGGGCCGCAGCGCCGGCGTCCGCTTCGGCGGCGGCGGCGAGGTCCGCCAGGTGGTGGTCGAACTGGACTCCACCCTGCTGTTCGTCTCCACCGCCGGGTCCGGCACCTGCCTCGCGGTCCTCGCCGGCCGCGAGGCCGACGCCGCCGTCCTCGGCTACGAGATGGCGATGCTCGTCAAGAGCGTACGGCCGTATCTGGTCACCCCGGCCAGAGCGGCCGCGGGCACGGCGGGCGGCATGGGGCATTGATCATGGGGGCCCGCCAGGAGGGACCCTGGCTCGACGACGCGGCCGGCCGGCTGATCCGCCCGTACACCGTGAGCGGGGGGCGCACCAAGCCCACCGCCACACTCGACCTGCTCTCCATGGTGATGGCGACCGGTGGTGCCCCCCAGGCACATCTGGGCCCCGAACACAGTCTGGCTCTCGGACTGTGCGGCGCACCCACCTCGGTGGCGGAGATCGCCGCGCACTTAAAGCTGCCGGCCGTCGTCACCAAGGTCCTGATCTCGGACCTCGTGGACTGCGGGGCACTCACCGCGCGCGCCCCCCGCTTCCACACCAACCCAACCGACCGATCCCTGCTGGAGGCAGTGCTCGATGGCCTACGACAACGGCTCTGAGCGCCACGACCATGGTCACGGGAGTCCCGCGGCCGACTCGATCCCCACCGCCCTGAAAGTCCTGGTGGCGGGTGGCTTCGGCGTGGGCAAGACCACCTTCGTGGGCGCGGTCAGCGAGATCGAACCGCTGAGCACCGAAGAGCTGCTGACCTCGGTCAGCGCGGCCATCGACAGCCTGGAGGGCGTGGAGTCCAAGACCACGACCACCGTCGCGATGGACTTCGGGCGCATCACCCTGGACGCCCGCCATGTGCTGTATCTGTTCGGTACCCCGGGCCAGGAACGTTTCTGGTTCATGTGGGACGAGCTGTCGGAGGGCGCGCTCGGCGCGGTCGTCCTCGCCGACACCCGCCGCCTCCAGGACTGCTTCTCCGCCGTCGACTTCTTCGAACGGCGGGGAATCCGGTTCGTGGTGGCGGTCAACGAGTTCGACGGCGCCTACCGCTACGACCCGGAAGAGGTACGGGCGGCGCTCGACCTGCGCCCCGAGGTGCCGGTCGTGCTCTGCGACGCCCGGATCGCCAGCTCCGGGATCCGTACCCTGCTGACCCTCGTCCAGCATCTGCTCACCACCCTCCCGGCCCCCGTGCCGAGCTATGGAGCCATGTCATGACCTACGACCCGACCGGCCACATGCTGCTGACCCCGATCGACAAGGATGTGACCGTCCGGGTGCGCCGGCTGCGCGAACTGGGCCTCGGCGAGCAGCCGGACCCGGCGTTCGACGCCTTCGCCCACCGGCTCGCGGAGGTGACCGGAGCCCCGTACTCCATGGTCAACTTCATCGACGAGAACCGGCAGTTCTTCGCCGGTCTGCACACCCCCGCCGGCACGCACTCGGGATCCGACCTCGGCGCGAACGCGGCGGCGGGCGGCGGCGCGGGGGTCGGCCGCTTCATGGCGCGCGACCACGGCTACTGCCCGCACGTGGTGGTGCGCCGCAAGGCCCTGGTCCTGGAGGACGTCTGCGACTATCCGCGTTTCGCGGGCAACCCGGTCGTCGACGAGATCGGTATCCGCTCGTACATGGGCGCTCCTCTGATAGACCGGACGGGCGTCGCGCTCGGCACCATCTGCGTCGTCGACACGGACGTCCGGCCGTGGGGCCGCGCGGGGCTGGAGACCATCAAGGCCCTGGCGGCCGAGCTGATGGAGCAGATCAACCGGCGCGAGGACGGCCTGCGCTGACGGCGGGCCGGTTCCGGCCCTCGGGGGCACGGTCCGCGGAGGATCCCGCGTACGGAATGTGACGGGCCGTGTACAGCGCCCGTCACGGAGTGTGTGCTCCAGCTGTACGCATCGGCGCCGGGCGGGCACGCCGGCGCCCCGGAGCGCGGCGCCGCCACCGCGCTCCGGGGCGTTCGGGCACCGGGAGACCGCCGGGTTCCGGCCGCGGTGACCGCCGCCCGGGGTGTGGGGGCGGTGCGACCGCCGCCCGGGGGTGCGGGGCGGTTCGCGGGCCGGTGCGCCGGGCGGCCGTCAGATGTGGACCGGCTCCGGCGGCTGGGTGCGCACGACCTCGGAGAGCCGCTCCGACCAGCTGCCCTTGTCCTGCCCGAGCGCGTACTCGGCGAGGCGCAGGAGCTGGATGTCGGAGGTGCCCGCCGGGGCGAAGATGTGGTGCGCGTCCCTCAGATACCGCTCGACCGGACGGTCGGTGTAGAGACCGGCCGCCGAGTGGATCTCCATGGCGTTGCGCCCGGAGTCGATGGCGGACTCGACGTTGACCAGCTTCGCGTTCATCAGCTCGGCGTCGCAGGACATGCCCTGGTCGAGCAGGTGGACCGCGTGGTAGGCGGCGAGCCTCGCCGTCATCAGGCGCGATTGCATCTGCCCCAGCTTGAGCTTGACCGTGGGGAGCTCCGAGAGCGGCTTTCCGTAGCGGATGCGCTCGGTGGCGAAGCGGGTGGTCTCGTCCAGGAGGGCCTGGTGGATGCCGAGCGAGACGGCCGTGAGGTTGGCCCGGCCGTAGAGCACGCTGGAGGAGTACGCGACGGCGAGGCCGTCGCCCTCGTCGCCGAGCCGGTTGGCGGCCGGAACCCGGCAGTTTTCGAAGATGAGCTCGCCGAAACTGAAACCGTGCAGACCCATGGCGGGCTGCTGTGGTCCGGTTCGGAAGCCCGGGCGATCGGATTCGACCAGGAAGGCGGTGAGGCCCTTCTTGCCGGGGCCGGTGCGGACCACGACCCCGTGCAGGTCGCCGACGTGGCTGTTGCCGACGAAGACCTTGGTGCCGTTGAGGATGTAGTCGTCGCCGTCCCGGACGGCGGTCGCCGTCATCCCGAGCACATGGCCGCCGGACTCGGGCTCGGTGACCGCGATGGTCGGCAGGCACTCGCCGGAGGCGATGAGCGGCAGCCAGGTCTTGCGCTGCTCGTCGCTGCCGAAGTGGACGATCTTGGCGGTGCCGAGCTGGGATGCCTGGACCATGGCCCCCATCGCGCCGCTGACCCGGGACAACTCCTCGATGATGATGGTCTTGGCAAGGTGGCCGGCGTTCATGCCGCCGTACTCCTGCGCGATCGTCGCGCCGATCCAGCCCTGGGCGGCGATCAGCCGGGACAGCTCGTGGTGGACCGTACGGGAGGCTTCCATCTCGGTTATCCGCGGCCGGACTTCACTCTCCGCGAAGTCGCGGACGGTCTCACGGAGCTGGTGATGCAGCCGGCTGCTGAAGTAGCCGTCCATTTCGAGTGCCTCCCCTGCTTAAAGCCTGCTCGCCGAGTGGTCCGAGCAGGTGGTGCATCGACAGTGGTCCCGTCCTGAACAGGCCGACCACTTCATGGTGTTGATCTTTCGGATAGGGATCAATATCGGCACTGAGTTTGTCTGAAACAGGAGTGGTTGACGTTTGTTTCTGTATGTGTTTCACGGAGACTTTGCCTGCTCCCTGCTTGATACCGCATGTTCCGGGGGGATGTGTTTCTGCCACATGCCAGAGGCAAGAGATTTACCGCCGTGGGGCGGTGGGACGGGTCTCGTCGCCTCATGCATCCCTTCATCGTCGGAAGGAACGACATTGCGGATGGACTCCCCGGTTCCGCCTCGCGAGAACCGGGTGGGGATGTGGCCTGATCGAGCCCTTTTGGCGAAGCCTGGCCGGGGCGCGAGGGCGCGCGAAACGGCGCCTTGGAGCATTACGGAAAGTGAAGGATGGCCGTCACGGAGCGTGCACGGACGCCCGCGCCGGGGGAGTCGGGGTGAGGGGGCGGGGACGGGCGCGCGGAGCGCCCGCCCCCGGGCGCCTGCGGGCGCGCCGGGGTCCGCGGGGGCCCGCCCGTGAATCGGTTCGTGAGCACCCGTCGAAGTGCGGTATGGTTCTCATGCACGCCGGGCAAGGGAAACCCCAGGTCAGACGGGCAGCGGGACGTGGCGCAGCTTGGTAGCGCACTTGACTGGGGGTCAAGGGGTCGCAGGTTCAAATCCTGTCGTCCCGACTCGAAAGAGTCGTGAATCAAGGGGCCGTTTCAGAGCAATCTGAAACGGCCCCTTGATCGTTTTTGGGGACCAGTCGGGGATCAAGCCGTTCGTGACCGTGCCGGCGGGCGACGACGGTCGGGCTCGGGAGGGGCCGGGGGCGCGGAGCACGCAGAGGTGCGCGGTCCGTGCCGCGTCGGCGGCGGTGACCTGACGGACATCGGGGCGCAGGTAGCGCTGGGTGGTGCTTGAGCGTCGGCGGCTTCGACTCGCTCTCCCTCAAGTACAAGGGCGGCCGACCGAGGGTCTTCATCCTGCCGGAGCGCCGCGAGGTCAAGAAGATGGCCAGGTCCGAGCCGGCCCAGCACGGCCTGCCCCTTACGAACCGGAGCCTGGCCAAGCCGGCCGGCTTACTGGTCGCCGAGGAGACGGTCGACGACATCGGCCACGAGGACCCTCGGGTCCTGCTCCGCGAGAGCGACCAACTCCAGGACAGCCGTCACCGTCCGCTGGAACAATCTCGTATATGGCGACAGCACCGAGTTCGGCCGACGGCAACTGGGACGACCTTCTCCAACAAGGAACCGGCCCAGTGCAGGAGTCCTTCTTGGACCTTGTCAGGAAGACTCGGCACTACGTCGGCTACTCGCCGGACATCGTGTGGGGCAACTTGCAGACACCCCAGTACGCCGAAGCCATGCTGCGTCTGGTCGTTGACTTCCACGGAATTCCGGACGATATCCAGGCCGGCGCCGCGGCCCGGACGGCCCGAGCTCAGTTCATCGGACAGGAGGGCCGCACTTACCACGTCCTGCTCGGGTACCAGGCTCTGCTGACGAACATCGGCGGCCCCGAAGTGATGCGTGCTCAGCTGCACAGGCTGGCCGAGGCGCTCTCGCTACCCGGCCTCACCCTCGGGATCATTCCGGCCAGGGCCCGGCTGCAGATCTACCCGGGTGACGGGTTCTCCCTTTTCGACGACCGCAGAGTGGAAGTCGAAGGCTTCCGGGGAGGCGAGACCATCACCGACCCCGCCCGCCTCGCGCTCTTCCGTAAGGCATTCGACCGTCTTCAGCCGTCAGCGCTCTACGGCGGTGCCGCACGCGAGCTCATCGAGACCGCGCTCAGTGGAACCTGACAGCCGGAGCACAGGGCAGCCGTCCCGGTCATGGTCGGCCTGAACGGATTCACCGCACCGGCCATCGCCTTCGCGGAGAGGCACGGGATCCACCTGGTCGACCGCGAGCGCCTCGCCCGTTGGGGGCCGGCAACGACCTGTACGACGTACTGGGGATCGGGCAAGCCGCGAACTGAACCCTCAAGCATCCACGGCTCGCTGTTCCGGCCCAGGCCGGCTGCGCGCCGAGCTGTGCGGCCCTTAACCACAGGAACGCTGCGGAGGTCGTCTTCTCGATGACGAGAAGGCGGCCTTTCGTTTTTCCGGGGGCGTGGTGGTCGCGCGGCCACGGGAGCCGGTCCGGACAGCACGGCCCACGGCGGGAGTGCGTGGCCAGTGAGCCTTTGGCGGGGATCTGGGGCGACTTTGGTCCGGCTCGGAAGGATGACCGATGGCCAACAGGCCATGTGTCACCAGCCACCAGAGAGGGGTTCTGTCATGAAGAAGATCCAGATCCGCAAGGCCGGCCCGGTTCGTCTGACCTCTTCGGCCTGTTCGACGTACCCGGCCGCCAACTGAGTACAGCGCACCTGAAGTGCCGTTCCGGGTTCCGGTGGTGGGCGGTTGTCCGCCACCGGAACCCGGGCGTGCACGGGCGTCGTGCGCGGAACCGGACCCTGCAGATGAAGGAGCCGCGATGGCGGATCAGGAACTTCGCGACGGTACCGCGCGGCCGGACGCCTCGGACGCCTCGCGGATCTCGGACGTCGCCGCGGCGTGCGACCTCGACAACCCGCTGACGCTTCACCGTCTCGTGTATCTGGAGGAGAACGGCGAGGTCACGATCGGCCGACCGGACATCGAGTCCTTCGCCATCCTCCCGCCGGACGGTGCCGCACTGGTGCGCCGCCTCCAGGAGGGTTCGACCCCGCGGCAGGCCGCCGACTGGTACGCGGCCGAGTACGGCGAACCCATCGACGTCGCCGACATCGTCGAGGCGCTGTACGAACTGGACTTCGTGAGGTCCGAGCCCGGCCCCGCCCCCAAGACCGTACGGCCGGTGCGCTGGCAACGGCTCGGGCAGGCGCTGTTCTCGCCGATGGCGTGGCTCTGTTACGGCGCGGTGGTGGCCTGGGCGACGGTGCTGATGGTGCGCAGCCCCGACCTGCTGCCCAGCCCTCGGGCCATGGTGTTCAGCGACTACTACTCACTGATCATGGTGGTGATGACGGTCGCCGCCGCCCCGCTCATCGCGATCCACGAGGTCTACCACGCGCTGGCCGGCCGCCGCCTCGGCATCGGGTCGCGCACCCGGATGTCGTACCGCTTCTACTTCCTGGTGGTCGAGACCTCCCTGGACGGCCTCGTCGTGGTGGAGCGCCGAAAACGCTATCTGCCGATCCTGGCCGGAATGATCGTCGACGTGGTCCTGGTCGGTGTGCTGATCATCGTCGCGGACTTCACCCGGGGGCCCGACGGCGTCGGCCTGGCCGGCCGGGTCTGCCTGGCGGTGGCCTTCGCCGCGGTGATCCGTGTGCTGTGGCAGTTCTTCTTCTACCTGCGCACCGACATCTACGTGCTGATCAGCACGGCCCTCGGCTGTGTGGACCTGCACACCACGGCCACCCGGATGCTCCGCAACCGGTGCAACCGGCTGCTGGGGCGCCCGGACCGGCTGCTGGACGAGTCCGAGTGGCACCCGGCGGACCGGCGGGCGGCGCGCTGGTACTCCTGGCTCATCCCGGTCGGCTACACGCTCAGCCTGAGCACCTTCCTGCTCGGCCTGGGGCCGGTCTTCTTCGACATGATCGGCGCCGTCCTCGGCCGCTTCACGGCCGACCGGCCGAACTGGGGCATGCTCGTCGACGGCACGGTCTTCCTGCTGCTGACCTTCCTCCAGATCGGCATCGCCCTCTGGCTCGCCGCCCGCGACCGGCTCCGCAGGCGCCGCGAGCGGACCCGGCACGTCATCGCCTGACCCCCGGCGTCCGCCGCAGCGCGCCTCCTCACCCACCACCGGCGGGTCCGCAGCCGTCCCCACCCCCGAAGGCCCTCAGTGAAAGGAAGAAACGTGAGCGGTCACTACTGGATCTCCGCCCCGCACTCCCGCCGACGGGAGCAGCTGCGGGACGCCCTCGGTCTGCCCGGTCCGTCGCTCACCGCGGACGCGCACCGCCGGCTGCGCGGTCCGTACACGGCCGCCGGGACGCTGCTGCGCGAGATCGCGCCGGAGATCCTGAGGGCCAGGCCCGAGCTCGCGGACCGGCACTACATCGAACTCCAGCAGAGTACCCATGAGTTGACCCCGATGGTGCCGCCGCTGGTCCGGGGGATCCAGGAGCAGTCCTCGGCAGGCGAGATCAGCCGGTACCCGGCGCGGCTGCACTCGCTGCGGGTGGCGCACGGGCTCGTGGAGTTCCTGCTCGCGGCGCTGCCCGAGGCGAAGGACGTGCCCCGCACCCTGGTCGTGACGAATGTCGAGCACGCCGACGTCACCGACCAGGAGTTCCTGGCGGTGGCGCTGCGCCGGATACCGGCGGAACTGCTGACGATCGTGGTCTGCTCGGGCCCGGAGTCGCTGCGGGAGCAGCCGGGCGAGGTGTCGGTCTCGCTGCCGGACGCGCTGGCGACGTACGCGACCTCCGTCACCGGACCGGCGGAACCGGAGACGGAGCCCGAGACGGGAGCGGATACGGGAGCGGAGGCAGGGGCGGCGCCGGCGCGGGACGCCGCCCCGTCGGTCGTGGCCGAGGACCCCGCGGAGATACGGCGCGCGGCCCGCGCGTTCGTGGACGGCGACTGCGTGGGCGACGAACCGGGCCCGGCCGCCGCCTACGCGGCGCTGACGCCCTCCGAGCGGGCCGCCCTGCACGAGCGCAGGGCCGGGGAGCTGGCCGAGCGGGTCGAGGCGGGCGAGACCTCGCTGCGCCTGGGAGCGCTGCCATACCACCTGCTGCGGGGCACGGACCCCGTCGGAGCAGGGGTGGCGGCGGCGCGCCGGGCCCTGGACCACTGCAAGTACCTGGGCTTCTACCACATCTCGGCCGAGATCAGCGAGGCCGCGAGGGCCCTGCTGACCGCCGAGGAACACCCCGACACCTGGTGGTACTTCATCCGCGAGGCCAGCGCCTGCCTGGCGGCGGGCGGCCGGCCGGACGAGTCGGCGGCCCTCCAGCACGAGGCCCGTACCCGCACCCTGAGCGCGACCCACCACATGAAGCTCGCCTACGAGACCGGGATGCTCTACGCCCGCCACTACCCGCCGGAGCGGCGTGACGAAAGCCTGGCGCGTGCCTGGGTCAACCAGGCCATCAGCATCTCCGACCTGCTGTCGGACCCCGACGAGCGGGCCTTCTTCTCGGTGTTCAACCGCAACGGCCTGGCGCTGGTCGAGGTCCGGGCGGGGCGGCCGGACGAGGCGCTGCGGTTGCTGGACGAGGGGATCGAGCGGCTGGACCGGGAGCTGGGCCTCGGCAAGCGCAGCTGGCACCGGACCGGCCTGCGCTACAACCGGGCCCAGGTGAACACGATGAGCGGGCGGCTGACGGAAGCGCTCGAGGACTACGCCGAGATCCTGGCGGCCGACGAGGGCTTCTCCGACCACTACTTCAACCGGGGCGTCATTCTGCGCAAGCTGGGCCGCGCCCAGGAGGCGGTCGACGAGTTCACGAGGACGCTGAGTCTGGAGCCGCCGTTCCCCGAGGCGTACTACAACCGGGGAGACGCCCGGCTGGAGTTGGGGGACACCAAGGGCGCGCTGGCGGATTTCGCCCGCGCGCTGGAGCTCGAACCCGGCCATCCGGAGGCGTCGCTCGGGCGGGCTGGCATCCTGGCCGACCTCGGCGATACCGCGGCGGCGCTGGAGAGCGTCACCGGGGGGCTCGCAGAGCACCCGGAACACCCGTATCTGCTGTCGCTGCGCGGGCGGTTGCTGGCGGAGGAGGGAGACGCCCCTGCGGCCCGGGAGGCGCTGGAGGCCGCGCTGCGCAACGATCCGGAGCTCGCCGAGGCGTGGGCGGTGCGCGCCGAACTCGCCTACCTGGATGGTGACTTGGACCTGTCCGTGGCCGACTTCGACCGGGCCGTCGAGCTCGCGGACCGTGCGGACTTCCGGTTCAACCGCGGTGTGGTCCACGAGGCGGCCGGCCGCTACGGCGAGGCCGCGGCGGACTTCGAGGTGGCCCTGGCCGCCACCGGCGACCCCGACGCCCGCAGCCACCTGGACAGTTGCCTGCGGGCCGCCGGGCAGGCCCGTGCGTAGGGTGGCGGAGGGTCCCGCTCCGGTCGGCGGGCCGCCGTCGGCCGGAGCGCCTGTGCCGGCCGGTGCGCCCGTGACGGGTACCCGGCCCGTCATGGGCGGCGGGTGCCCGTCCGGCGCGCCGGCCGAACCGGGCGTGTTCGTCGAACGGTTCACCGAGGCCATGTCCCGGCTGGTGACCGGCGTGGCGGTGGCGACCGCGCGACGTTCGGACGGCCGCCCCATCGGCATGCTGGTCTCCTCGTTGTGCTCCTACAGCGTGCGGCCGCCGTCCGTCCTGATGGCCGTCGCCGACGGCTCCCGGACCGGCCGGGAGCTTTGCGCCCGGCCGGGCATGGACTTCGGGGTGCACCTGCTGGGCGCGGACGACGAGGCGCTGGCCCGGGTGTTCGCGGGCGGCGCGGACGACAAGTTCGCGGACGTCCTGTGGGAGTGGGAAGGCGACGTGCCGCGCCTGCTCGGTGTGTCCGGCTATCTGCGCTGCCGGGTCGCCGCGGCCTTTCCCCACGGCGACCACACGGCACTGGTGGGCGAAGTGTCCTCCTGTGCGCCGGGCGAGGGGCAGCCCCTGGTCTACTACGGGCGCCGTCTGGACTGGCGGCTGCGCTGAGGGGCGGAATGGTGTACGTCAGTCGGGCAAGAGGCGTTCCTGCTCGGCGTTCAGTATCGAACGGCAGTACTCGTGCCCGGCGTTGAGCGGCGGCCGTACCCGCAAAACCGCCTGCTGCGCTGCCTTGAGGGCGGATCCCGGCTCGATGCCCCCGGCCGCCACCACCGTCCGCCGGGCCTCGGCGTAGACCTCCAGGGCCTCGGTCTGCCGGCCGGTGGCGGTCAGCGCGAGCATCAACTGCTCGTGGAAAGTCTCCCGTAGGGGATAGCGGGCGCACAGTTCCCGGAGCTCGCCGGTGACCTCCCGGGCGCGGCCCCGGCAGATGTCGGCGCCGATCCGGTCCTGCACCACCGCCAGTTGCTCCTCGGCGAGCCGGTCGCCGTAGAAGCCGGGCAGGTCCGCGTGGGTCAGATCACCCAGGGGTGTACCGCGCGAGAGCGTCAGAGCGCGCCGGAAGGCGTGCTCGGCGGCCTGACAGTCACCGGCGGCGAGCCGGCTGCGGCCCAGGGCCGCCTGCTCGCGGAACTCGTCCAGATCCAGCTCCCCGGGCCCCACGCGCAGCAGATAACCCGATCCGACCGTCGGCAGCAGCGGGTGGTGGCGGGCGTCCAGTCCGTCGCGGCTGTGACCGGGGTCCAGGATCCGGCGCAGGCCCGACACGTACATCTGGAGCGCCGCCAGTGCCGAGCGGGGCGGCCGGCCGTTCCACAGGTCCTCGATCAGGGAGTGGGTGGAGGACTGTTGGTTGGCACGCAGTAACAACAGGGCGAGTAACGCACGGGACTTGAGCGCCGTGGGCGTGCAGGGACGCCCTTCGAGCCGCAACTCCAGCGGCCCCAGGACCAGATAACGAGGTTTGCTCTCCGCCGCCTCAGGGCCCGAGTGCTCCCTGGATTCCGGGGGCGTGCCGGGACGCCGTCCCGCACCGCCCTCCGCACCGCCCGCCACCGTGGTTCTCGCGCGCTGGAACGCCACCGCCGTCGACTCCCCCATCACTGTGACTTGTGTGCAGGATGTGTGTGAACTGCGCCCAATGTGGGGGCTTTGTCGTGGACGGGCAAGGTTCGAATCGAGCCAACCTGGGTCGCGCGGGACTCGGGCCTCTCAGGGCCGCGGCCGAAGAGGCGGCGGGGCCGCCCGCTCGCCCTCACTCCGCGCCCGCGGGCGGAGCCGGAAGGGTGGAGGAGAGGCGCGGCCGGGAAGCCGGACCGGGCGGTGACGCCGCCCCGCCCCGGCGAGCCGTCCCGGGCCCGCCCCCTGATGGCGCGGGGTGTCGCGGCCCCCGCCCGCCCCCGGCGCCGCTTCCGTCCGACCGGGCGGGGCCGGACCCGGGGTACGCGGCGGCGCCCCGGCCGCACGGGCGTGCGCCGGCCCGTCCATCGTCACGAGGGGGCGCGGGGAACGTCGCCTGCGAACACCGTCACGTGTGGGCCTCGGAGTCGCTCGTCGGCCAACGACGGGAATGCCGCCGCGACTCCGCGATCTTCACCGTTTGCGACGGAGACGATGGCCGGACCTCGGTGCTGTCGGTCGCCGCGGGCCGTGCGGGGGATCTTGAGGCGCTGAGCAGCCCATGGCAGGCTCCTGCCGCATGATCGATGAATTCGCGAAGGACAACCTGCACGTGAGGCTGCGGCGGGACCGCGAGGCGCTGCTCTGGAAACTCGACGGCTTGTCCGAATACGACGCACGCCGGCCTCTGACGGCGACCGGGACCAACCTTCTGGGCCTGGTCAAGCATGTGGCCACCGTCGAGGCCAGGTACTTCGGCGAGGTCTTCGGCCGCCCGTCCCCGCAGCCGCTGCCCCGGTGGCAGGATTCCGACGGGAGCGATCAGTGGGCGGCCGAGGACGAGACCCGCGAGCGGATCGTCGGGTTCTACCGGCGCACGTGGGAACACGCGGACGCCACGATCGACGAGCTTCCCCTCGACGCCCCCGGCCACGTGCCGTGGTGGCCGGAGCCGTTTTCTCGCACCAACTTGTTCGCCGTCATGGTCCATGTCCTCGGCGAGACCATGCGGCATGCCGGGCACGCCGACATCCTGCGCGAGGGCCTCGACGGCCGGACCGGGCTGCGTCCCGAACACGAGACGCGGATCGACGAGGAAGCCCGCGCGGCCCACCGCGCGACGATCGAGCGGGCGGCGAGGGCGGCGGCACTCGTCAAGGGCGAGAGGCCGCCGCACGCGATGTGAGGCGATGACCGCCGCCCGCGCCGCTTGGTCGCGACGGCCGGGCCGGCGCGAGCAGCCTTCCCGGGGGAGACGAGTCCGCCCCGTCTCGTGGATGCCGTCCGGAATATGGGCAACCGCTCTCGCGTCCCGGTGCGAGGCCCTAGGGTGGCGTGTGCAGCTGGTTCGCCCCGTCCGCCAGGCGGGAGCGTCGTAAGAGGGAACCCGGTGGGAATCCGGGACTGCCCCGCAGCGGTGAGTGGGAACGACCGCCGTCATACGCACTGGGTCCGATGTACCGGGCCTGGGAAGCGACGGCCAGTAGGTGTCCGCCGGTCCCTCCGGAGGGCGTGCCCGCGAGTCCGAAGACCTGCCCGTTGCCCGTGCGCGGACGATTCCGTGCGCGGAGTGTCCCGGTGACCTCGTGGGCGGGTCGGCGTGCGCAACGAGCGGTCTTCGCGGCCTTGTTCCGCGAGGAGGTCCGCCCGTTCCGTCGTTCCCTTCGCGCCCGCGTCCCGTCCCCGGGATGTTCGTGGACACATCTCGCGAAGGAGAGTTCCGTGACCGACAAGTCCGCAGCCGCGGCGTCCCGGGCCACCGTGTACGGCTACCCCCGGCAGGGCGGGAACCGGGAGTTGAAGAAGGCCGTCGAGGGGTACTGGAAGGGCCGCGTCGACGCCGGTTCCCTGGGGAAGACCGCAGCCGGCCTGCGCCGCTCCAACTGGCGAGAGCTGGCCGAGGCGGGTGTCACCGAAGTCCCCACCGGCGACTTCTCGTTGTACGACCATGTGCTGGACACCACCGTCATGGTCGGCGCCGTTCCGGAGCGGCACCGCGCCGCCGTCGCCGCCGATCCGCTGGACGGTTACTTCGCCATGGCACGCGGCACACAGGACGTGGCGCCGCTGGAGATGACCAAGTGGTTCGACACCAACTACCACTACCTGGTGCCGGAGTTGGGGCCCGACACGGAGTTCTCCGCGAACTCCGAAAAGCAGACCCGAGAGCTGCGGGAGGCCCTCGCCCTGGGGCTGGCTGCCCGGCCCGTTCTGGTCGGACCGGTCACGTATCTGCTGCTGGCCAAGCCCGCCCCCGGGGTGGCCGACGACTTCGAGCCGCTGACCCTGCTCGACCGGCTGCTTCCCGTGTACGCGGAGGTGCTGGCCGATCTGCGGGCGGCGGGCGCGGAGTGGGTCCAGCTCGACGAGCCGGCCCTCGTACAGGACCGCACCCCGGCCGAACTGAACGCCACGGCCCGCGCGTACCGCGAACTCGGCGCCCTGACCGACCGGTCCCGGCTGCTGATCGCCTCGTACTTCGGCCGTCTCGGCGACGCCCTCCCGGTCCTGGCGGCCGCACCTGTCGAGGGCCTCGCGCTCGACTTCACCGGCAGCGGCGCGGCGAACCTCGACGACCTGGCCGCCGTCGGCGGTCTGACCGGCAAGCGGCTCGTCGCGGGAGTCGTCGACGGCCGCAACATCTGGATCAACGACTACCGGAAGTCCCTCGCCACCCTTGGCACCCTCCTCGGCCTCGCCGACCGGGTCGACGTCGCCGCCTCCTGCTCCCTGCTGCACGTGCCGCTCGACGCGGCCGCCGAGCGGGACATCGATCCGCAGGTCCGCCGCTGGCTCGCCTTCGCCCGCCAGAAGACACGGGAGATCTCCGTGCTCACCCGCGGGCTGGCCCAGGGAACGGGCGCCATCGCACCCGAACTCGCCGCGAACCGGGCCGACCTGACCTCCCGCGCGGGATCCGCTCTCACCCACGATCCGGCTGTACGGGCTCGCGCCGCAGCCGTCACCGACACCGACGGCCGGCGCTCCCTGCCCTATCGCGAGCGGGCCGTCGCCCAGCGGGCCTCGCTGGGCCTGCCGCTGCTGCCGACCACCACCATCGGCTCCTTCCCGCAGACCGACGAACTGCGGTTGGCACGTGCGGACTTGCGGTCCGGGCGGATCGACATCGCGGGATACGAGGAGCGGATCAAGGCCGAGATCGCCGAGGTCGTCTCCTTCCAGGAGAAGGCGGGCATCGACGTCCTCGTCCACGGTGAGCCCGAACGCAACGACATGGTGCAGTACTTCGCCGAACAGCTCACCGGCTACCTGGCCACCCAGCACGGCTGGGTCCAGTCGTACGGCACCCGCTACGTCCGCCCGCCGGTCCTGGCCGGCGACATCTCCCGCCCCGAACCGATGACCGTGCGGTGGACCTCGTACGCCCAGTCCCTCACCGGCCGCCCGGTCAAGGGCATGCTCACCGGCCCGGTCACCATGCTCGCCTGGTCCTTCGTCCGGGACGACCAGCCGCTCGCCGACACCGCCCGCCAGGTCGCCCTCGCCCTGCGCGACGAGGTGGACGACCTGGAGGCCGCCGGCACCCCGGTCGTCCAGGTGGACGAACCGGCCCTGCGGGAAACGCTGCCGCTGCGCGCCGCCGACCACGCCGACTACCTCGACTGGGCCACCGAGGCATTCCGGCTCACCACGAGCGGGGTGCGGCCGGAGACCCAGATCCACACCCACATGTGCTACGCCGAGTTCGGGGACATCGTCCAGGCCATCGACGACCTCGACGCCGACGTGATCAGCCTGGAGGCGGCCCGCTCCCATATGCGGGTCGCCCATGAACTCGCCGCCCACGGCTACCCGCGCGAAGCGGGCCCCGGTGTCTGGGACATCCACTCGCCACGTGTCCCCTCCGCCGAAGAAGCCGCCGAGTTGCTGCGTACCGGGCTCACGGCGATCCCCGCCGAACGCTTGTGGGTCAACCCGGACTGCGGCCTGAAGACCCGCGGCTGGCCCGAGACCCGCGCGTCCCTGGACAACCTCGTCGCCGCCGCACGTGCCGTCCGCGCCGAACTGGCGACCGGCGACGCGTGATCAAGTCCGGTGCTGGGCCTGCGGATTCGAGGCTGCCGGCCCGGCACCGGGCGGGGCGTTGGGGAGGAGAGCGGACCGGGTGCCGACGGACCTGTCCGGCCCGGCGCCGGCGTGCGCCCGGCAACCGAAGTCCGCGGCCGGCATCCCGTCCCGTGCGTCCGCCGTACCGGATGGATCGGAGTACTCAGCACATGAACAGCCGTCCCGTACCGGTGGCCGTGGAGGGGCTGCCCGACTGGGGCCGCTGCGCGGTCATGGGAGTCGTCAACGTGACCCCGGACTCCTTCTCCGACGGAGGGCACTGGTTCGACCCGACCGCCGCGGTGAAGCGGGGCGTCGACCTGGTGGCCGACGGCGCGGACCTGGTCGACGTCGGTGGCGAGTCCACCCGGCCCGGCGCGTTCCGGGTCGACGAGGCCGAGGAGTTGAGGCGGGTCCTCCCCGTGGTCCGGGGGCTGGCCGCCGAGGGGGTCCTGGTGTCCGTCGACACCATGCGCGCCGGCGTCGCACGGCGCGCGGTCGAGGCAGGGGCGGTCCTCGTCAACGATGTCAGCGGAGGGCTGGCCGATCCCGCCATGATGCCCTCCGTGGCGGCCTGCGGTGTTCCCTTCGTCCTCATGCACTGGCGCGGATTCAGCCATGACATGGACAGCCGCGCCGGTTACGGGGACGTCGTGACCGAGGTCGTCGCGGAACTCCGGGACCGGGTCGACGCCGCCGTCGCCGCGGGCATCCCGGCGAAGCGCCTGGTGATCGACCCCGGGCTCGGCTTCGCCAAGGAGGCGCGGCACGACCTCGCCCTGGTGGCCGGGCTGCCCGCGCTGCGCGCCCTGGGCCGCCCGGTCCTGGTCGCCGGCTCCCGGAAACGGTTTCTCGGGCATGCGCTGACGGACGCTCGGGGCAACCGTTCTCCCGCCCGCGACCGGGACGCGGCGACCGCCGCTCTCTCGGCCATCGCCGCGCACCAGGGCGCCTGGGCCGTTCGTGTCCATGAGGCATCCGCGACGGCGGACGCGGTCAGGGTCGCTCACGCGCTCGCCCAGGGGCGCGAGGCGGCGGCTAGGAGGACCGATCGCTGAACGATCCGCAAGCGGGCGGCCGTTGCCGGGGCCGAGGGGCAGCTGGTCCGTACCCTGTCGTCGTCCCGGCTCCGCGCATCGCAGCCTCCGGGGTACGGGGTGGCGACCCGCGCGCCCGCCTGCTCCGGCTGGACGTGTCAGGCGTCCAGCCGGAGCCCTTCACCGGTCGGCGTCCCGGAGGGCCCGCGCTCGCAGCGCAGCGCCGGGCCGTCCGGCGCGCCCCTCCCGCGTGCCCCTCCCGCGCGCCCCGCTCAGCGCGCCACGTTCTCCGTGACCGTCAGCAGCGACAGCTCCTCGCGGGTCGGCAGGCCCTCCCAGTCGCCGGGGACCGTGCAGGCGAACGCGCCGGTCGCGACGGCCGTACGCAGTCGCTCCTCCAGCGGTTTCGCGGCGAGGAGTTCGGCCAGATAGCCGGCGACGAACGCGTCGCCCGCGCCGACCGTGTCCACGGCGTCCACCCGGATCGCGGGCAGGGCGAGACGTTCCCCGTCGGCGACCGCCGCGCAGCCGTCGGAACCCAGCTTGACCACGGCCTGCGACGGGCCGAGGGCGCACAGCGCGGCGGCCGTGTCCAGCGGGTCGTCGTGCGCGCCGACGAAGAGTTCGGCTTCCTCGGTGCCCGCGAAGACCACGTCGGCGGCCCGCACCAGGTCGGCGAGGCCCTTCGCCGCCTCGGCCGGACTCCATAGCTTCGTACGGAGATTGACGTCGAAGGAGACCGTCATCCCGCGCTCGCGCGCCGCCCGTACGGCCGTGCGCACCGCGTCCGCGGCGGTCGCGGAGAGCGCCGGGGTGATGCCGGTGACGTGCAGCAGGGCAGCACCGTCGAGGGCGTCCTCGGTCACGTCGGCGGGGGAGAGGCGGGAGCCCGCGCTTCCCGCCCGGTAGTACCAGACGCCCGCGGTCCGCGAGGTGCGCCGCTCCTTGACCATCAGCCCGGTCGGCGCCGAGCCGTCCACCGTGGCGCGTACGTCGAGGTCCTCGGCCCGCAGCGCGCGTATGACAGACCGTCCGAACGGGTCGTCGCCGACCCGCCCGATCCAGGTGGCCGCCACGCCGAGCCGCCGCAGCCCGATCGCCACGTTGCTCTCCGCGCCGCCCACCGAGAGCGACATTCCGGGCACATGGGCGAGGGCGCCCACGCGGTCCGGGGAGAGCAGCGCTATTGTCTCGCCGAGGGTGACGACCCGCGGCTCCGCTTCTCTCACCACCGCTTCCTTCACCACGGCTTCCTTCACCACCGAGTCGCTCGCCACCGCGACCTCCCGCACAGCCGCCGCGATGTCCCGCTCAGCCACCGGAGACCTCCCGTGCCGCCTCGGACACGTTCCGCACCACGGTGCGGGCGCGCTCGCGCAGCTCGCCGAGATCGCCGCCCTTGAGTGCGTCGCCCAGCAGCGGGCCGCCCATGGAGACGGCGGGGCAGCCGGCGCGGATCCAGTCGCCGCAGGAGGCGCGGTCCACACCGCCGGACGGGATCACCGGCATCGCCGGGAACGGTCCGTGCAGGTCCTTCACATAGGCCGGGCCGACCGCCGAGGCCGGGAACAGCTTCACCGCGCTCGCCCCCGAGGCCCAGCCGGTGCGCAGCTCGGTCGGCGTGAGCCCGCCCGGCACGATCGGCACGCCGCGCGCCACGGCCGCGCGGATCAGCTCGGGATCGGTGTGCGGGGTGACGATGTACCGCGCGCCCGCCGCGACCACGGCGTCGAGATCGGAGACGGACAACACGGTGCCCGCGCCGACCTCGACGTCCGGGCCGAGAGCCTCGGCGAGTTCGGCGATCGCGGCCACACCGCCGGCGGTGGTGAGCGTCACCTCCAGGCTGCGGATGCCCTCCTCGGCCAGGACCTCGGCGGCCGGACGCAGATACCGGGCGTCCGCCGCGCGCAGCACGGCGATCACCCGGGTCTCCAGGAGGATCGGGCTCAGCGGCCGGGGCTCGGGCCGGGAGGGGTCGGCTGTGACGGCCGTGCGCATGGGCTGCTCCTTCGAGGTGGAGGTGAAGAGGGGACGGACGGGGTGGAACAGGGCGGACGGGGTGGACAGGGCGGGTATGACCCGACCCGGCGCCGGAGTACGTACGCGGTGCCGAGTGCGTACGCGGTGCGGAGTATGTGCCCGGTGCCGGAGTACGCGCGCGGTTCAGCGTGCCGTCGGCCGCTTGCGGGGTTCGCGGCGGGGCCGGGGCGGGGCGTCCGAGTCGGCGAACAGCTCCGGGTGTTGGGTACGTACGGTCTCGACGTCCGCGAAGACCTGCCGCAGATGACCGCGCAGCGCGGTGTCCGCGGCCGTCGCGTCCCGGCTCTCGATCGCGTCCACGACGTCGGTGTGCTGCCGGATCAGTAGCGCGAGCTGGTCTTCGAGCGGCAGCGAAAGGCGGCGGGCCCGGTCCAGGTGGGCCTTGGCGTGCTGGACGACCGACCATGCCTCGGGGTGTCCGCCGGTGGCCATCAGGCGGGCGTGGAACTCCTCGTCGAGACGGAAGAACGCCTCCGGGTCCGCGCGCCGTTCGGCGTCGGTCTGCGCGGCGAGCAGGGCCCGCAGTTCCAGCAGATCCCGTTCGACGGCCCGCTCGACGCCGTCCCGCAGGGAGGTCAGTTCCAGCGCCTCGCGGACGAACTGGGCGGAGGCGATGTCCCGTTCGCGGATCCGGGAGACGAACGTGCCGAGCTGCGGATAGACGTCGACCAGACCCTCCTCGGCGAGCAGGATCAGCGACTCGCGTACCGGGGTGCGGCTGACTCCGAGTTCGGCCGCCAGTTCGTTCTCCGACAGCGGTGTGCCGGGCGGCAGTTCCAGTTCCACGATCCGTGCGCGCAGCAGCTCGTGGACGAGTTGCCGTGCGTTTCCTCCCCGCGCCCGCGCGGCGTGCAGTCCTGAGGACGAGGCCATCGTCGACCTTTCCGACACTTGACGATCTCTGACGTACTTGTATGGTAGCCGACGCAACCGGGTCACGGCGGCATTCGAAGCGTGTTCACACCACGGCTTCGGCATGCGCGCCATGGTTCCGGCATGCGGGCCACGCGGCCATGACCTGCAGGGAGGCAGGAAGATGAGCGAAACGATCCCCCTCAACGAGACCCCGCCGAAGGAGCTTCGGCGTACGGTCGGCGCCTCGGTCGTCGGCACCGTCGCCGAGTACTACGACTTCTTCATCTACGGCACCGCCTCGGCCCTGGCCTTCAACAAGGTCTTCTTCCCCGAGGTCGACCCCACCGTGGGCACCCTGGCCGCGTTCTCGACCTATGCCGTCGGCTTCTTCGCACGCCCGCTCGGCGGTCTGGTCTGGGGCCACATCGGCGACCGGGTCGGCCGCAAGCAGGCGCTCGTCTTCACGCTGCTCCTCACCGGCCTCGGCACCTTCGTGGTCGGTCTGCTGCCGACGTACGAGCACATCGGCATCTGGGCCGCGGTGATCCTCGTCCTCGTCCGCCTGATCCAGGGCTTCGGCGTCGGCGGCGAGCAGGGCGGTGCCGTGCTGCTGACCGCGGAGAAGTCGCCGCCCGGCAAGAGAGGGTTCCTGGCCAGCTTCGTCCAGCTCGGCTCGCCCGCCGCCTACCTCATCCCGACCGGCCTGTTCGCCCTGCTGACCACCCAGCTCTCCGAAGAGGCGTTCCTCTCCTGGGGCTGGCGTGTGCCCTTCCTGCTCTCCATCTTCGTGGTCGCCATCGGCCTGTTCGTGCGGATGAAGGTCGACGAGTCGGAGACCTTCAAGGCCGCCAAGGAGACCCGGGAGAGGGAGACCGCGCCGCTCAAGGTCCTGGCCCGCGACCACAAGCGGGAGCTGTTCGGCGGCCTGTGCACCAAGTTCGTCGAGGCTGCGGTCTTCCCCTTCTACACGATCTTCCTGGTCGCCTACGGCACCGAGCACGGCATCGACAAGGGCATGATCCTCAACGCCGTGATGATCGCCATCGCCTGCGAGCTGGTCGCCATCCCGCTGCTCGGCCGGCTCACCGACAAGGTCGGCCGCCGCCCGGTCTACCTGACCGCCGCACTGCTCAACCTCGTCCTGGTCGTCCCCGCCTTCAAGGCGATCGAGACCGGCGACATGGCCGTGATCGTCGCTCTACTGGTCGCCGGTCTCGCCCTGGGACACGCCGGCACCTACGCGCCGCAGGCGTCCTACTTCCCCGAGCTGTTCCCGGCCCGCGCCCGCTACAGCGGTGTCTCGGTGGTCTGGCAGTTCGGCTCGATGATCGCCTCGGGTCCGTTCACCGTGGTCGCCTCCGCCCTGCTGCTCGCCGGCGGCGGCTCCTACACCTGGGTCGCGGTCTACGTCGCCTCGCTGATCGTGGTGTCCGTGGTGGCCCTCGTGTTCTTCATGCCGGAGACCGCGCCCGCCAAGAGGGGCGGCGTCGAGTACGCCGACTGGGGCCGCGCCGAAGCGGCGGCCGAGCCCGCCCCCGCCGCCGCGTCCGCCGGCACCCCCGCCCGTCACTGATCCACCCCGCAACCCCGCAACCCTGCATTCGGGAAAGGCTGCTCCTTTGGCCACCATCACCGACGCGAAGGTCATCGTGACCTCGCCGGGCCGCAACTTCGTCACCCTCAAACTCACCACCTCCGACGGAGTGACCGGCCTCGGCGACGCCACCCTCAACGGCCGTGAACTCGCCGTCGCCTCCTATCTGCGAGACCACCTCGTGCCACTGCTGATCGGCCGTGACGCCGACCGCATCGAGGACATGTGGCAGTACCTCTACAAGGGGGCGTACTGGCGCCGGGGGCCTGTCACGATGACGGCCATCTCCGCCGTCGACACCGCCCTGTGGGACATCAAGGGCAAGGTCGCGGGCATGCCCGTGTACGACCTGCTCGGCGGCAAGGCCCGTGAGGGGGCCCTGGTCTACGGTCACGCCAGCGGCGCGACGGTGAGCGAACTCGTCGACGACGTGGCCCGGTTCAAGGACCTCGGCTACCGCGCGATCCGCGCACAGACCTCGGTCCCCGGGGTGGCCGGCACGTACGGCGTCCGCAAGGGCGCCGTCTACGAGCCGGCCGCGGCGGCCCTGCCCGACGAGCAGCTGTGGGACACCGAGAAGTACCTGGACTTCGCGCCGCGCTATCTCACCGGGATCCGGGAGCGGTTCGGCTTCGACTTCCACCTCCTGCACGACGTTCACCACCGCCTCACCCCCACCGAAGCCGGACGTCTCGGCCAACAGCTGGAGGAACTGCGGCTGTTCTGGATGGAGGACCCGTCCCCGGCCGAACTCCAGGAGAACTTCCGGCAGATCAGGCAGGCGACCACCACCCCGATCGCGGTCGGCGAGGTGTTCAACTCCATCTGGGACTGCCAGCAGCTCATCACCGAGCGCCTGATCGACTACATCCGCTGCTCCGTCGCCCACGCCGGCGGCATCACCCACCTGCGGCGGATCTTCCACCTCGCCGAGCTCTACCAGGTCCGCACCGGCTCGCACGGCGCCACCGACCTGTCCCCGGTCTCCATGTCCGCCGCCGTCCACCTCGACGTCACGGTGCCCAACTTCGGCATCCAGGAGTACATGGAACACGCCCCGCTCACCCACGAGGTGTTCCGGCCCGGCTACGAGCTCCGCGACGGCGCCCTGCACCCCTCCGCCGCGCCCGGTCTCGGCGTGGAGATCGACGAGGAGGCCGCGGCCCGCTTCCCGTACGATCCCAAGTACCTGCCGGTGGGCCGCCGTTCGGACGGATCGGTGCACGACTGGTGACCAGGCTCTCGTACGCGGCACTCGGCTCCCTCCCCGAGGAGAGCCGCCCCCTGGTGGACCCGCGCGCCCTCGGCACGCGCATCGTCCACCTCGGTCTCGGCGCCTTCCACCGCGCCCATCAGGCCGTCCACACCGAGCAGGCCGAGGCGCTGTACGGCGGCGGCTGGGGGATCGCCGGCTTCTCCCAGCGGTCCCGCGCCGTCGTGGACACACTGGCTCCGCAGGACGGGCTCTACTCCCTGACCCTGCGCACCCCGGACGGCCCCCGCACCCGGGTGGCCGGCCAGCTCACCGAGGTGCGCCACGCCGGCGACGACGCCACCCGGCTGCGGGAACTCCTGGCCTGTCCGGACGTCGCCCTGGTGACCACGACGGTGACCGAGAAGGGTTACTGGCGCGCGGCCGACGGCGGCCTCGACACCACCGCCCCGCCGGTCGCCGCCGATCTCGCCGGGCGGCCCGACCCGGCCAGCGTGGTCGGCCAGTTGGCGCACGGCCTGCGCGCCCGGCGGGCCCTCGACGCCCCGCTGTCGGTGGTGTGCTGCGACAACATGGCCGACAACGGGCGGGTCCTGGAGCGGCTGGTCCGCGAGTTCGTGCAGGCCACCGGCTGGCCGGACGCCGACCGGCTCCTCGAGTGGATCGCGACCCGCGTCGCCTTCCCGTCCACCGTCGTCGACCGCATCGTCCCCGCCACGACCGGCGCCGACCGCGACGCGGCGAGCGCGGTGCTCGGGGTACGCGACGAAGGCGCGGTGGTGGGCGAGCCGTTCACCCAGTGGGTCCTCCAGGACACCTTCGCGACGGATCGCCCCCGCTGGGAGGACACCGGCGCGCTCTTCGTGCCGGACGTCGCCCCGTACCAGATGATGAAGCTGCGCCTGCTCAACGGAGCGCACACGCTGCTGAGTTGTCTCGGTCTCGCGGACGGCCGGGAGACCGTCGCCGACGCCCTGGCCGCCCCGTGGGGCGAACCGGTGCTGCGCGCCTACGCCGCCGAGGTGGCCGGCACCCTGCCCGCCGGGCTCGATACCGGTGCCTACGTGGACAGTCTGGTGACCCGCTTCGCCAACCCGGCCATGCGGCACCTGCTCCGGCAGATCGCCACCGACGGGTCGCTCAAGGTCGCCGAGCGGTGGCTGCCCCCGCTGCGCGGACTCCGCGCGGCCGGCCACCCGGCGCCGATGCTCACCGGCGCGCTCGCAGCCTGGGTCCGCCACACCCGAGACGGGGACCTGGACGACCCGATGGCCGACCGGATCCGCGCGGCGTGGGCCGGGGGAGGACCCGCGTCCTCGGTACGCGGACTGCTCGTTCTCCTCGGCGCACCGGACCTCGCCGAGGACGCCGAATGCGTCGCGGCGATCGTCGAACGGGTCGCGGCCCTGGACGCGGGCGGGCCCTCGGCGCTTCTGTAGGAGCGTGACGCTGAGGGCGTGGGTACGCATGCCGGCGTCTCGGTGTCCCGGCGTGTGAGTGCGTGGGGTGGAGGCCGCCTTCTCGTATACGAGGGGCGGCCTTTCGCACGCGGTGGGCCGGGGCAGACGCGACAGGGCCTTGCGCCGGGGCCGTACGCCTGGAACGTACGCCCGGGCCCGTCCGAGCCCGCCCACCCGCACGCCGAGACCGATCCGGGCGGTTCACCCCGGTGGGACCGACCCGCCTTCCTCACCGGGGTACGACGCGGCCAGAACGGCCGATGTCATGGTCGTGCGGGTTCGCCGAGGACGTAGGTCTGCCGGACGGCGCGGTCGTCGCCGAGGGTGGCGAGGGCGAAGAGTCGTTCCTGGAAGGTCCGGGCCGCCTCGGTGCGGCGTTTGAGGGTGGGGGTGGCGGCCCAGTCGAGGACGACGAAGTCGGCTTCGCGGCCGGTGCGGAAGCTGCCGATGTGCCGGTCGAGATGGAGGGCGCGGGCGCCGCCGAGGGTGGCCAGGTAGAAGGCGCGCAGCGGGGTGAGGGTCTTGCGGTCCTTCTCGGCGAGGTGCTCGGGATAGGTGTTGGCCATGGCGACGACCTTGTATGCCTCGTTCATGGTCTGGAGCATCGAGTAACTGGTGCCGCCGCCCACGTCGGTGCCGAGCGCCACCCGGACCCGGGCCCGGCCGGCGCGGTCCAGGTCGAACAGGCCGCTGCCGAGGAAGAGGTTGGACGTCGGATTGAAGGCGACGCCGGCGCGGGAGTCCGCGAGCAGATTGCGGTCGGCATCGTCGATCCATACGGAGTGGCCCCACATGTTGCGGGGACCGACGAGCCCGCACTTGTCGTAGACGTCCAGGTAGGAGCGGGGATCCAGGTCCTGGAACTTCTCCTTCACCCGCTGCACCTCGTCGAGGTTCTCGGCGAGGTGCGACTGCACCCACAGCGGCTGATCGGTGTGCCTGGCCTCCTGGTAGAGGTCGCCGGCCATACGCAGCGCCGCCAGGGTGGAGGTCAGGGCGAACCGAGGAGAGACGGCGTAGCGCAGCCGGCCGGTGTGGTGCCACTCCTTGATGAGTCTGCGGCATTCCTCCTCGGCCTCCGCCACGCCGCGGTCGAGGTACTCCTCGGGCACCGTGCCACCGTTGTCGTCGTCCATCAGCAACTTGCCGGAGATCATGCGCAGTCGGCGCAGGTGTGCCTCGGCGAAGAAGGCGTCGGTGGCCTGCGGATGCGTGGTGGGGAAGACGCACGCCGTGGTGGTTCCGGACTCCAGGAGCCGGTCGAAGAAGAAGGAGACGGCGGCGCGGGCGTAGTCGGGATCGGCGAACTTCATCTCCGCCGGGTACATGTAGTCGCGCAGCCACGGCAGGAGTTGTCCGCCGGGACTGGCGATGGCGTCCACCTGTCCGCTGTGGATGTGCGGATCGACGAAGCCCGGCACGATCAGACAGCCGCGGTGGTCGACCGTGTGACCGTGGTCGATGAACTCCCGGGGACACTCCGGGAAGCGCCCGGCCCAGACCACGACACCGTCGCGTACGACGAGTGCGCCGGGGTCGTAGAGGTGGTAGGCGTCCGGGTCGTCCTCGCCTTCGTGGCCGGGCACCCAGGGGGCGCGGGTGAAGTGCAGGACGGTCCCGAGGAACACCTTCGTCCGCCGCCGGTGGGTCGCGGCCGTCTCGTGCGGGGCTTCGCCGTCGCCCGGCGAGGGCTCCGTACCGTCCGGCCGGCTGTCCTGTTCTTCTCTCTCCATGCCTGTTGTCTCGGACCGCCGGACGCGGCGACTTGAGTCCGTCGCGGCGAAGCCGTGACCGAACCATCCCAATGGACCACTGGGGCTCCACGCGGCCCCGCCCCTCGGGCCGGCCACGCTGCCGGAGCGGAGCGGGGAGAAGCGGTCGCGCGCCACGGCCCGCCGCTCGTCATGGACCGGTCCAGCCCGCGTCACGGATCGGTTCGCGGCGCGACACGGGCTGGTTGGTGGCGGTTCCGGCCGTCGTCGTCCGGTGGTCGCTCAGTCCGCCGCGTCCTCCAGACGCCCGAGGAGGGCGCGCAGCGCGTCTACGTTGATACGTCCATACGATGACGCCCGGCTGCGCGGGGTGGGTGCGGATGGACGTCAGTCGGTCACCGGGGTGGGAGCGGTGGCGGCGGTGCGGCGGGGGCCGGCGTGCTCCGGTGGCGGAACGCGCCGACGACCGGTGCCAGCCGGCCGGGTGGCGCGCCGTGGAGGATGAGTTCGTCGGCGCCGGCGTCGAGGTAAGCGGCCAGCCGGCGCGCGCAGTCGGCCGGGGAACCGAGCGCGGTGGAGGCGGTGAGCCAGTCGTCCGGGACGAGACGGGCGGGCCCGGCGAGTTCATCGGGGCGGTACGTCTCGTCGGCCAACGCCTGGCCGAGTGAGGACAGTTGAGGATGTGCGCGCAGCCGCTCCAGGACGGAGGGATCCCAGCCGTTGAGGCGGGCGATGCGATCGCCGTGCGGGACCGGGTGCAGATAGCCGACGGCTCGCCCCGCGAGAATGCCACGCTCGTGAGGGGTGGGGTCGGCCAGGGTGAGGACGGTGGCATGGACGCTCAGGGCCCCGGGGTCCCGGCCGGCCGCCGCCGCGGCGGCGCGGACCGTGCCGGACATCCGTGCCACGGCCCCGGGGGTGAGGAAAGCGGGAAGGATCACCCCGTCGAAGTGCTCCCCGGCCAGGCGCAGCGACTGCGGCCCGAGCGCAGCCATGAGCAGGGGGGCGGCCGTGGTCTGCGGGGGGCCGGCGAGCCGTAGGCCGGGGTAGTGCCCGGCGGGCCCGTCGTAGGCGACGGTCTCCCCGGCCCACAGCCGGCGCAGGATGTCCGCCAGGTCGACGACCATCCCCGCGGGGGCGGTCGGCGGGACGCCGAGGCCCGCGAGCCAGGGCCCGCCGCGCCCCAGCCCCAGGCGGAACCGCCCCCGGGTGAGGGTCTGCAGGGTGCCCGTCAGGGACGCGAGGACGGCGGGGTGACGGAGCTGGAAGGGGGTGATCGCCGAGCCGATGCCGATCCGGGTGGTCGCGTGGCCGAGGGCGCCGGCGACCACGCCCAGGTCACGGTGGCCGAGGCGTTCGGAGATCCACACCGTGTTCAGGCCGAGGCGTTCGGCCTCGCGGGCCTGCCCGACGGCCCGGCCCGGGTCGGTGAGGCCGCCGGACAGCACGTACGCCCCCAGCGGCAGCGGAGTGGGCTGAGGAGCGGACAGCGGGTGGTTCACGAGGCCGCCAGGAGTGCCTTGAGGCAGAAACCGGTGGTGACGGCGCGGCTGCCCCAGACCCGGGCGTGGTTGTCGAGCAGCGGGATCGCCTCCCACGAGCCGTCGGGGAACTGGCTGTCGACGATCAGGTCGAGGTCGAGGTCGAGGTCGAGGCCGTGGCCGGGTTCGTGGTCCTGGTCGTGGCCGGGTTCGTGGCGGCCTGGAGACTGGCCGCAGTGGCGCAGCGCGAGCACGGTCAGGGCCCGGTTGAGGGGATCGGTCGCGGGGGCCTGGGCGAGGAAGCGGGCGGCCCGGGCGGTGCTCTCCTCGTACCCGCCGAGGGTGCTCAGCAGCCGGACGGCGGTGTACGTGCTGTAGTACACGCCCACGTACCAGGCCGCGCGCCAGAAACCCATGGGCTCCTGCTGTCCGGCCACCCAGGCGCCGGCCGGACCGATCAGCGGCCCCAGGGCGCACGGGCCGACCCGCCGCTCGTACAGCAGGGCTCCGGACATCAGGTTGGCCACCACCTCCGGATCCCGGCCGGTGTCGTCGCGGCCGCGGCCCCAGAGCACGTTCAGCGCGGCCTGTCGGCGCCGGGCGGGGTCCTCCCAGAGGAAGGTGTTCACCGCCCCGTCCTCCCAGGCGTTCGCGGCCGCCAGAGCGAAGGCTTCGGTGAACTCCTCGGGGTGGGCTTCCCCGGCCCTGACCAGCACCTGGGCGACCTGGCCGAGGGTGTCGGCGTCGGGGGGAAGCGGCTCGAAGCCGGGGAAGTAGCGCCAGGACAGCCCGTCCCTGACCGTACGGAGATACGCGGCGTTCGCCTCCACCGGCGCCCGGCACTCCACATGCCCGGCGTCGACGGCGTCCTGCAACGCGTCGGTGATCAGGGCGACATGGAACGTACGGCCCGCACAGCGGAACCGGGAGAACCTGTCGGCGTACGAGGGCGGCAGGCGCAGGAGCGCGGCGTACTGTTCCACGAACTTCGCCGTGGAATAGGCCCCCATGGTGTGGACCGCGTCCGGGTAGCCGGTCTCGTGCTGCCGGGCGAGGTAGGCCAGGGCCCGGCGTACGGCTTCGTCGACGCGGCTCACTGATCGGCCCCGGCCTCGGCCCCGGCGCCACCCGCGCGGGAGCGGCGGTGGACGGTCAGCGGCATGGGGCCGGGCATGGGGATGAGCCGGACCACTGGTTTGACGGGGCGGTCGGACACCGGGCGCAGTGTGCGGCGGCGCAGGACGACGCCGAGGATGACGGCCATCTCTGCGCGGGCGAACTGCTCGCCCGCGCAGCCGCGGACCCCGGCCCCGAAGGGCAGGTACGCGTCCGTCCGGAGCCGGCCGGCCCGCGCCGGCGCCCAGCGGTCCGGATCGAACACGTCCGGGTGCGGAAAGAGGGACGGGTCACGGTGCAGGGCGTGGAGGGAGAACAGCACGATCGATCCGGCAGGCAGGGTCCGGCCGCCCAGCGTCACATCCGCCGTGGGGCTGCGCATGAGCATCCAGGTCGAGGGGTGCAGCCGCAGGGTCTCGTCGATCACCTGGTGCAGGTACGGCAGTTGCCCGAAGTCGTCGAATCCGATGTCCCGCCCGTCCGGCAGCGTGTCCAACTCGTCCTGCAGGCGCCGCTGGACGTCCGGATGCCGGCTCAGAAGATGACAGGCCCAGCTGAGCGCCCCGGCGGTGGTCTCGGTGCCGGCGATCAGCAGGGTGACGACCTCGTCGTACACCTGCTCGTCGCTCATGCCCTCGCCGGTCTCCTCGTCGCGCGCCGCGAGCAGCGCCCCCAACAGGTCGTCGGGTCCCGAAGGGCGGGAACGCCGGTCGGCGATGACGGCCTCGATCACCGCGCGCATCCGCGCACGGGCCCGCGCGAACCGGTAGTTCATGACGGTGGGCAGCGTGGCCGGGAGGTCGACCGGCGACAGCGCGCGCCGGCCGAGTCCCTCCAGGAGGACGGGCAGTGAGCGCTGGACGGCCGCGGTGCCGTGCGCGCCGAGCCGGGTGGAGAACAGCACCCGGGTGACCGTGTCCAGCGTCAGGTCGAACAACTCCCGGTCCATACGGATGAGTTGGGCGTCGTCCCAGGTCTCCACCCGCTCGCCGGCGATCCGGCTCATCGTGACGGTGTACCGCTTGATGTGCGCCCGGCGCAGCAGGGGCTGGACAAGCCGGCGTTGACGCAGATGAAAGTCTCCTTCGGAGGTGAACAGGCCGTTCCTGGCCACCATCCGGCCCTTCTCGAACATTCGCCCCTTCGCGAAGAGTTTCGCGTCGTCGACGAGCATCTGGTGGATGAGGGCGGGGTGGTTGACGGCGTAGGCGTCCCGTGTTCCCAGCCGGAACGCGACGATGTCGCCATGTCTCCGTAGTTCCCGGACGAACTCCAGTGGCCGGGATCGGAGTTGAAGCGAGTGCCCGAGGAGGGGGAGTCCGCCGGGCATGGCCGGGATCGGTGCACCGGAGACCCCGGCGGTCGGATCGGCTCGGTCGGCCGTCCGCCGGGAGGGCCCGGGTGGGGTGGGGGATGGGGTGCGGGGTGGTTCGTTCGGCATCGCCGTTCCTTTCCCTCGCGTGCGGAGGCGGGCTTTCCGCCCCTCGCCGGAAAGGTCGTGGCGGGCTCCAAGGGCGGGCCTCGGAGGGATCCCTGACAGCACCATGCGCGCGGGGGTGTCGCCGCGAGCGCCCGATGGGCCAATCTCCGCCTGCCAAGGGCAGGTTCGATCGAGGGGAGCGGGAGCGGTTCCCCTTTCAAGGAGGTCACGTCCAGTGTGGACACATCAGGGGGAGAAGCGCACACGAGAGGAACCATTCGAGGGGTGTAAGCGTCCCGTGGGCCCGCCGAAGCGCCGGGCGGCGGGTGGGCCCTGCTTTCCTCAGTTCTCAGCGGCGCCGAGAAGGGCGAGCACGTCGGCGGGGAGGATTTTCTCGCTCTCCTCGTCGACCAGTGAGACGCGAACCGCAGGGCTGGGTGCCGTGTCGATGCTCGCCGTGAGGTCCAGGGCGAACAGCACACTGACCGGGCGGCTGCCGCGCGAGTCCGGGTACGTGCCCGAGTAGCGCAGGACTCGCCACCCCTCCTCGTCCCAGTGGTCGAGCAGCGCCGAGCGGACCACCGGCCGGGTGGCCTGCCAGGCCAGGGAGCGCTCCAGCAGTTCCACGGTCGCGTCGACCGGCACGCGCGCGCCGGCCGACGACGGCAACGGGTTGCCGAACAGTCCGATCCTGGCCTTGCGCAGGGGGACGAGCCACAGGTGGTCCAGGTCGGAGGAGACGGCCGCCAGCAGCGTCGCCGTGACCAGGAGGAAGATCAGGGATGCGACCGGGCGCCCGGAGATCTCCGACCACCAGGCGGTGCCCGCCGTCGCCGCCGCCAGTCCGCCGGCCACGACCAGCCCGGCCCGGGCGAAGGCCCGTACGCCGATGGGGCCCTCCGCGCGGGCACTGCACCCGCAGGACGACTCGGGCGCGGTGGCCTTCGCGTAGGCGAGGTAGCCCGTGAACCCGAGGCCGAGGACGGCGGTGGCGGCGCCGGGAACGGCCGTGGTGGGGACGGCCAGCAGCGTGGCGGCGAGGACCAGTTCGGTCAGGCCCAGGGTCCGCAGGGCGAGCGTGGCCCGCCGGCCGTCGCGGAGCACCCGTACGAGTACGGTGTTCGCCGCCAGTCGGTCGGTGCGGCGGCCGAAGAGCTTGCCCGCGCCCGTCGGTGCCAGCAGCAGCCCGCAGACCAGGGGCGCGAGGTCGGAGACGACCGGGATCATGGGCCCGCCTCCTTCAGTGCCCGAGGGTCAGACGGGCGACGTCGATGTGGTTGTCCGCGGGCCGCCAGGCGCCGAGCACCTGCGCCGTCTGGCCGATGCGCATCCGCGAGAGGTCCGAGGTCAGCGCGCCGCCGAGGTAGGAGGCGGTGGTGGTGGCGGGCACGATCCGGCCCACCAGTTCATGGTGGGAGTGCGCGAGGTGCACCCGGTCCTTGGCGATGCCGCGGACCGTGCAGAGGACGTTCACGATGTTGACCCACACCGCGTCGGCGGCGATCGTCCCGTCGGGCATCTTCACCCCTCGGGCGTAGAGCCCGTCGCCCGCCTCGATCGCCTCCGCGGTGGTGGCGCGCAGCTTCCAGATGCTGGTGGCGTTCGTCAGCTGGACGAGGTGGTGCTCCCCGTGCGAGCCGACGACATCGAGCACGCCGCGGTTGACGGCGCGGATACGTCCCTCGGCGAAGGCGGCGGGGTACGCCGGGTGGAGCGAGGGCATCGGCGCGGCGAAGGCCGATTCGGCGTCGAGGCCGCCCAGCGCGGACGCGCCGACGATGGTGGCGCCGCCGATGGCGGCCGAGGTCAGAAAACGCCTCCGGTCCAGGCGGCGTCCGCCGGACTCCTGGCTGCTGTGGCTCATGTCGTCCCTCCTGTTCTTGTCTTCTGCTCTCTGTTTGCCGGGCTGTTCGCGGTGGGTCGGGTGGTGGGCGGTGCTTGGTGCGCGTTGTGTGGTGCGCCGAGTGGTGTGTTGCGCGGTGCGTCGTGCGGTCCGTCGTGCGGTGCGGGCCGAGGTCACTCGTAGAGGTAGACGGGCAACATGCCGGAGCTGAGGCTGCCGATCGCGGAGAACGCGGCGGGGGTGAGGTCGACGACCCGGTTGGTACGGCAGGTGCCGTTGCAGCACGTCGCCTCACCGCAGAAGCTCTGGGTGCGCGGACCGCAGTCGGCGAGCGTGACGCACACCGTGACGCCGGAGCACTGGTGACGGACGTTCATCACCGAGCCGCAGGCGCGGCGCGGCATGTTCTCGCCGCACAGGTCGGGCCGGGTGATGTTCCAGCAGGCCGAGGACAGGTTGGGCCAGGCGGCCATGTTCTGCGCGGACTGGCAGGTGCCGCACGCGCCGGTGTTGTCGCTGCCGCAGGCACCCCAGGCGTTGCCGCAGCAGAACCAGCTGGCTTCACCCGCCCAGAGATAGGTCGATCCGCAGGCCATGTCCGTTCCTTTCGCGTGGGCCGGTCACGGTGGGAGTGGATGACCGGTGCATGACAAATCGAGTAAGGGGGCGTCATGTGGTGATGCCACCGACGCCCGAACGCCGTGCCGATGCCGCGTTGATGCCGGGATTTCAGGGAGTGCGGGGAGAGGTGCGCTCGTGACCAACCGCTTCGCGGAGGGAGCGAGATCGTTCCGTGCTGTGCCATGCCGATGATGCGGTGGGCCGTGTGCTGATGGGCAGCCCGAAGGGCCTCTTGCGGCGTCGCGCGTCGGATGAAACGGCAGTGCGGATGGAACGGATCCATGATGCGCGTCTGGCCACACGTCCGGAAGTAGGCGGGCGGGAGCAATCCGTTTCGGCCGCCGGGTCCGGGAACGGAGCTCGGGGCGGGGCGGGGCGGGATGGTTGGTGCGCTCGGTGGTCTGCGCTGCGTACGGCGATGGCGCGGGCGCGAGCCGGGGGGCGTGGGGCGTGGGGTGCGAGCGGGTGCCGACCGGCTGATCGGGTGGCTGGCCGATCCACGCAACGCGGACCACTGGCGTGCCCGAGCCGGACTGACTCCCCGCCGCGTCGCCGGATAGCCGGCCGGGTGGTGCCGGGGGAATCGCCCGTAAGGGTGGGTCGAGGGTGCGGGCAGGGGCGTGTTTCTGTGCTGGTCCAGGGCTGAGTCCTGGCATTCTGTGGGCACCTGCGGCGGAGGGTGCCGGCCCCCGTCCGCCGTCGGTCCGGACCTTCGGGCCCGTGAGGGCGAAGGGCTCGGACGCCGGTGACGTCTCGTCTCCACGGTCGCTCCTCGGCCGATGTCCGGGCGCCGTGGCCGACGGCCGCGTGCCGGTGCCGACTGCCCGCCTCTGACTCCGGGGAGCAGGAGTACGGAGGCGCGGAACCAGGGAAGTCGTCTCCCGAGAGGCCCCAAGAGGCGGCCCCAAGAGGTCCGGAGAGGAAGCGGGATGAGTGTGCTGACCACCAGACTCACCGAGAGGTTCGGCGTCCGGTACCCGTTCGTCTGCGCCGGTATGGCCTTCGCAGGAGGTACGGCGGATCTGGCGGCGGCCGTCTCCGGAGCGGGCGGCATCGGTGCGGTGGGTGCCGGACTGCTGCCGCCGGACACGCTCCGGCAGGTCGTCCACGAGATCCGGGAGCGCGCGGGCGACGCGCCGTTCCACGTCAACCTGATCACGTACTTCGACAACACCGAAGCGGTACGCGTCTGCGTCGAGGAGCGGGTGCCGATCGTCTCGTTCCACTGGGGGCACCCGCCCGCCACCCAACTCGAGCGGCTCCGGGACGCCGGGCTCTCGGTGTGGGAGCAGGTCGGCTCCGCCGACGCGGCGCGGCGTGCGGTGGACGACGGCGTGGAGGTCGTCGTCGCCCAGGGCTGGGAAGCCGGTGGGCACAACTACGGGGGCCTGCCCACCATGGTCGGGGTGCCCGCCGTGGTGGACGCGGTGGGGGACCGGGCCTTGGTCCTCGCCGCGGGAGGGATCGCTGACGGGCGCCAAGTCGCCGCGGCGCTGTGCCTGGGCGCCGACGGCGTGTGGGTGGGTACGCGGCTGGTCGCGTCCCAGGAGGCACACGTACATCCCGAGCACCACCGCCGACTCGTCGCCTCGCTGGGCGAGGACACCGTGCTCAGCCGGATCTTCGGCCCGGAGTGGCCCGAGTTCAACCCGATGCGGGTCCAGCGCGACCGGGTGGTCGCCGAGTGGAACGATCGGCAGGCCGACGTACCGACCGACCGCGACGGACTCGACCAGGTGGGTACGACGGACTTCCAGGGAGAGTGGACCGTCCTGCGCAAGTTCAACCCGTTCCCGCCCGTACCGGCGACCGACGCCGACTGGGAGGAGATGCCGTGGCTGATGGGACAGGGGGTGGGCCTCGTCCACGACATCCGGCCGGCGGGGGACATCGTCAGAGAGGTGATGGAACAGGCCGAGCGCGTTCTGTCGGCCCGCCGCGGGCAGTGAGCGGACCGGCCTCCCGTCCCGGGTGACCGGCCGACCGGCCCGATCGGATCCCCCTCTCCCTTTCCGGAAGGACGTCATGAGCCCCCAGAGCCGCAAGGTCGCCGTCGTCACCGGCGCGTCGCAAGGCATCGGCGCCGAGCTGGTGTCCGCCTACCGTGGACTCGGATACCGCGTCGTGGCCACCTCGCGCACCGTCGCCGCGTCGCAGGACCCGGATCTCGTCGCCGTTCAGGGAGACATCACCGACCCGGAGACCGCGCGACGTGTCCTCGCCGCGGGCATGGAGACCTTCGGTCGTATCGACACGCTGGTCAACAACGCGGGGGTCTTCCTCGCCAAGCCCTTCACCGACTACACCCGGGAGGAGTTCGCCACCGTCATCGGTGTGAACATGGCCGGCTTCTTCCACCTCACCCAGTCGGCGATCGAACAGATGCTCACGCAGGGGGCAGGCCACATCGTGACCCTCACTTCAAGCCTGGTCGACAACGCCGACTCCCACATCCCGTCCGTGCTGACCTCGCTGACCAAGGGCGGTCTGCAGTCCGCCACCAAATCGCTGGCCATCGAATACGCCACCCGCGGGATCCGGGTCAACGCCGTGTCACCGGGGATCGTCAAGACGCCGATGAACCCGGAGGAGACCCACGAGGCGCTCAGCGCGCTGATCCCCGTCGGCCGTATGGCCGAGGCGAGCGACATCGCCGCCGCCGTGATGTACCTGGAGAACGCCCCCTCCGTCACGGGGGAGGTCCTGCATGTCGACGGAGGGCAGAGCGCCGGACACTGACCTTGGGTGACGTCCGGTTGACGCTGTTCGAGGGCGCCGCCCGGAGAGCATGGGACGCCGCAGGCCGCCGGAGGTGCCCGGGCCGTATCCGCCGCGAGGCCGTACCGTACTGCCTCTTCGTCCTCTTCATGCGGGCGACCCCTCCGCCGCCCTGCGGCCGCCGGTCGGTCAGGAGGCCGGGCCGGGGTCGTTGGGGTGGGGTTCGAGCGCGGTCACGGTGACGGTCATCCACGGGCGGAGCGGCAGGGTTCCGAGTACCTCGGCGTGGAGTTCGTCCTCGTCGGCGGCGCGCCAGATGCCGATGCTGCGCAGTTCGCCGACCGGTCGCCACAGGCGGGCGAGACGGCCCTCGGCGGCCAGTTCGCGGGCGCGCACGGCCTCGGCCGCGCGGCGGCGGTCGACTTCCTCGGGGCTGGTGCCCTCGGGTACGGCGGTGGTGATCTCGACGAGGTACTCGCGCATGGGCCTCTGCTCTCTCCACGGGTCTCCCGCGGCGGGCCGGATCGTGATCCGGCCCGCCCGCAGTTCCGTCCTGGCCTCATCGTCCACCCGCGACCGGAGCCGGCGCCCGACGAACGGCAGGCCCGCACGCGACTTCTCACGGCGCCCTGCCACGCCCCGCCCCGCGCGGACCGCCGCGCGCCCCGCCCAGCCCAGATCCGCCCCGCCCCCCCCAGATCCGCTCAGGAAGTCAGCTGCGCCTGCACCAGCGGGCCGTAGCGCTCCACCACGTCCTCGACGTCCGAGGCACGCAGCCGCTCGCCGCGCGCGATGCCGAACATCACGCCCAGGCCCAGCAGGGCGCCCACCGCGAGTTCCGCGCGCAGCCCCGCGTCCGGGCCGTCCAGACGGCCCGCGAGGCGGTCGACGACCTGCGTACGGAAGTTGGCGCGCAGGACGTCGCCCCGCTCGCGGTGCAGCGGTGCGAACACGATGCGCAGGACGGGATCCGCGCCCCGCTCGCTCTGGCTCACCAGCACATGGCGGACCATATGGCGGCCGAGATCCGCGAGCGGCGCGTCCAGCAGGGCCGCGGCGTCCTCCTCGAAGGACATGACCTGGGCGAAGAGGCTGTCCTTGTTGCCGAAGTACTTCAGGATCAGGGGCGCGCTGACCCCGGCCCGCTCGGCGACCGCCTTGAGCGTGATGTCCGCCTGGGAGTGCCGGGCCAGGAGGTGGCGGACGGCCTTGAGGATCGCGGTCTTGGTCGCCTCGGCGTCCCGGCGGGCGGGGCCGCGGGTCGCCTCGGCGCCACCGGACGTCTCACCCGCCTCGGGCACGGGCGTCACCGCGGACGTCGCTCCCTGCCCGGGGGCGGACGAGGGCACGGGCACGGGCGCGGGCGCGACCCCGGCCCCAGGCCCGGCCCCGCCCCCGGCCCCGTACAAGGGTGCCGCTCCGGGCGGGCCGTCCGGCTCGGCCGGGTGCTCCCGGGGTGCCGTGGCGGAGGGGATGATCATGGGGGTTCAGGCTCCTTCCAGCGCCTCGCCGCGTACGGTCTCCGCCGCGGGCCCGGCGACCTTGCGCAGACCACCGCCGGCCCGGTCCTTGGGGATGGCGAGGGCGGCGGCACAGGCCACCAGTGCGACCGTACCCGCCATGGCGAACGTCAGCAGATAGCCGTGGAGCGTGGGTACGGCGACGCCGCCGACGAGGCTCGTGTGATGGACCAGGACCGCGGCGACGGCGGCGCTGCACACGGCCTGGCCGATGGTGCGCATCAGCACGTTGACGCCGTTCGCGGACGCGGTCTGGCCCGCCGGGACCGCGCCCAGGATCAGGGTCGGCAGGGCCGAGTACGCGAGGGTCGTGCCGATGGCCACGACCGTCGCGCCGACGATGATCATCCACAGGTGGTGGCTGTCCGCGATGCGTACGGCGTAGCCGACCACGAGGACGGCGGCCCCCAGGGCGAGGGTGACACGGGGGCCGCGGGCCGCCGAGATACGGGCCGAGACGGGGGAGAACAGCAGCATGGTGAGCCCGCCGGGCAGCAGGCACAGACCGCTGCCGACGATGGACAGACCGAGGCCGTAGCCGGTGGCCTCGGGCGCCTGCACGAGCTGGGCCGTCACCAGGGAGTTGGCGTAGAAGCCGAAGCCGACCAGCAGGGCGGCGATATGGGGCAGCGCGACCCGGGGCCGGGCCGCCAGCCGCAGATCGACCAGCGGTCGCTCGGCGCGCAGCTGCTGGACGCACCACAGGGCCGTGATCAGGACGCAGGCGGCGAAGAGCCCGAGGATACGGGGGCTGGTCCAGCCCCACTGGCCACCCTGCGACACGCCGAGCAGCAGGCTGATCAGCCCGGCGGCCAGTCCCAGCGCGCCGACGACGTCGAACCGGCCCGGCGCGCGCACCGGCGACTCCCGGATCGCCCACCAGGCGAGGAGGAAGCCGGCGGCGCCGAGCCCGCTGGTCACCCAGAACATGGCGTGCCAGCTGGCGTACTGGATGACGAGCGCGGCCAGCGGCAGACCGAGCGCCGCCCCGATGCCGACCGTGGAACTCATGAACGCGACGGCGGAGCCGGTCCGCTCGGGCGGGAGTTCGTCGCGCAGGATGCTGATCGACAGCGGTACGACCGCGGCGGCGGCGCCCTGCAGGGCACGCGCCGCGATGAGCACGCCGATGTCGGACGAGACCGCGCAGAGCACCGAGCCCAGGGTCATCAGGCCGAGCGCGATCAGCAGCACCCGCCGCTTGCCGTACATGTCACCGGCGCGCCCGAGCACCGGGGTGAGTACGGCGCCGGCCAGCAGGGTGGCGGTCACCATCCAGGAGACCGCGCCCGCCGAGGCGCCGGTCAGCCGGGGCAGGTCGGGCAGCAGCGGGACGACGACCGTCTGCATGACGGCCATGAGGATGCCGCCGAAGGCCAGCACCGGCACCGTCGCCCGCTCCCGCACTCCCGGCCGTCCGACGGGCCCGCCGGGGGTGCGGGACGGGGGTGTCGGACGGCCGGGTATCGGGGCCATGAGTGCTCCAGGGGCAGGCGGTGAATCACTGGTGAATAGTGATTCACCGTAGCAAGTGAATGACTATTCACCTGATGATCCAAGGAGAGCCCGGGTGAATGCTTGACGGTTTCTTTTCGAAGCTGATCCCTTTTGTCATGGATTGTCATGGAGGGGGTCCGTGCCCCGACGCGCGGCTGCCAGCCGACGACCGGAAACCCGACAACCGACGACCGACACCCCTCAGGCCCGGCACCCGGCGGCATGAAAGCCGCCGACTGCCGGGCCTGAGGCCAGGAGGACCGGGAGAGAAGAAGGGCCGAGAGGGAAGGAGGGGCAGGGATGGAGGAAGGGGCTAACGCGGCCCGAAGTCCGGAGCGGGCTGCCTGGGGGTGAACAGCCCGGCCGGGACCGCGTCCGCCAGCGCCTTGTACCCGGCCGGATTCAGGTGCAGATGGTCCCCCACGTCGAACGACTCCCGCAGCCGGCCGGGCTGATCCGGATCACGGGCCGCCCGGTCGAAGTCGATGACGGCGTCGAACCGGCCGCTGGTGCGTATCCACCGGTTGACCGTCTGCCGCGCCGCTTCGCGGTAGCCGTCCGGGTCGTCGTAGCCGGCGTTTCCTCCGAAGGGCGTCAGCGTGGCCCCGTACACCGGGATGCCTTGCGCGTGCGCCCGTACGACGAACTGGCCGTAGGCCGCGATCAGATCCTCCGCCATCTGCTTCTGCGCGGTCACGGTGGCGCCGGCGTTGCCGATGTCGTTGACGCCTTCGAAGAGGATCAGCCACCGGACCCCGCTCTGCGCCAGCACGTCGCGGTCGAAGCGGGCCAGGGCGTTGGGGCCGAGGCCGTCGTTCAGTACGCGGTTGCCGCCGGCCGCCTGGTTGAGGACCGCGACCTGGGACGTCTCCGGGCGGGACCGCAGCCGGGCCAGGAGCTGGTCCGGCCAGCGGTCGTTCCCGTCGGTCGTGGAGCCCCGGCCGTCGGTCAGCGAGTCGCCCACCACGACGGCCGCCGCCGTGGCCGGCTTCGACCACACCTCCACCCCGCTGAGGAAGTACCAGTGGGCCGTGGTGGCCGCACCCTCGAGATCCACGTCGTCCACATGGTTTCCGCGCGCCATGTGGGAGGTGGTCCGCGACCCCGGATGCGAGGTGATGGCGTCCGACGCCTGGCCGTCGGCGAGGTAGAGCGTCACCGTGAGGTCGGAGCCCGGCCGCAGCTCCAGGTCCAGTGGATCGGAGACGGCCTGCGCGCCGACCGGGACCACCGTGGAGAGGTGGCCGCCGAAGGTCACCTTCCGGGTGGTGCCCGGCCGGACGGAACCGGACCCGGCGCGGCCGCCGGCGGGGAGGGCCACCCGTACGGCGGTGAGGGGCAGCGCCGCGCCGCCGAACGCGTTGGAGAAGCGCAGCCGCAGCCGTTTTCCGCCGGTCGAGACGTGCACGGTCTGGCGCACTGTGCTGTCGGCGAAGACCAGGCCCGGCCGGGTGAACGGCTCCGGAGGCATGTTGCCCGGCTCGGTCAGCTGCGGCATCGAGGTCCAGGTGTTCACCCAGTGCCCGGCCGTCCCGGATATTCCGGACACCCCGGCCGCCCCCGCCTCCTCCTCCCGCGCGGTGGCTAGGGCGTACGGGGCCTCCGGAGCGTCGGCCTGGAGGGCGGCCGAGCCGTGGTCCCGGCCGCCGGCGGGGGAGGTGACGAGACCGGACGCCGTGAGGACGGCCGCGGTGGCCAGGCTCACCACGAGTGCGGAGGTTCGGCCCATGAACAGCGTTCCTTTCCTGGTGACGTCAGAAGGAAGGCGCGGCAGGGATCCGCCGCGGTCAGCGCAGCCGGAGGCTCTCGGGCGGGCCGAGATACGCGGGCTTGAGACCGCCTGTGTCCACGACAAGATTTTGCAGGACGACGGTGGGGTCGACCATCCAGAATTTCAGTACGTGCACCCCGGCCGTACCGATCCGGTGCGCGGTCGTGGTGACGTTGACGTTGTCGGAGGTGTTCCGCTGCCACTGCGCGTTCATGGTGCCGTCGTCGGAGCCGGTGGCCCGGGTGATGTTCACCCACTGGGGAGTGTCGTCGTCGAAGGAGACGGCGTACGCGAGGCCGCCGTTCGCCAGCACGTCGTTGCGGGGGGACAGATGCGCCGACACCGTGACCGGGCCGGTCGTGAAGAGCGTGAGCGTGTACTCCAGCCGGGGGCTGTCGCCGCCCGGGGTGCGCCGGGACGCGGTGACCGGGAAGGGCTCCATGCCCGCTCCGGTCCTGCCGATCCCGGGGATACGGCGCCAGGAGACGCCGCCCCCGCCGAGCGCGCGGGTGTAGTGGTCGGCCTCGATGGAGACATGGCCGCGTGCCTCGACGAAGCCGTCGAGCCGGCGCCGGGGCAGGTCGGGGTTGTCCACCGGGACCATGACGGTCACCGGCGGACCGTCGGGACCGGTGACGGTGAGGGGCACCGTGGTGTGCCCCTTGGGCGCGCGGGACCAGTCGGCGCGGACGGTGATCCGGGTCTGTCCGTCGACACGCCCCCTCGTCGTGTCGACGGACAGCCAGGGGACCCCGGTGCGGACGCGGTAGTCGAAGGGGGTCGTACCGCGGTTGAAGATCTCGATGTACGGCTCCGGACCCTGGGCGTACGGGCTGAGCGCGGGCAGCACGCAGTCGGCCGCGGAGCCGGGCCACGCCTGGTCGCTGCCCTCGACGGCGACGCCCATCCGGGACGGCTTGCCCGGCGTGATCCGCTTCACCGCCGGGAAGATCACGTCGGGGATCGCCACGTTGTCGATCTCCGGTTGCTGCCAGGGGGCGTTCGGGCCGTACCGCTCCACATCGCCGTAGTCGATGTGCGGCTGGGTCTGGAATCCCTCCCACTTCCCGTTCGCCACCCCCTTGTTGAAGTGGTCGGCGAGGGCGAGGTCCTTCGCGAAGTACGACTCGGTGGCCGCGGCGAGGGAGTTGGTGGCGGCCCGGCCCTGTCCGGCGTACAGGAGGTTGGTGAACTGGGCCTGGCGCAGGGCGTAGAGGTTGGCGGTCGCCTTGACCGCGTACAGGACCAGCTCGTAGTAGCCGTCGCGTTGGCGAGCCGGCAGGGAATCGCCGACGCGCTCGGCCGCGGCGGACAGCTCCCGCCACTCCCGCGTGACGCGCTCCATCTCGTGGTAGTCGGTGATGCTGAACGGCGTGGCCTGGTCGTCGTAGACGACGGCGGAGGAGTCCGTGGACAGGTCCTTGGCCGGGTCCACGGTGATCTCGCGGTTGAGCAACTCCGGCTTGCGGCGGGCCTGGAGGAAGCCGTAGGTGTCGAGGATCCTGGCGATGGCGGCGGCGTGCCGGGGGCCGAAGTTCAGCCGGGCGTAGTGGTCCAGCCACTCGGGGATGTTCTCCATGGGCCAGCGGTCGGGGTTCCAGGCGTAGTCCAGGAAGAACTGGGTGGGCAGCTCGTTGCCCTTCAGATCACCGGAGTTGACGACCCACAGCTGCCGGATGCCGAAGGTGTAGGCCTGGCCGAGCTGGTCGTGGACGTTGGCGAGGTTGGCGGTGTCGACCCACTTGTAGTTGCGTCCCGCGCCGACGTAGTCGAAGTGGTAGTAGAGGCCGTAGCCACCGCTGTGCACGGGAAGGGACGGGTCCGGGACCATGCGCAGGTTGCCCCAGTTGTCGTCGGTGAAGACCACCGTCACGTCGTCGGGCGCCCGCAGGCCCTTCTCCCAGTAGCGCTGGACCTCCTTGTAGAACGTCCACACCTGCGGGGTCTCGGCCTGCGGCCGGCCGGTGACGTTCGCGATGATCTCCCGTTGGGTGGACACGATGCTCTGCATCAGCTCGATGCCGTCGCCGTCCGGGAGCGCGGTGTCCCCGTTGCCGCGCATGCCGAGGGTCACCACGCCCTCGAAGTCCTCCCGGACCTGGCGGCGGATGCCTTCTGTCCAATACGCCTTCAGCGCCTCGGAGTTGTGGCGGAAGCTCCACTCGCCGGTACCGCCGTAGGGGTCGCTTCCCGGGGTGACGACGGTGCCCTGCTTGTCGCGTACGGCGGGTACGGCGTGCCGGTTCCACTCCTCGATGCCCCGCATCATGGGCGCCTCGTGGGAGGTGCCCATGACGATGCCGTACGCCTTCGCGGTCGCGTGGTTGAGCGGATCGTCCTCGGCGAACGCGCGCCCCCACACCGCCGGCCAGAGGTAGTTGGCCTTCAGCCGCAGCATCACCTCGAACACCCTGGCGTAGAAGGCGTGGTTGAAGCCGCCGGGATGGCCCGGGGCGTGGCCGGGGCCGAAGTAGGCGGGCGCCCAGGTGCCCAGCGCGGGGTTCTCGTCGTTGATGAAGAAGCCGCGGTATTTGACGGCGGGTGTGCCCTGGGTGTGGCGTCCGGGCCGGACGTGCAGCAGATCCTGGCGGAGAGGCGCCGCGTCGGCCCACCAGTACCAGGGCGAGACGCCAATGCCCCGACTGACGTCGTAGAGACCGTAGATGGTGCCGCGCTGGTCGCTGCCGGCGATCACGAAGGCGCGGTCGACCCCGGGCATGGGGCGGTCCACCACCTGCTCCAGCGAGGTCTCCCACCGGCCGGCGATCCCGGTCACGTCCAGTTTCCCGGCGGCCACCAGGCGGTCGATGAGCGGGCTCCTGCCCAGGGTGCCGACGAGGACGATCTCGCGCCGGCCCGCCGGGAGGGTGTCCCGCGAGAGTCCGGGCCGCACTCCCGTGACCCGTTCGAGGTCGTCCCGCAGATCGCCGGCCGCGCGGACGACCCCCTCGAAGTCGTCGGAGCTCACCACGAGCGGGGTGGCCCGGCCGCCGTCCACCAGCGGGAAGGTGCCGGGTCCACGCGACGTGGTGATGTACGCCCCCGGATCGGTGGGCCGCGCCGGTCCACCGGCCGCACCCGCCCAGGCGGGGCCCGCGGCGCCGAGCACGGCGGCCATGGGGGTCGCCAGTGCGGTGAGCCCGGCGCCGAGGGCCAGCGCCGTCCGCCGGCTCATGCCGGCCGGGCGGCTGTCGTCGGCCGGCGGGGTGTCGGGTCGTGGGGTGGCGGGCCTGCGCCGCGCGGGGTCCATACCGCTCTCCATGGGAAAGGAAAGCCCCTTCGTCGTCGTGGTACGTACAGCAACTGTCGAACCGGGCTCCGGGTACCGGCTGTCGAGCCGTCCGGTGTCTGGAGTCCGGAGTTCGGGGAGGGCGACCGGCATCGGCCGGTCGTGGGGTGGGAGGCCTTCGGGAAAGGCCCTGAGCGGGGACGGGGTTTCGAAAGTTTCGATAGCTTTTCCGAGAAGTTTCCGGAAGGTGTCGCGAAACGTTAGGGTCGGGCCGATCGGCCGTCAACCCCTCCCGCATCAACTGCCCCTCAGTGCGGCGGTGTTGGTCGTCCGTGGGTGTGCGGACCGCCGTGTTGCGGCGCATTGACACGACCGGCGGGCGCTCCCATCATGGGAGCGCTCCCAAGCCCCACGCTTCAACGTCCTTGCCGCGCCCGCCGGTCGGTACGCCCTCGGCGGTCCGCGCGGTCTCGCACGCCGCACGGTTCCCCGTCTCTCGTCCGGCTCCCCGGCGTGGCCCCGGGCCGGCGTATCACCCGGGAGGAACGCCCCCATGCTGTTCCACAGGAGACCAGCCAGCGGACGATCGGCGCTCCCGCGCCACCCGCTCGCCGTCACGGCCTCGGCGGCCCTGGCCGTCGTGGCGGCGGCGCTGCCCTTCTCCACGCCCGCCTCGGCCGATCCGGCCGCCGCCGGCGACACCACGGTCACGGTCAACGCGAACGCGGGCCTGGGCACGGTCGATTCCGCCGCGCTCGGCGCCAACGCGGCCATCTGGGACGCCCATATGAACGACCCCGAGGTGGCCTCCCTCTACCGGGCCGCGGGGATCGGCTCACTGCGCTACCCGGGTGGCTCCTACGCCGACATCTACCACTGGGTCGACCACACCGCTCCCGGCGGATACGTCGCCCCGGGCACCGGATTCGACGCGTTCATGGGCACCGTACGGGACTCCGGGGCCCAGCCCATCCTGATCGCCAACTACGGCTCCGGGACTCCCCAGGAGGCCGCGGACTGGGTCCGGTACGCCAACGTCACCAAGAAGTACGACGCCAAGTACTGGGAGATCGGCAACGAGATCTACGGCAACGGCGTCTACGGCAGCGGCTGGGAGCACGACGACCACACCGACAAGTCGCCCGGCCAATACGCGCGGGAGGTCAAGGCCTATGCCGCGGCCATGAAGGCCGTCGACCCCACCGTCAAGATCGGCGCGGTGCTCACCATGCCCGGCAACTGGCCGGACGGCGTCGTGGCCGAGGGCGACACCGGCGACTGGAACCACACGGTGCTCGCCGCCGTCGCCCACGACGTCGACTTCGTGAGCGTCCACTGGTACCCCAACACGGACAACGGCGACCAGTCGCTGGCGGCGGTGCGGCAGCTGCCGGGCGAACTGCGCGAGGTGCGCAGTCTGTTGAACCGATACGCGGGTGACGACTCCGCGCGGATCGGCATCGCGATGACCGAGGTGAACTCGAACTCCGCCGGCGGCGCCTTCACCAGCCGCCCCAACGGCCTGTTCACCGCCGAGGCCATGATGACGGCACTGGAGAACGGCGTCTTCGCCGTGAACTGGTGGGACACCCACAACGGCGCCGGGAACATCAGCACCGTGGGCGGCGAGACCGACTACGGCGACATGGGCATGCTGTCGAACGGCAGTTGCTCCGGAAGTGTCTGCGAACCGGCGGTGAACACGCCGTTCGCGCCGTACTACGGCATCAAGGCACTGGGCGCGCTCAGCGACCCGGGCGACAGCATGGTCGCCTCCGGGAGCTCCGGCTCCGAGGTCTCCTCGCACGCGGTGCTGCGCGCCGACGGGGACCTCAGCGTGCTGCTGCTGAACAAGAGTTCCTCCGCCGCGCACACCGTGGACCTGCGCTACCAGGGGTTCACCGCCGGATCCGCCGCCCCCGAGGTCCGTCGGTGGGCGCCGGGCGACGAGGGTCTGGTGGACGCGCCCGGCACCGCCACGGCCGGCTCGGTGACCCTGGCCCCGTACTCCCTCACCGTGCTGACCATGCACCCGAAGAGCGGCACGGGCTCCTCCGCCGCCACCGCCGGCGCGCCCGGCACACCGCGCACCACCTCGTCCGGAGCCGACGGCGTCACCCTGAACTGGCCCGCCGCCACCGGCACGGTGGACCGCTACGAGGTCTACGAGCAGCTCGGCACCAACATCCAGCTGCTCGGCTCGTCCACCGGCACCTCCGTCACGATCCCCAACCTCCCGGCCGGCTCCCGGCACACCGTCAACGTACTGGCCCGGGACAAGGCGGGCCGTCTCTCCCGGCCGTCGGTCCCGCTGACCTTCACCACCGCAACCCCGCAGAACAGCACCTGCACCGTCTCGTACCAGGTCACCGCCGGCTGGGGCAACGGCTTCGTCTCCAATGTCGTGGTGAGCAATGTCGGCCCCGCCGCCATCGACGGCTGGACCCTGACCTTCGACTGGCCGTCGGCAGGGCAGTCGGTCTCCTCCTCGTGGAACGCCAACGTCACCGCCAACGGGCGAAACGTGCATGTGACCAACGGCGAGAACAACGCTCGACTCGCCCCGAACGGCGGCAACTCCGCCGGCTTCGGCTTCGTGGGCGGCAACGACGGCGCCAACCCCTCCCCGACGGCCTTCACCCTCAACGGAACGGTCTGCCGGACGATTTCCTGATCCACCGCACCGCCACGCACCGGGCACGTGCGGTCCGCCCTCCCGGAAGGAGAGGAGCGGACCGCTCGCGTCCTCGCCTCCCCGCCCGTCGCCGCTCAGCCTCCCGGGGCCTGGGCCGGTCGGGAGCCGGCGACGGCCTCCGGCGCGGACCCGGCGGCGTCCACGGGCGGCACATCCGCTGCCCCGCCGGCCGTGCCACCGCTCCCGACGGCCCTGCCGGCCCCGCCGCTCCCCACGGTCAGCGCACGCACGTCCTTGCTGCACAGGGCCGCGACGGTGGCGAGCACGATCAGGAGCCCGCCCCCGAGCAGCGTTGTCCGCGACCCGAACCGTTCGGAGAGGACACCCGCCGTCATCTCGCCGAGGGGCAGCGCGAGGATCGAGCCGAGCATGTCGTACGAGTAGACCCGCGCCAGCCGGTCGGCCGGCACGTTCTCCTGGAGCGACAGATCCCAGGCGACCCCGAACTGCTCCAGCGCGAGACCGTTCACGAACATCGCCCCCACCAGCAGCGCCAGGGGCGCCGCCTCGGCCAGCGCGAGCAGCGGCAGGGCGTCGAGCACCACCACGGCCACCCCGATCCGCAGGGCGTGCCGGGAGCGGGAACGGCCCACCAGGAAGCCGCCGATGAGTGCGCCCGCCATCTGGGTGGCCAGCACCAGGCCCCAGGCGGTGCGCCCGTACACGCTGTTCGCGAGCGTCGGCCCGAGCACCTGGATGCCGCCCGCCGTCACGGCGTTGACCACGAAGAACTGCAGGACCACCACCCACACCCAGGTCCGTGCGGTGAACTCCCGCCATCCTTCCCGCAGTTCACGCAGCGGCCGGGCGGGTGCGCCCTGGGCTGCCGCGGCCCGGGGCACGCGTACGCCGTGGTACGCGAGCGCGGCGGCGGTGAACAGGACGGCGTCGGCCGCCATGCCCCACCCCGAACCGGCGAGCGCCGCGATCATGCCGCCGCCGGAGGCACCGGCGATCATGCCGAGGTTCACGCCCATCCGGCTCAGCGCGTTGGCCGGGCGCAGTTCCCCGGCCGGCACGGTCTGCGGGACCAGCGAGGCCGACGCGGGCATGGACAGGGCGGACACGGCGCCGTTGACCACACTCAGCGCGACGAGCACCCCGAGCGAGGCGGAGCCGGTGAGCAGGGCCAGCGCGGCCGCCGCCTGCGCGGCGGCGGCCGCCAGGCTGGAGCCCTGAAGGATGAGGGCGCGCGGCACCCGGTCGGCGAGGATGCCGCCGAAGAGGACGAGGAGGACGTTGGCGACCGACCGTGCGCCGACGACGAGCCCGACGTCGATCGCGGAGCCGGTCAGGTCCAGGACGGCGAAGGCCAGGGCGATGGGGGCCATGGCATTGGCGCAGTGCGTCAGCGTGCGCCCGGCCACCAGATGGCGAAAGCTCCGATGGCGCAGGGATGCCAGCACGGAGGACTTCCCGGTCCGCGCGCTCACTGCGCCGTCTCCCTTCGGGCCATCTCGAACAGCAGGACCGTCGCGCTGGCCCGGACGGTCCCGGGCGTGTGGGGTGCCTGTGCGGCGTCGTGCATCAGCACGCCCAGCTCCTTGGCGAGGTGCCGGACGCGCTCCCACGCCTCGGGGTGCAGCCACAGCTCGGCGTCGGTGAACGCGCCCGGCGTCCCGGGTACCCGCTCGCGGCTGCGGCGCTGCAGCTCCTCGGCGACGGCGGCGGCCAGGACCGTGTAGTCGTCGAGCGATCCGCCGGGCACGGCCTCGCCGCTCGCCGGGTCGTGCCGGTACCGCTTGGCCCGCCCGCCGCGTACGGACGTCTCCTCGGCCAGCTCCAGCAGACCGGCGGCCAGCAGATGGCGCATGTGGTAGCTGACGTTCGCCTGCGACTCGCCCAGCTCGCGCGCCGCCTCGCTGGCGCTCATGGCGTTCGCCGTGAGCAGGGACAGCAGCCGCAGCCGCAGGGGATGGGCCAGTGCGCGCAGGCCGCTCAGCTCCGCACGTCTCTTGTTGTCGGACATGGCCAGGAGTATCGAGGCCCCTGCCACAACTGTCAAACACTTCTTTTGGTGTCGTTCACCAGGGATGATCCGGTGCCGAGTGGCCGGGGGAGCGAGGTGGGGCCGTTCGTGGAGCCGGTCGCGGGGCCGGCTCGGACCGGCCCCGGGGGCTGGTCGACGCCTCGCTCCGCCCGGCGCGGGAGTGCGGACGTAAGGGCGATCCAAAGCATCGCAAAACGGACAATATTGCGACATTTCCCTTCAGTGTCGAGATGATGCGCTAAGCCCGTCTTGGTGTTATTGCGCCGTAAGTGATTCAGGTCACGGCCGACCCCGCCCACCCGGCGCTGGCGTGCCGTCAATTCGAGGTTTTCGGAAAGCGATTGACGGGTCGGCTGATCGGACGGAAAAGATCATTCTTTCGAATCGCCTATAGACGATCTTTACCGTCTCTTTTCATCTTGTTTTCGGTCTTCCTTTTCGCATACGGTCACGCCTCAGCCAGACGGAACGCCGAATCCTGCCGCCGTCCGGACATCACCCACCACCACCCGGCAGGAGCGGGGGACCCAGGTTCTCCGCCGGCTCCGGTGTTCCGGATCCGGCTTGGGGTGAAGTCGCGCCACGGCGCGACCGGGCATCTCCTGCCCGAACCCGACAGCTCACCTCGCAGGCGGAGGAGAGGACATTCGCCATGCGTGGAATCCGGACGCCCCGACGCGCCCAGCTCACCCGCGGTATCGCCCTTGCGGGCGCCGCCGCCGTCGCCCTGCCCCTGATCGGTGCCACGGGCGCCGCCGCGGCCACCCCCCAGGCCGTCGCCGCCGCCCCCGTCCACCACTCCGTGGTCGTCGGCGACACGCTCTCCGGCATCGCCGCGAAGTACGCGGTGACGGGCGGCTGGCAGAAGATCTACGAGGACAACAAGTCGGCCATCGGCGCCGACCCCACGCACATCCGCCCGGGCCTGACCCTCACCGTCGCCCCCGCCGTCGTGCAGGCGGCCACGGCCGCCGTGAAGACCTACGCGAACAACCTCGACGGCTGGATCCGTGAGTCCCTCGACATCATGGACAAGCACAACATCCCGGGCACCTACAACGGCATCTACAAGAACGTGATGCGCGAGTCCTCCGGCAACCCGCTGGCGATCAACAACTGGGACATCAACGCCATCAACGGCGTCCCTTCCAAGGGCCTGCTCCAGGTGATCTACCCGACCTTCGCGGCGTACCACATCGCCGGCACCAAGTTCGACCAGTACGACCCGGTCGCCAACATCGTCGCCGCGTGCAACTACGCCGCCGACCGCTACGGCTCGATCGACAACGTCAACAGCGCCTACTGATCGCGCCCGCGCACTCATCGTCCGCATCCTCGCACCGTGCGCCCCGGGTCCCGCCGACCCGGGGCGCACGGGCGCGGAATGGACCGCGCGGCACAAGACGAGGTACGAAGTCCTCCGTGAACGCACAGCCCCAGGGCGCGACCGTTCGGGTGTTCATCGCCCTGGCGCCGCCCGACGAAGCGAAGGACGAACTGGCGCGGGAGCTCCGGCCCGCCTACGAGGCGTACCCCGCCATGCGGTGGAACCGCATCGAGGACTGGCACATCACCCTGGCCTTCCTCGGTGAGCTGCCGGTCGCGGCCGTGCCGCTCCTGCGGCCCCCGCTCCAGGAGATCGCCGCCACGCGCCGCCCCCTGGAACTGGCGCTGCGCGGCGGCGGGCACTTCGACGAGCGGGTGCTGTGGACCGGCGTCGACGGCGACCTCGCCGGACTGCACCTCCTCGCGGACGACGTCCGCGCCACCGTCCGGAGCTGCGGCATCCCCTTCGAAGGCCGCCCGCTGCGCCCGCACCTCACCCTGGCGCGGGCCCGGCGCGGCGACACCGTCTCCGCCGTCGAGGCCGCGGCGGGCCTGGCCGGCTTCGCCGGACGCAGCTGGTCCGCCGGACGGCTGCACCTGGTCGGCAGCAACACGGGCCGAGGCCCCGGGCCGATCCACTACCGCGACATAGTGGCCTGGCCCTTCACCGGTACGGACGTCACGCCGCGCGCCGCCTTCCCGGGCGCAGGCTGACCCTCTCCCCGGCCCCCGCCACCGCGCACCCCGGCCGGCCTGCTCCCCGGCCCCCGCCACCGCGCACCCCGACCGACCTCGTCCCCTCCTCCCTCCCGGGCGACTGCTCCCCCTTCCTCCCCCTCCGCCACCGGCCGGATCGCGCCGCCGGCCCCCGCCCCGGGGAGAAAACGCGTGGACCGCGCGGGCGGGGCGAGGGAGACTGCGGACCCTGTCCTGTCGGTCCGACACAGCAGGGTTGGGATGGAATTGTCTGAATCGACGCGCGTCACCCCCGGCAAGGGGGCGGTGCTGCTCGCCCTACGTCACTACGGACGGGAGCTGTCCCGGCTGCGCCGGTGGACCGTGCCCGCGATGCTGCTCCCGGCGCTGGGCAACATCGGCATCGCCTACGTCGCGCCACTGATCGTCGCCAAGGTCGTCGGGCGGATCGCCGGCGACGCGGGCGCGGGCTCCGGGGTCGGCGCCCTGCTGCCGTACGTCCTCGGATTCGCCGGGGTCCTGCTGTTCTCCGAGGGGCTGTGGCGCGTCGGGCTGCACTGTCTGAACCGGCTCGACGCCCACGGCATCGAGCATCTCTACATCGTCGGCATGGACGAACTCTTCGCCAAGGACGCCACGTTCTTCCACGACAACTTCGCCGGCTCGCTGACCAAGCGGGTTCTCAGCTTCGCCTCCCGCTTCGAGCAGTTCGTCGACACCCTCACCTTCAATGTGATGGGCAGCTTCGTCCCGCTCGTGTTCGCGTCGGTGGTGCTGTGGACGTACGAACCCCTGCTCGTCGTCGGTCTGCTGGCGATGATCGCCCTCACCGCCTTCGGGGTCGCCCCGCTGGTCCGCCGCCGGCAGGCCCTGGTCGACCGCCGCGAGGCGGCCATCGCCCGGGTCTCCGGCCATGTCGCCGACAGCCTGATGAACATGGACACGGTCCGCGCCTTCGCCGCCGAGAAGCGGGAGGCGGCCGAACACCGCACCCGGGTCGCGGAGTCGAGGCGGGTCACCCTGCGCGCCTGGGACTACGGAAATCTGCGCATCGACACCCTTGTCGCACCGATGTCCGTGCTCACCAATGTCCTCGGCCTGGTCCTGGCCATTTCCCTCGGCGCGGGTTCGCATGGAATCGAGGCCGTCGTGGTGGCCTTCACCTATTACGGAAACGCCACCCGCATCATGTTCGAGTTCAACCAGATCTACCGGCGGCTCGAAAGCTCGATGACGGAGGCCGCCCAGTTCACCGAACTGCTCCTGGCCCCGCCGAAGGTGTGCGACCCGAAGGAGCCCGAGCCTCTGCGCTCCCGCTCAGGTGAGGTGCGGTTCGAGAAGGTGGACTTCGCCCACGGCGGTGGCGGGCCGCTCTTCGAGGGTCTCGACCTGGACGTGCCGAACGGCACGAAGATCGGGCTCGTGGGCCGCTCGGGCGGCGGCAAGACCACCCTCACCCGGCTGCTGCTGCGGATGGCGGACGTCGACGCCGGACGCATCCTCGTCGGAGGCCAGGACATCAGCCGGATGGCACAGGCCGACCTGCGCGGACTGATCGCGTACGTGCCGCAGGAACCGGCCATGTTCCACCGCACCCTGCGGGAGAACATCGCCTTCGCCCGGCCCGATGCCACCGAGGCCGAGATCAGACGGGCGGCGGAGGCGGCGCACGTCACCGAGTTCGCGGACACGCTGCCGGACGGCTTCGAGACCATGGTGGGGGAGCGCGGGGTGAAGCTCTCCGGCGGGCAGCGCCAGCGGGTCGCGCTCGCCCGGGCCATCCTGCGCGACGCGCCCATCCTCCTGCTCGACGAGGCGACCAGCGCGCTCGACTCGGAAAGCGAGATCCTGGTGCAGGAAGCACTGTGGCGACTGATGGAGGGCCGTACCGCCCTCGTCGTGGCCCACCGGCTGAGCACGGTCGCCGGAATGGACCGGTTGCTCGTCCTCGACCGCGGCCGGATCGTCGAACAGGGCGCGCACCAGGAACTGTTGACGGCCGACGGCGCCTACGCGCGACTGTGGCGGCACCAGTCGGGCGGCTTCATCGGCGGCGCCCGCGAGGACGAGGACACCCCGGCGGGAGCCGACGTGCGCTAGTGAACGGCATGAGCGCGAACCGGCCCAGGCCCTGGCCCCGCCCCGCCCTCCGAGGGCGGGGCGGGGCCAGGGCCTGGGGTGTGTGTCGGCGCCTGATCAGGACATCGACGTCGTCAGGTACCACTGCTGGTAGGGATTGTCAGGGCCGTACTGGTTCAGATACGCGTTGCCCTTGGCGTCCGAGTCCAGCGCGTTGCCTCCCGGGCTGACGAGCCGGAGCTTGCCGGAGACGAACACCTCTTCCCAGTAGTCGTTGTCGTCGATCCCGCAGGGCCTGGTCTCCACCACGAGCGAGAAGGCGTTCGTCGGCTTCAGACACCGGCCCGTGCCCGTGTTCTTGAGCTGGATCTTTCCGTTCACGGGCGTGTAGACCCAGTGCTGGCTCGCCGTGCTGCTCGAACAGGTCGCCGTGAAGACCTTGCCGGTGCCGGTGGAGTCGAGGCAGAGCGAGGTCTTGGAGTTCTGCAGTCGCCAGGTGCCGCCGCTGGGGCCGCCGGCGGCGTGTGCGGTCGTGGTCGTGCCGGTCAGCAGGAGCGCGGCCGCCCCCACGGTGGCCGCGACGCCGCCGAGTCCTTTTCGTATCTTCATGGCCGTGTCTCCTGGATCAGTCGGGTGAGTCGACAGGGGTCGGGTGTCGGGTGCCGGGTGGCGGGGACCGGAGGGGAGGGCCGTCCGTCCCGCGCGGTCTTCAGGGGCGTACGACGGTGCGGTCCCCGGCCGGGTCACGGGGAGGTGGCGAGGGCGTTCCACTGCTGGTAGGGATTGTCCGCGCCGTACCCCTTCGCGTACGCGTTGCCCTTGGCGTCCGAGTCCACGGCCTTTTCGCTGTAGGGGTCGACGAATCGGTAGGTGCCGTCGACCACCAGCTGCCACCAGAGCATTCCGTTGGCGCACGCGGGATCGGTTTTCAGCTGGCTGTCCGCAGGCTCCAGGGGGTTGACCCAGAGGCACCGGCGGGTGGCGACGTTCCGGAGCAGAACCTTGCCGTCGTGGATGGCCCGTTCCCACTTCTGATACGGGTTGTCCGAGCCGCAGGACTTGGTATAGACGTTGCCCTTGGCGTCGGAGTCGAGGCAGAGCCCGGTCTTGGAGTTCTTGTACTGCCAGAAGTCACTGCCGGCGGCGTGGGCGGCCGGAGCCGTGCCCATGGTGAGCAGAAGGCTCGCTCCCGCGGCGATCAAGGCGCTCGTGTATGTCGCGCGCTTTCGCATGTGACCTCTTTCTCGGAATGCCAGGAGACGTGGAACGCACGGTGTCCCGGATCGTGTGATGAAGATCGAACACGTCGAACCGTAAGCGGGTAACCTTCGGTAAGTCCCTGTCGGCGAAGCCGATCTTCCAGCTTGTCCGAGAAATGCCCAGGAATGGGAAGGTCCGGTTCTGGCTTCTTCCCGCCCGGAAGAAAAGCGGAATCTGGACCAGCGCGCTCGGCGCATACGGGAATGCGCCGACCGGCCCGGCGGACGCTTCACGATCGCATCCTCCCCTTGGGTGCGACGGCCCCGGAGCGGAATCAAAGGGCCCGGAATGAGGGGACGTTCCTCCGGAAGGTCCCCGCTGTCCGCACTCTGGATCACGGCCGGAAAGCGCCGGTGCGCGACCGACTTCTCCGCCCCTGCCCGGAAGGCGGCTGACCAGGGGCGCCCGTTCTCCGTACCAGGGGAAAGGGTTACCGAGGCGTACGTCTTCGGAGGGCCCGGCGGCCGGGGGCGCGGCGGCCGGGGCGCGGCGATGCGCCGGCCCGGCCGTGAACGTCCCTCAGATCCAGCCCCGCTCCCGCGCGCGGAGCGCGGCCTGGAAGCGGTTGTCGGCGTCGAGCCTGGTCAGAAGACGGGCCACGTACTTGCGATAGGTCCGCAGTGCCATGTTGAGCTGCCGGGCTCCGGTCTCGTCCTTGTCGACGCGATACAGGGTCCGGAGGATCTGCCGCTCGATCTCGGTGAGCGAGGGCAGGGTTTCCTCGGGAAGGTCCTGCGAGGCCGCCCACATCCGCTCGAAGAGCGAGACCACGGTGCTCACCAGGCCGGGCTCGCGAGTCAGGAGCGCCCCGCGGGCCGTGTTGTGGGGGTCGATCGGAGTGAGGGCCACGGCCCGGTCGCAGATGATCATGCGCTCGATGGGGTGCGGGGAGATACGGATCTCCGCGCCCCGGGCCACGAGTTCCCGCAGATACGCGAGGGTCGTCTCGTCCTGCAGACAGGCCGACGCCATCAGCGTCCGCATCCGCACCCCACGGCGCAGGATCCGCAGGTCGATCGGTCGCGAGATCTCGATCGACTCCGGGGTCAGCACCCCGACCGGGTTGGTGGTCAGATTCTCCGTGCGCGCGAAGAAGGTCACCTCGTCGATGGCGCTGCGTACGGCCTCCAGGCCCTCGATCTGCCGGACCGCCGGATCGCCCTGGTCGGGTGAACCGGGGGACTCGCTCGCCGCACTCAGTTGCTCGACCACCCCGGTGTGCAGGGCGGTCTCCTGAAGGTCGTCCTGGAACTCGCCCACCTGGCGCTCGATCAGCCGCTCGACCGTCCGCTTCGGCGAGAGCGGCCGCAGCCCGCCGGCCGGGGTGCGCACCACGATGCCCAGCTCCAGTACCCGCGCGAGCACGTCCGGATCGTGACCGTCGACGTCCTCGCGGTCTCTCAGGAGTGCCCGGTAGAGCTGCTCCTCCGGCTCCGCGACACCCAGGAACCCCAGCGCGGGGGAAGCCTCGCCCGCCCTCATCGCCACCACCCCGTACCGGTAGGGCGGATCGCGCGCGGGGGACACGCGCCGCCCCGCCCCCGCGACGGGGGTGTGCAGGAAAGTGCACGGGACGGGGGTCGTTTGTTGCACGCCCGAGGCCCGCCACAGGCATCCCCCGGCGGGCAACATTCTTCCTGTGAGGGCGGCCCGCCGGACGGAAAGCGGCGGGACGGCCCGAACGGCACACTCCCGCCCCGCGTCATCGCCAGCCCAGGAGGAAACCCGTGAACCGCATCGCGGCCCGCATCGCGTCCGGCACCATCACCGCACTCCTGGTCCTCGGCGGTGCGGCGACCGCCCAGGCCGTCACCGCCGGCCCGGACCAGGCCGGGCAGCCGGCCACCACCGCGGCGCGGGCCGCGGCCGACGACCACCGGCCCACCTCGGTCGTCGTCGACCCGCTGACCAACGACTGGGGATGAGCGGACCGAGGTGACGAGGGCCAGTACGGCCCCCACCTCCCGGACCGACCGCCTCACCCGGACCGACCGCCTCACCCGGACCGACCGTCTCACCCGGACGGACCGTCTCACCCGGTCCGTACGTCCCGACAGGTCTCCCCACACGTCCTGATCCACCCCTTCACCCACCCACGCCGGGCCTCGCCATGCCCAACACCCCGTCAAAGGAGCACATGATGCCGAAGAACCTGAAGCGCGCCGCCCTCACCGTCGTCGGCGCCGTCACCGCCGCCGGCCTGCTGCTGCCCGCCACCGCCCAGGCCGCCACGGCCCCGGCCCCGGTCTCCGGCACGGCCGGGCCCGCCGGCCAGCAGGCCGGCGTGATGGCCGACTGGCACCTCGACATCTTCATCGACGCCATGGGCTACATCGGTCCGATCATCGGGAACGTCCTGAACGACATCCGGATGGAGAAGGACCGGCCCGCCTTCGTCCACCGTCAGCTGGACGACACCATGAACGCGTACCCGGGCTACAACGTGATGATCATCAACGACAAGCTCGACTACTCCTTGAACCTCCAGGGTGTGGTCGCCAACGCCCGCGTCACCCAGGGCAGCGCCACCTACCGGGTCCTCGCCTTCAAGTCGGGCACGATCGTCAACCGCGGCGACGGCGGCTGGAGCAACTGGGGATTCGGCGGCTGGTGGGACCGCGACGGCGGCACGGTGGTCTTCTACGCCGTCTGAGCCCGACCGCGTCATCCGGCCTCCTGTATCCGCATCCCCGCTCGGTCTCACGCCCCGCACGCAGACGGGCCGGTCTCCTTCCGGAAGCCGGCCCCTGCCGCGTCCACACCAGGGCTCCAGGGCCCGCGATCCACAGGAGGAACCGACCATGGAACACCGGATCCGGCTCGCCGGGCCGGCCGAGGCCGCCCCCGAGCTGGCCTGTCTCCGCGTCATCGCCCGTCTCCCGTCCCACTGGTCCGTCGAGATCCTGGAATGCGGAACCGGATACGCGATCCTCGGTCTGCGGACGCGTGTCCCGGCCGAGGAGGCCGTCGCGCGGATCGACGAGGCGATCGCCGTACTGCCTCTGCTCGGATGGCGACGGGACTGACGCGCGGGAGCACCGGCGGGAGAATCAGGTGAACTGGACGGTCACGGTCTGGTCGTTCCAGCTGCCGAGCTGGGGCTCCCAGCCGACGAGCAGCTTGTTCCCGTACCGGTCCCGCAGCTGCATCTGGCAGCCGGCCGCCATGCTCTGCACGGAAGAGATGCTGTAGAGCCACTTGTCGGGAAGCGGGAACTGGTACTCCGGCACATCGTTCTTGTCGCTGTTGCAGGATTCCCCGCGGAACTCGATGCGCGAGCCGGAGTAGTTGTTGTCCACATAGGCGATTCCGAGGGTCTTGGTTCCCTGCCCCATCGTGATCAGGTCATAGCCGGACGTGGAAGCCGCCTGAGCCGGCGCGGCCGCACCGAACGACACCAGGGCCGCGGTGAGAAAACCCAGAACCTTCTTGTTCATGTACGGAACCACCCTTTGTGATCAAGTTCGACTGATGGCGGAAACTATCCGGTCGACTTGATCAGGGGGCAGACCGCTCCCCGGGAATGGCTCATTCCTCCCCGCACCTTGATCGAATCTGGCCGGATGACGCCAGCGAGGTACCGGTTCGGAATGTTTTCGGCCGGATGCCCGGGACGGGAGAACCTCACAGGGCCCGGGATCGGCGGATTCCCGGGCCCTGAGGGCGATTCAGACTTGAGGGTCTGTCTTTCGAATCAGGCTCTACGCGGCGGCCTTGCGCGCGTAACAGAACAGGTGCTCCTCCGGGGCGGCGGCGGGGTCGTCCGGCTGGAAGACCGACAGCTCGTGATGGTGGATCTCCAGACCGCAGTCCTCCCGCAGCTGCCGCACGTACTCCTCGGCGGAGACGCTGGAGACCCGCGCCCGCCGGCCCATCCAGACGATCTCGGCCTCCGCCACGTCCGCCGGCACCGTGGCGCTCACCAGCCAGCCGCCGGGCGCCAGACAGTCGGCCATGCGCCGCAGCGCCTCGGCCGCCTCCGGGCGGCTCATCATCAGCAGCGGGAAGAACGCGCACACGGCGTCGAAACCGCCCGCGGGCGGCTCGTATCCGAGGATGTCGCGCTGCTCGAAGCGCGCCCCCGGAACCTGCTCGCGGGCCAGGGCGACCATCGTCGCGGACACGTCGATGCCGGTGACCTCGCAGCCGGCCCCGGCGAGCAGCTCGGCGACCGGACGGCCGGTCCCGCTGCCGACGTCGAGGACCCGCGCCCCCGGCTCAAGGCGGGCGGTGAGCCATTCGACCGCGGCCCGCTGGGCCGGCAGCCGTCCGAACGCCTTCTCGTAGTCCAGCCCGAGCCCGTCGAACAGCTCCGCCGCCGACAGCACGTCCTGCCCGGCGCCGTCGTTCCGTTCTTCCCGCATCCTTCTGGCTCCCCTCCGGTGGATCATGATCATGGGCGCCTTACCCGCCGAACGGGTGTTTCAGTCGGTGGCGTTGCGACCGGCTTCGCGACACGCGGTCTACCGACCGTGACGAGTCGAGGGTGACATCCAGAGGTGCTGTGTTGACGCCGCATGACGACGGATTGACGGCGGACGGTCCTTCGGGCGGTCGAGGTGCGCCCCGGCCGGAAATATCTTCTCCCCGCGCGGTCCACTCGATCGGCCGTCGGCGCGTGCCCCTTCCCGCGCGACTGCCGTACGCGTCTCTCACCTGAGAGTTCGTCAATTCGCTGGTTCGTGCGCGGGGTTGCCGGAGGCGCGTGGCCTGGGACCGCGCGCTGGCGCGTGGGGCGCCAGGTGGCGCGAATGTGGTTGTCCGCCTTTTTAAACCTCCACCCCCGCAAGATCACTGCATTGGGGTAATGCTCCCGCTCTCGTCCCACAAGCAGGGGTCGCCGACGGTTACTGTTCCTCGGGATCTGGGGCGGATTTCCCAGAATTTGTCCCTGTATTTCCGTGTTTCGCAGTGCCCGCAGTGCCCGCAGTGCCCGCAGTGCCCGCAGTGCCCGCAGTGCCCGCAGTGCCCAGCAGTTCCCCTGCGGTTCCCCCTCGCAGTCGCAGTCGCAGTCGCAGCTCTCGCGGTTCCCACGGCCGGCAGCCCCCTCGGCTCCCGTACGCCCGCGGTGCCGCACCCCCGTACGTCCGCACGTCCTCTTCCCCCAAGGAGCGCACGCCCCATGACCGTTGAGACCGGCCCGGACACCGCAATCGAGCCGTCCCGGCCGCAGTCCAGCCTCAGCACCGCGGCAGCCCGCAATCTCGCCACCACCACCAAGTCCGCCCCGCAGATGCAGGAGATCACCTCCCGGTGGCTGCTGCGCACGATTCCCTGGGTGGAGACCAAGGGTGGCACCTACCGGGTGAACCGCCGCCTCAGCTACACCGTCGGCGACGGCGTCATCGAGTTCGTCCAGGACGGGTCCACCGTCCACGTCATCCCCCGCGAACTCGGCGAACTCGCCCTGCTGCGCGGCTTCGAGGACGAGGAGGTGCTCAACGAGCTCGCCCGTCGCTGCGTCCAGCGCGACTTCCGCGCCGGCGAGGTCCTGGTCGAGCGCGGCACCGCCGCCGACCAGATCCACCTGATCGCCCACGGCCGCATCAACCAGACCTCCTCCGGCAAGTACGGCGACGAGGTCGCCGTCGCCGTCCTCGCCGACGGCGACCGCTTCGGCGAGAACGCCCTGCTGGACGCCGACGCCCAGTGGGACTACACCGCCACGGCGGAGACGCCCGGCACCCTGCTCACCCTCTCCCGGGCCGACCTCGCCGCCGTGCGCGACGCCTCGCCCAGCCTCCGGGCGCACATCGAGGAGTTCAGCTCGCTGCCCCAGCAGCGGCAGAACCGCCACGGCGAGGCCGAGATCGCCATGTCCGCCGGCCACGTCGGCGAGGCCGCGCTCCCCGGCGCCTTCGTGGACTACGAGCTCAAGCCGCGCGAGTACGAGCTGTCGGTCGCGCAGACCGTCCTCAAGGTCCACAGCCGGGTCGCCGACCTCTACAACGGTCCGATGAACCAGACCGAGGAGCAGGTCCGGCTGACCATCCAGGCGCTGCGCGAGCGCCAGGAGCACGAGCTGGTCAACAACCCCGAGTTCGGTCTGCTGGCCAACGCCGACTTCAAGCAGCGGATCCAGACCCACTCCGGTCCGCCCACCCCGGACGACCTCGACGAGCTGCTCTGCCGCCGCCGCGGCACGAAGTTCTTCTTCGCCCACCCCCGGGCGATCGCCGCGATCGGCCGCGAGTTCAACTCCCGCGGGCTCTACCCGGACCACGTCGACCTCGGCGGCCAGCTGGTCCCGGCCTGGCGCGGGGTCCCGATCCTGCCCTGCAACAAGATCCCGATCAGCCAGGAGCAGACCAGCTCGATCATCGCCATGCGTACCGGCGAGGACAACCAGGGCGTCATCGGTCTGCACCAGACCGGTCTCCCGGAGGAGCTGGAGCCGGGCCTGTCCGTGCGCTTCATGGGCATCAACGAGCAGGCGATCATCTCCTACCTCGTCACCGCCTACTACTCGGCCGCGATCCTCGTGCCCGACGCGCTCGGTGTCCTGGAGAACGTCCAGATCGCCCGCAGGAACTGAGCCGGCGGGCGCCAGGGCCCCGCAAGGCCCGACTCCCCGGGCCCCGCGGGACTCCGGGCCCCCCAGGGGCTTGTCCGGCGGATCCCGGCCGGGGCCGTGACGCCCGGCACGGCACCCGGCCGCGCCGCCGAACCGCCTGAACAGCTCCGCTGTCAGGACACTCCGGCGCCTCGCCGTCCGTCCCCTGGGCCCTGGCGGGCCCGGGGAGACCCCCCGCACCAGACGCCCCGGCCTGTCCGGCCCTGATCCACCGGACAGCCCTCGGCACCCCGGGCCCGTCCGGAACGGAACCGTCCGAACGCCGCACCGGCCCGGACCGACCGGACCGGGCCCCCACCCACCCCAGCAAGGAGCCACGGATGCCCGACCCCGGGCTTGCCCACGGGCAGTCGCGCCTGCCCGACCCGCCCGCCCCACCCTTCCTGCCCGGCCCGCCGACCGTTCTGTTCCCGGCGGCCGGGGCCGGTTCCGGACCGGCCCCCGGCGCGGCGCCCGAGGCCGGTCCCGTACCCGCGACCGCCTCGGTGCCCCAGGCCGGACCGGTGCCGCTCGCCGGGCCGGAACCGCAGGCCGGAGCCGCGCTGCGGGCCGGGGCCGTACCGGAGGCCGGGCCCGCCGACGCCCCGGCACCGGCCGGCCTCGACCTGACCCGGATCCTGCGCGGACCGAGCGGTCTGGGCACCGCGAGCCTGTTCCTCGCACGGCGCCCGGAGCCGCTCGCGCCGCCGGTGTCGGTGGTCACCGAGATCCCGGCGGCCCCGCCCTCCCTGCCCGTCGACCCGGCGGACGGGACCCCGATCCCGGGCCTCTACTACCACCCCATCGCCGAACCCGACCCCGCGCGGGTCGAGGAGGTCAGCAGCCGGATCAAGCACTGGGCGGTCGACGAGGTCCAGGCGTACCCCCCGGAGTGGGAGGACCAGTTCGACGGCTTCTCCGTCGGGCGCTACATGGTCGCCTGCCACCCGGACGCCCCGACCGTCGACCACCTCATGGCCGCCACCCGGCTCATGGTCGCGGAGAACGCGGTGGACGACTGCTACTGCGAGGACCACGGCGGCTCGCCCGTCGGCCTCGGCAGCCGGCTGCTCCTCGCGCACACCGCGCTCGACCCGCTGCACACCACGCAGGAGTACCAGCCGGCCTGGGCGGACTCGCTGTACTCCGACGCGCCCCGGCGGGCCTACCGCTCCGCCATGGAGTACTTCACGGCACTGGCCACGCCCTCCCAGGCGGACCGGTTCCGGCACGACATGGCCCGGCTGCACATGGGGTACCTCGCCGAGGCCGCGTGGTCCGAGACCGACCACGTACCCGAGGTGTGGGAGTACCTGGCGATGCGCCAGTTCAACAACTTCCGCCCCTGCCCCACCATCACCGACAGCGTCGGCGGTTACGAACTGCCCGCCGACCTGCACGCCCAGCCCGCCATGCAGCGGGTGATCGCCCTGGCCGGGAACGCGACGACCATCGTCAACGACCTCTACTCCTACACCAAGGAGCAGAACAGTCCCGGCAAACACCTCAACCTGCCGGTGGTCATCGCCGACCGCGAGGGCAGCTCCGAGAAGGACGCCTACCTCAAGGCCGTCGAGGTCCACAACGACCTCATGCGCTCCTTCGAGACCGCGGCCGCCGAACTGGCCGCCGCCTGCCCCGTACCCACCGTGGCGCGCTTCCTCAAGGGCGTCGCCGCCTGGGTCGACGGCAACCACTACTGGCACCAGACCAACACCTACCGCTACAGCCTTCCCGACTTCTGGTAAGAAACGGAACCTACATCTGTGACCAGCACCGAGTTCACCACCGCCGAGGGCACCTCCACGTTCGTCCCGTCGCCGACGACCCCGTACCAGGGGGACATCGCCCGCTACTGGAACAACGAGGCCAGGCCCGTGAACCTGCGCCTCGGCGATGTCGACGGGCTCTACCACCACCACTACGGCGTCGGTGAGATCGACCGGGCGGCCCTCGGGGACCCCTCGGACAGCGCTTACGAGAAGAAGCTGATCGCCGAGCTGCACCGGCTGGAGTCGGCGCAGGCCGACGTCCTGTTCGACAGCCTCGGCGCCATCGGGTCCGACGACCTCCTCGTGGACGCGGGCTGCGGCCGCGGCGGCTCCATGGTCATGGCCCACCAGCGCTTCGGCTGCCAGGTCGAGGGTGTCACCCTCTCCGCCAAGCAGGCCGACTTCGCCAACGGACGCGCCAAGGAACTCGGCATCGAGGGCCACGTCCAGGCCCGGGTCTGCAACATGCTCGACACCCCGTTCGAGACCGGCCAGGCCGCCGGCTCGTGGAACAACGAGTCCAGCATGTACGTCGACCTGCACGACCTGTTCGCCGAGCACTCCCGCATCCTCGAGGTCGGCGGCCGTTACGTCACGATCACCGGCTGCTGGAACCCGAAGTACGGCCAGCCCTCCAAGTGGGTCTCGCAGATCAACGCCCACTTCGAGTGCAACATCCACTCCCGCCGCGAGTACCTGCGGGCCATGGCCGACAACCGGCTGGTGCCGAACACGATCATCGACCTGACCCCCGACACCCTGCCGTACTGGGAGCTGCGCGCCACGTCCTCGCTGGTCACCGGCATCGAGGAGGCGTTCATCGAGTCCTACAAGGACGGCTCCTTCCAGTACGTGCTGATCGCCGCCGACCGCGTCTGACGGCGCTTCGGACCAGGCCCCGGGCACGCGAGGCCCGGGGTCCCGGTCTCGCCCGGCGCTTCGCCCGCCCCGTACCGGCACTTCCGGTACGGGGCGGGCGTACGTATGACGGGGTGGACACACGTGTGAGGGCGGGGCCCGTCACACCGCCTCCCGGCGCTCGTACAGCCCTTTCGGCAGCAGACCGCGCAGCGTCCGCGCGGTGGTGTCGGGGGTGGGGTCCGAGACGGCCACCCGGCTGAAGGGTGCGCCGGGGGCCAGCTCGATCCAGAGCACCGGACCGCCGGACCGCACGGCCGTGAAGTCCGTACCGGAGGGGCCGTGCCGGACCCCCACGCACCGGCCCGGCAGCCACCGCCCGGGCCCGGCCTCACCCCGCAGGACCCGCCACCAGTCGGGTTCGACGCCGACCCGGCGCAGCGCCGAGGCGGGCAGCCGGACCGTACGGCGGCGGGCCGCCGGGATCTCGCCCGGACCGAGCCGGACCACGATCTCCTCGCCCTCCACCACCATCCGTGCCATCGAACTCCCCTTGCCTCAGGCGGTCTTGGCCTCGCCCGCCGACGAGCCCTTCTCCGAGGAGTCCTTCTCCGCCGAGTCCTTCTTCGGCGAGCTCTTCTCCGCCGGGTCCGTCGCTCCCGCCGGCGTTCCGGCCGTCGCCTCCGTCTTGCGGATCGAGCAGTGCAGCGAGTCGTCGACGACGTCCGCGACGATCGTGTCCCCGGGCCCGGCGCTCCCGCCGAGCAGCAGGGAGGCGACACGGTTGTCCAGTTCGGTCTGGATCGTGCGACGCAGCGGACGGGCCCCGAACTCCGGCTGGTAGCCATGCGCGACCAGCAGTTTCTTCGCCGCCTCTGTGACTTCGAGGGTCATGCCCTGTGCGTGGACCCGGTGCTTGCTGCGGTCGAGGAGATGCTCGACGATCCGCGAGAGGTCCGCCTCGGTGAGGCTGTGGAAGACGATGATGTCGTCGATCCGGTTGAGGAACTCCGGCAGGAAGCGGCCCCGCAGATCGTCCATCAGCTCGTCCTTCAGCTCCGCCGCGTCCCCCTGATGGGCGAGGATCCGGTGCGCGCCGATGTTCGACGTCATGATGACGACACAGTGCCGGAAGTCGACCGTACGGCCCTGCCCGTCGGTCAGCCGTCCGTCGTCGAGGATCTGCAGCAGGGTGTTGAAGACATCCGGGTGCGCCTTCTCCACCTCGTCGAACAGGACGACGCTGTACGGATGGCGGCGCACCTTCTCGGTGAGCTGGCCGGCCTCCTCGTACCCGACGTATCCGGGCGGCGCGCCCACCAGCCGGGCGACGGTGTGCTTCTCCTGGAACTCGCTCATGTCGAACCGGATCATCCGGTCCTCGTCGCCGAAGAGCAGCTCCGCCAGCGTCTTGGCCAGCTCCGTCTTGCCGACACCGGTCGGGCCGAGGAAGAGGAACGAGCCGACCGGGCGGTTCGGGTCGCCCATGCCCGCGCGATTGCGCCGTACCGCCTCGGAGACCGCCGTGACCGCCTCGTCCTGGCCCACGATCCGCTCGTGCATCTCCTCCTCCAGCCGGAGCAGCCGCTCCTTCTCGCTGGTGGTGAGCTGGGAGACCGGGATGCCGGTACGGCGGGACACGATGTCGGCGATGTCGCCGGCCGTGACCGAGACGACGCCCTCGCGCCGCTCCTCGATGCCGGCCAGCTCGCCCTCGACCTCGGCGATCCGCTTCTTCAGCGCCGACGCCTTCTCGAACTCCTCGCCCGCGACCGCCTGGTCCTTCTCCCGGCGCAGCTTCGCCAGTTCGTCCTCGCGGCTGACGACCTCGGTGGAACGGCTCGCGCTGCGCAACCGGACCCGGGCACCGGCCTGGTCCATCAGATCGATCGCCTTGTCGGGCAGGAACCGGTCGCTGATGTACCGGTCGGACAGCTGGGCCGCCGCCGCGAGCGCCCCGTCGGCGAACCGGACCTGGTGGTGCGCCTCGTACGCGTCGCGCAGCCCCTCCAGGATCTGCACGGTCTCCTCGACCGTCGGCTCGGGGACCAGGACCGGCTGGAAGCGGCGTTCGAGCGCGGCGTCCTTCTCGACGTGCTTGCGGTACTCGTCGATGGTCGTCGCGCCCACGACATGCAGTTCGCCCCGGGCGAGAGCGGGCTTGAGCATGTTGCCGGCGTCCATCGAGCCCTCGCCGGTGGCGCCCGCCCCGACGACGGTGTGCAGCTCGTCGATGAAGAGGATGATCTCGCCGCCGGCCTCCTGGACGTCCTCGATGACCTTCTTGAGGCGTTCCTCGAACTGGCCCCGGTACTGCGCCCCGGCGACCATCCCGGACAGGTCGAGGGAGACCACCCGCTTGTCCTTCAGGGTGTCGGGCACCTCCCCGGCCACGATCCGCTGCGCCAGACCCTCGACGATCGCGGTCTTGCCGACGCCCGGCTCGCCGATGAGCACGGGGTTGTTCTTGGAGCGCCGGGAGAGGATCTCCACGGTCTGCTCGATCTCCTCGGACCGGCCGACCACCGGATCCAGCTTGCCCGCCCTCGCCTCCTCGGTGAGGTCGCGGCCGTACTCGTCCAGGGTGGTGGCCGGCTGCCGGGGCGCGGCGGGCGCGCTCTCGGGGCGCGCGGACTGCTCCGTGAGCCCGCGCAGCTTCTGTACGTCGAAGTCCTCGGCCCGCAGAAAACGGGTGGCGCCGGAGTCGGGGTCCGACAGGAGCGCGCCGAGGATGTGCTCCGGACCGATGTACGACACCCCGGCGGCCTGCGCGTAGGCGTGCGCGGCGGCCAGGGTGCGTTTGGCGGCCGGGGTGAGACCCGGTTCGGACGACGGCTCGCCGGACTCGCGGGGCAGCACCCCGGCGATCCGTCCGGCGAGCCGCTCCGGGTCCACCCCGGCCCGCTCCAGGATCCGCCGGGACGGCTCGACCTGGGTGGCCGCCCACAGCAGATGTTCGGTGTCCAGGTCCGTGGTGCCGTCCTCGACCGCCCGGCGGGTGGCGAGCCCGAGCAGCTCGCGCGACGACTCGGTGAGCAGCCGTCCGATGGGGACGCGCTGGACGGCCGGGGGCGAGGACGCCGGTGACATCCCGAAGAACCGGTTCAGCAGATCGCCGAACGGATCGGAGGGACCGAAAGGGGAACCGAACGCCATCGACATCTGAAGCTCCTGGTGGGGAGGTGGCCGCCCACCACGGACCGCCGGGTTCGAGCGGGGCTGGGGCACTCCCACTCAAACCCGGCGGTCCGCACCCCGCAAGCGGGGGTCATACGGGGTGATGACGCGGACCGCCACTCGGCCGGTCCGTGCCTGCGGGCGGAGCGCCGCGAGCGGGCCCGCGGGCCGTGCGCGGGAGTGGGCCCCCGCGCGGGGAGCCCCGGGCGGGGTGGCGTACCCGTCGTTTCAAGGGATGGCAGGATGAGGCGAGTTGGGGGTTGCTCAGACAGGAGTTCAGGACGTCGTCGGTGGGAGTGCCGGGCGTATGCCCCGGGCCGGGCCGGCGCTAGCGTGGCGGCATGACGCATACCTCCACCCCCGCCGGGGACCTTCGTGACGCCTTCGACGCCCGCGATCTCTTGCTCGCCGCCGACGCCGAGGTGGCCATCGCCGCCGCCCGCGCCGGCTCCGAGGTCGTACGCGACCTCTACGGCCGCCGTCTCGACCGGATCGACAAGGGCGGCGGGGACTTCGCCACCACCGCCGACCTCGCCGCCGAGCGGGCGATCCTGGACGTGCTCCGCGCCGCCCGTCCCGACGACGGTGTGCTCGGCGAGGAGGGTGGCGAACAGGGCGTCGCCGGGGCCGGACGGCAGTGGTACGTCGACCCGCTGTGCGGCACCCTCAACTACGCCCACGGCACCATGGTCGTCGCCGTCAACGTGGCCCTCGGCGGGGGAGCCGCCGCCGTGGCCGACCCCTTCGCCGGCGAGGTCTTCTGGACCGACGGCCAGGTGGCCCGGGTGCGCCGCGACGGCGCCGACACCCCGCTCGCGCCGTCCGCCGCCGGTCGCCTGGTGGACGTCAACCTGGACGCGCCCTTCCCGAACGCGCCCGGCTTCCGCGCCGTGGACCTGCTCGCCCACCCCGGCTTCGCCGCCGGATTCCGTCCCCGGGTCGTCTCCTCCTCGCTGGCCGTCGCCTGGGTCGCGGCGGGCAGGCGCGCCGCGTACGTCACGGACGGCGGCGATCTCGCCGACACGGTCCACTTCGCCGCCGGCATCGCGCTGTGCCGGGCCGCCGGATGTGTCGTCACCGGCCTCGACGGGCAGCCGCTCGGGGAGCCGGGACGGCCGGGCCGGGGGCTCGTGGCCGCTGCCGACCAGCGGACCCACGACGAGCTGATGGCGCTCATCCGGGTCTGACGGGCTGACGCGGCCCGGAAGAGCGGCCCGGGGAAGCGGTTCGGGGGAGCGGCTCGGGACGTCCGGCCGGGGTGGGTCGGGTCGGGGCGGCGCGGGGTGACGGGGCCTGGACGTCGGGTCGGCGCCGCCCGGCCCGCGGGGTCCTACCGGGCGGGTTCGCCGGTGTAGAACGCGATCGTCGCCGCCGTCGTCGACTCCACCGTCCGGGCATCTGCTCCCGCCGCCGCGTACGCGGCTCCCCATGCCTCGCCCGCGTGGGTGAGGAAGGCGCGCCCCTCCGCGGAGGTCTCCCACGCCGTCGCCTCGGCCCGGCCGAGCGTGGCGCCCGTGAGGTGCCGGGCCAGGGCGCGCAGGACCATGTCCCAGCCGACACCCGAGGCCCCCGGTCCGTAGCGGGCCCGGAACTCGGGGGAGGCGACGGTCAGATGCTCCAGTTCGAGCACCGTACGGGTGGGGCCGGCCGGGGTGAGCCGGACGGTGACCTCGCTCAGTCCCGGGTCGGGGCCGAACAGCCAGGACAGGCGCAGCCGTTCGGGGGCGACGCACTCCAGGATCTCGCCGGCCGTGTTGCCTTCGAGCCGGTAGTGCCCGCCGGGCGCGAGGGTGCCGGTGACCGGCAGGAACCAGCGGCCGAGCCGCCCGGGCGTGGTGAGCGCGTCCCACAGGTCGGCGGCACCGGTCTCGTACGTACGGCGCAGCAGTACCGTGTCGGCGCTGCCGTCCGGCACCTCGCGGGTGCCGACCTCACGGTGTACGCGCCCGAGTTCGGCGTCCGCGTCGTAACCGGCGAAGTACGCGGCGGCCATGTCCTCGTCGCCGTGCCCCTGGGCGACGGCCCGGCCGAAGCGCGCCGCGCCGGCCTCGGCGACGTCGAGCCGCACCCCGTACCGGCGGCCGGCCTCGACGATCAGCCGCGCGTCCTTGGCGGCGGTCGTCACGGCGAAGCTCGCGGGAGTCAGCCGGTCCTCCAGGACCAGCGCGGTCTTCGCCCGCAGATAGCCCATGTCGAGCCCGCCGCCGTCGATGGTTTCGAAGAAGGCGCCCGGATCCACACCGAGTGCCCGGGCCAGGTTCAGCACCTCGCCGGCCGCGTTGGTGACGGCGAGGACCCAGCTGTTGGTGACCAGCTTGAGCCGGGTCGAGGAGCCGCTCGCGCCGTCCTCGCCGGTCCACACCGTACGGGCGCCGACGGCCTCGAAGACGGGGCCGATCGTCTCCCGGCCGGCCTCGGGCCCGGCGGCGAGGACGGTCAACTCCCCGGCCTCGGCCGGGGCCTTGGTGCCGAGCACGGGGGCGTCGTAGAAGACCAGGCCGTGGGCCTGGGCGAAGTCGGCGAGTTCGGCGAGGCCGTCGAGTCCCGCGGTGGTCGACTGCATCCACACCGTTCCGGCGCGCAGACCGGGTGCCGCCTGGCGCATCGTGTCGAGGGCGGCCGGCCCGTCGTACAGCATCGTCAGGACGACATCGGCGTCCGTGACGGCCTCGGCCGGAGTGTCGGCGATGTGCGCCCCGTCCTTCGCCAGCGGCTCGGCGCGCTCTCGGGTCCGGTTCCAGGCCCGTACGGCGTGCCCGGCCCCGGCCAGGTTCCGGGCCATGGCGGCTCCCATGATCCCCGTGCCGAGGACGGCGACGGTGAGAGGGCGAGAAGGCATGGACGCTCCGATGGTCGGCGGGCCGTGCGGGTCCGCCCATCGAATCACGGGCGGGCCCGGGCGGCAGGGGATTCCTGGACCGGACGGCGTACGGGGCGGGGTGGGCGGGACCTTCGGGAGCCGGGGCCGGGCCGGACCGTCCCGCTTCTCGCGTACGGTCTCCCGTCTCCCGCCTCCCGTGCCCCGCTTCCTGTCTTCCTCGCCCTGCTTCCGCGTGCCGTTCTACGCCTCGTCGTCGTCCGCGGGCTGGATCCCGGCCAGCAGGTTGAACGCGCCCGTGAGCATGTTGAGGGTCACCACCGACACCACCTCGGCGATGATCCGGTCGCTCCAGCCGTGTTCCCGCAGCTCCGCCACGTCCTGGTCGCCCAGCGCGCTCGGCTCCACGAGGACCTTCAGGGCGACGGCGATCAGCGCGGCCTCGCGGGCGTCGGTGGAGGTGCCCTGGCGGGCCAGTTCGATGTCGCTGTCGTGCAGACCGGCGGCCCGGGCGGCGTCGACATGGGCCTGGCGGCAGGTCCCGCAGCCGATCCACTCCTGGACCGCGAGGGAGATCTTCTCGCTCAGGGCCCGGGGGATCTTCACCCGCTTCGTGGCGCGGGACAGGCTGAGATAGCCCTCCAGGACCGCGGGGGAGTGGGCCATCGTCGACACCATCTCGCCCGCCGATCCGTGCCGTTCGACGATGTCGGCGAGCAGTTCGCGGGCCTTCCCGGTGGCCTGCTCCGGCCGGAGTGCCGCCAGCCGCCGCGGCGGCGCGCCGCCGTCCGACACGCCCCGCTCCTCGCGCGCCGCGCCGTCCTGTGTCGTGGTCCCCTGCACCGTCGCCTCCTCGCCGTGGGCTTGCGCCACGTCTGCTTCGATATACCCGTGGGGGGTATAACGCGGAAAGGTTTCCCGTAGTTCCCGTCCCGGTGTCGTCGGTTTCGCGTTCTACGATCGGAGGGTGATCAAAGGCGTCATGTTCGACTTCTCCGGCACGCTGCTGCGTGTCGAGTCCATCGCGCACTGGCTGGACGCGGGGCTCGCCGCGACCGGCGCGCGGCTCTCCGGCGACGCGTTCGCCCATATCGTGGAGCGCCTCACCCACCACGGCGCGCTGCCCGGCGGCCCTGCGCCGCAGGAGGTGCCCGCCCGGCTGGAGCGGCTGTGGGAGGAGCGCGACCTGGACGCCGAACGGCACCGCGCCGCGTACACCGGGCTGATCCACGCCTCCGGGGTGACGGACCCGGAGCTGACCGACGCGCTCTACGAGCGCCACAAGACGCCCGAGGCATGGCACCCGTATCCCGACACCGCCCGCACCCTCGCCGAACTGAGCCGCGCCGGTGTCTCCGTCGCCGTCGTCAGCAACATCGCCTGGGACCTGCGACCGGTGTTCCGCTTCCACGGACTCGACCAGTGGATCGACGTGTTCGCCCTCTCCTTCGAGGTCGGCGTGCAGAAGCCGGACCCGGCCATCTTCCGCTACGCCTGCCGGGAACTCGGTCTCGACCCGGCCGAGACGCTGATGGTCGGCGACGACCGCAAGGCCGACGGCGGGGCCGTCGCGCTCGGCGCCCGTGTGCACTTCGTGGACCCGATTCCGGTCGACCGCCGCCCGCACGGCCTGCGCCCCGTCTTCGGCCTGCTGTCCGACGCCTGACGTCTGACGCCCGACGTCCGCTATCCGACCTCTGACCTCTGGCCTCTGGCCCCTGACGTCCGACACGGCATCGGCTGCCTCCCGCGCGGAAGACGTCGGCGGGATGTCGGTGATCCGTCGGTGCCACCCGGCACGGTGGAGCCCGTCACCCACTCCATCCCGCCGAGAGGACACCGTCACCATGCACCTGGACACCGAACAGGCCCTGGAACAGCGGTTGATCGCCCGTATGCGCACCTATCTGGAGGCCGGGCTCGTCCTCGACACCGAGCTCCTCGACGCCCTGTACGACTCCGAGTTCGAGAACGTGCGGGTCGACCAGGAGGGCCGTACAGCCGTATTGACGAAGCGTCATTTCATGGACAGATTCCGGATGTTGAAGCAGAGCGGGCAGAACATCGGCGACTCCGTGGACGACGTGACCTTCCCGTCCGCCGGGCTCTCGGGCGACCTGGGCTCCGTCGTGATGCGCCGGGTCAAGGACGGCGAGCCCGTGCTCTACCACTTCCTCTGGCGGCTCGACGCGTCCGGCGCGCCCACCACCCTGCTGCGCGAGTACACCTTCGAGCGGGACCTCTCGCGGCTCCTCGCGATGATGGCCGCCGCCCGATGAGGGCGCCGCTCACACCCAGTTGACCTCCGCGCGGGCGAGCAGCGGATCGTCCACCAGCTCCCACAGGGGCACGGCGACATTGCCGACCCGGTAGCGCCCGCCGGTGTGCAGCCCGAGCACCCGGTGGTCGGCGAGGTCGACGACCGGGGCGCCACCGTTGTCGCCGAGCGTCGAGCAGTCGTGCCACAACTCCAGGGAGCCCGGCGAGAAGCCGGTGGCCCGGCCCGGCTGGAGCCGCTTCAGGTCGTAGGCGTCCATGAAGATACGGCGCATCGTCTCCGGTTCGTCGCGGCGCCCGTCCCCGGCCGGATAGCCGATCACGTACACCGCCCGGCCGGGCAGGTCCGCCGGCGCGTCCGCCGCGATCGCGAGCGGTTCCGGGCGCGGCTCACCGGCGGGCGGGGCGAGCCGCAGCAGCGCGAGGTCGGCGTCCGGGTGCACCCCGATCACCCCGGTGATCTCGTACGGGAGTTGCTCGGCCGCCGCCACGGGGCCGGGCGCCGGATGCGCGGGCAGCTCCTCGCCGGGAGCGAGCCGCGCCGTCATCCCGGGCCGGAACGCCCAGCCCGCGCCGTCGGCACGGCAGAACTCCGCGGCCACGCGCCGGGTCGTCAGCACCACCTCCGGCCCCGCCAGGAAAGCCGTGCCGATCCAGTCCAGACTCGGATGCCCGTCGACCACCACCCGGCCGACCGCGGCGAGCGACGCGCCGATCTCCGCCCGTTCGCCGTCGAGCACCGCCCAGGTCTCCGGCGGCGAGACGAAGTCCCGTCCGCGCACCGGGATCGCGGGCCGGCCCTCCAGGAGGACGATCGCCGCCACACCCACGTACTCGTCCTCGTCGATCGCGTCAGCCCGTCCGGCCGCCAGCTTCTCCAAGCCACTCACCCCGGCCTCCAGCACCCGGGCCCGCTCCTCCCGGGCGAACCGGGCCACCTCCACCGCCGGCGCGATGCGGGGCGGCGGCTCCCCGTCCGCTCCGGTGGCCTCGCCGAAGCCCGCCACCTCCGGGAACTCCGGGGACTCCAGCTCCTCCTCCAGCCGGGCCCGCACCCGCGCGGCCACCGCGCCCGGATCGCCGAAGAGGTCCTCGGGGCGGGTCGCGACCGGCGAGCCGCCGAGCGTGCCACCGCGTGAGCCGGATCCGTACCGCATCGTGCGTCACCTCCGCGCGGGCCGGACGGGCCCGGCGGCCCACCGGGCCGCGCTGTGCCGCGGCCCGCTCCGGCCGGGGGCCTCGTCCCCGGTTGTCATCGTCCCGCCGGGCCGGAATGCCCGCAATCGCTGCCCGGGACGGGGCCGGGGCCGGAGTCGGGGTGCCCGGCGGTGTGACCAGGGGCCGGTCGGTGGGTCCGGTGGGCGGGTCCGGTGGGGTCCGTGGCGGCCGGGTACGGGACTCAGGGCCGCAGCGCCGTCGCGAGCTGGGCGCGCGAGCGGACGTCCAGCTTCTGGTAGATGCGGGTCAGCCGTGCCTCGACCGTCTTCACGCTCAGATACAGCTTGGCCGCCGCCTCCTGATTGCTCGCGCCCTGGCCCACCAGCCGCGCGAGCCGCAGTTCCGCCTCCGTGAGCGCGGACAGCGCGGGCAGGCTCTCCTCGTGGGCCGGAACCTCGGACGCCGTAACGCCGCCGTGCGGCTCCACGGCCAGCGCCGTCCACGGCGCCGCCCCGGCCCGCTCGAACACCGCCGCCGCCGACTGGAGCGCCGTCTGCGCCGCCGAACGCCGTCGCCGTCGCCGCTCCACCCGGGCGAGCGCCATCAGCGCCCGCCCCTGCTCCAGCGGCAGCTCCGCGTCCGCGAACCGGCTCGCCGTGCCCGCGAGCAGTTCCGCCGCCTCGTCCGTACGGCCCTCGGCGGCCAGACAGAGCGCGTACGCCCGGTCGCAGCCGAGCAGCACCCGGGCCCGGCCCAGCCGCTCGCCGACCGGCCGCACCTCCGCGAGCACCGCCCGGGCGGCGGCCACGTCGTCATGCGCGAGCAGCGACTCGGCGAGCTCCTCGTGCCAGCGCAGCATCGACGGGTCCACGGTGGACTGGGCACGCTCGTTCGCCTCGACCCGGCGCAGGGTCTCCAGAGCCGCGGTCACGTCCCCGTTGACGAGCTGGACGCGGCCGAGCGCGTACAGGCTGCGCGACAGGAAGACCCGGTCGCCCTCCTCCTCCGACGCCTGCACACTGCGCCGGGCGTAGCTGGCCGCGCGGGCGAAACTGCCGCCCGCCGTCTCGGCGAGCGCCAGCGCGTACCAGGCGGGCCCCGGGGACAGGCCCGCCTCCAGGGTCAGCGCGAGGGACTGCCCGGCGTGCGTCAGGGCGGCCGCGCACGGTCCGATCCGCGACTCGATCTCCGCGAGGGTGATGAGCAGTTCGATCGCGTCCTCGACCGGGCCGCGCCGCTGGACGAGGGGCAGCAGGGCGCCCAGTTGGGACCGGGCCTCCACCAGCCGCCCGTCGAACACCGCATGACGGATCGTCAGGATCTGTGCGGCGTTGTGGACTCCGGCCGGCCGCTCGGCCGCCTCCAGTTCGCGTGCCCGCGCCAGCACCGTCTCCGCGCCCGGCGAACCGAGCGCGCGCTCCATCCGGGCCTGGAGAGTCAGGGCCTCGGCGGTCGTACGGCTGTCGCCGATCGACCCCGCCAGTTCGGCCGCGGCCATCGCGGCCAGCCGGGAACGGGCCGGATCGCCGTCCGCCACCACGTACTTGACGGCAAGTCGAAGTTGTACGGCGGCCCGCAGCGCGGTGTCGCCCTCGGAGTCCTCCAGCGCGTGGACGTACATCTCGTCGAGCCCTGCCAGACCCTGGCCCGCCGTGTCGAGGACGGCGAGCCGGGCGCGCACCCGGTCGGCGGGCGACGCGTCCCGGGCGAGCAGGTCCGCCGCGGCACGCATCGCGAGATCGGCGCGGCCGGCCCGGGCGGCCTCCTCGGTGGCGTCGGCCAGCCGGCCGATCCGCTGCTTGGCGTCCATGCCCGGCGTCGACTCGGCGGCCAGCAGGGCGAGTTCGGCCGCCAGCGGACTGTTGCCGCGCCGCCGTGCGACGGTGGCCGCCTCCGCGAGTTCGGCCGCCAGTTCTTCCTGCGGCGCGTCGGTGGCCAGCGCCTGGTGGCGTATCGCCTCCACCGCGTCGTCGACGACCCCGGAAAGCGCCGCGTGTCCCGCGCTGCGCCGGGCCCAGGAGGCGTCGTGGACGAGGGTCGACGGCAGCAGTCCGGCCGTGAACGCGACCGTGCCGTCCTCGGCGAGCGAGACGAGCCCGGCCCGTTCGGCCGCCGCCAGGTCCGCCTCCGCGTCGGGCCGCCCGGCCCGTCGTATCAGCGTGGCGGTGGGCCGCAGCGCGAGCGCCGCCAGGAGCAGGGTCTCGCGCACCCCGTCCGGCGCGGCCCCGAGCAACTGCCGTGCCAGGTCCCGGGCCCGCCCCGACAGGGTCAGCGCCTCGGCGTGATGCACCGGGGTCCGGGCGTCGGCCAGCGAGCGGCCGACCGCGAGCGCGAGCCGCGGATTGCCGCCGCTGGCCTTGTGGACGCGGCCGGCCATCCGGGACGGCAGCCGGTGATGGATGAGGAGTTCGGCGATCTCGTCGGCCTGGAGCGGCGGGACCAGCAGCACGTCCGCCTCGGACGGCACCCACAGCCGGGTGTCGTGCGGATGGTCCGGGCCACCGGAGGGCCGTCCGGCGGCTCCGGGGGCGCCGGTGCCGTACGCCTCGGGGGTCTCGACGGCGATCACCCGCAGCGCGGGAGGCGCCAAGTGGAGGGCGAAGCGGAGCAGATCGGCACTGTCCGGATCGATGCTCTGGACGCCGTCGACGACGAGCAGCGCGGGGCCCCGCGCGGTCAGCGTCCGCAGGATCCCGGCGATGCCGAGGCGCAGCGCGATCGGGTCCCGGCCCCCGTCCTGGGGCGGGGCCTCACGGCACAGCACGGCGACGGCGGCCCGCTGCGGCCCGGGGAGCCCTTCGAGGATTCCCGAGGCGGTCACTCCGAGCGGGACGGCCGAGGAAGCGGAGGAGCGGAGCCGGCCGCGGGGCGTCACGGCACCGGCGGAAGTGGAAGCGGGAGCGGGAGCCGGGGCGGAACCCGGAACGGAGCGAGATCCGGAACCGGGAGGTGAGCCGTAAACGGAACCTGAAACGGAATCTGAAACGGAGCCCGGAGCGGAGCCCGCGCCGGACCCGGGGTCAAGCCCGGGCTCGGAGCCGTTCCCGGAAGGGGAGGCCGGGCCCGGTCCTGTCGCGGCATCCAGGGCCGCGGGCTCGAGGTGGGGCGGGCGCGAGCGGGGTGTCGGCACCCTCCGTGTCCCGCCCTGCGGGTCGGCGGTCACCACCCGCCGGCGTCCGCCGTTGGTGACCGGCGCCTGCCCGGCGAGGGTGGTGGCGACCGAGGCGACCAGGGCCGCCGCGGCCGCCCCGGATATCTCGCGGTCGGCCGGCAGCGTGGACAGCCAGAGCACGGTCTCGCCCCGCGCCTCCGCGCGGGCGGCCATGGCGAGGGCGACCTCGGTCTTGCCGACGCCGGCGGGACCGGTGAGCAGCGCCTGGCCCCGATGACGCAGGACGTGGTCCAAGCGGGCGAGGAGTTCCTCCCGGCCCACCGGCGCAGGCCGCAGCTGCGCTGTCGTCACGTGTCCACCACCCTCCGGCGCTCGGGCCCCTCCCATGAGCCCCGTTGCGCAGAGGATACGGAGCCCGGCGCCGCAGTCCAGGCCCCGTGTCCGGGATACGGACGAGGTGCCCATGGTGAAGGGCATGTGAATGGGCCACATCCGGCAGGCGCGCGTTTTCGTGGTGTAGTCCGCCGACCTCGCGCTGACCTGCGACGACGGGGCGAGGGGCGACGGTGTGTACGCAGGGGGGCACGGTGACCGGGGCACTTCACCGGTCACGTTCGGCGTATATACGCCAACGGGCCCGCGAGGCCGTGTCGCGCGGGCCCGGCCCGCGTGCGAGGGAGACGGCGGAAGAGGGCAGGGAGGCCGGAAGGCGACGAAAGGGACGGCCGGTTTTTGTGAGGGCGTCCCGGGCGGGTCTCCCGCGCGGATCTGTCGGGCGGATCCGCCGGGCGGGGCGAAGGAAAGGGGGGGAGAGGGAGCTGGGCGGCGGCGCGGGAACGAAGGGGGCGAAGTGGGGTCGCGTCCCGCCGTTCCCCGGGAGTGGGGTCCCTCGCGCCGCCACCGGCGCGACGGCCCGGGTCAAGGCCGCCCCCGGCAAACCCGCCGCCATTCCCCTGCGCCGGGCAGGAGGGTGGCGGGGGGTGGGATCTGCCGATGGGCCAGACAGTAGGGAACGCCGGGGTGTGCCCGATACGGGGAAAACCCTTGTCCCCCTCGGCGGGTGGCGGGGGAAGGGCGGGGGAGCCCCGGCCGAACACCGGGAAAGGGCCGGGCATCCGCCGGGAGACTGCCCGGAACCGCCCGGGGGAAATCCCGCCGCGAGCACCGTGATCCCGGCCCCTCCCACGCTTCCGGCCCCCTGTCGCGTTCCCGGCTCTTCCCGCACTCCGCCGGACACTGCCCCGCGCAGTAGGGCGATCTGCCCCAAGTGGGCGAAGGAATCCGCGAGAAGACCCCGCAACCGCTCCTCGACGGTGTGGGTGTTGCCCAGGGTCGGGCTGATGACGAGCCGTCCGAGGTCGTCGGCCGGTGCCGACGCGCAGTACCGCTCCGTCCGTTCGTGGACGGCGCGGTGGTACGAGAGGAGCAGGTGACCCCCCGGGCTGCGGAAGGCGGCGGCCTCGGCCGGTGAGTGACCGAAGCCGGTGTCCGACGGATCCGCCGGACGTCCGCACCGCGCCGCCCAGCCGTCCGCCACCCACAACTGGGGCGCGCCCATCAGCTCGGACACGTTCCGGTCCTGTCCACGGGCCACATGCCAGGCGAGCCACCCGGGACTGCTGAGGCCCGGGGCGGGACGTTCGTCCAGCGCGGCGTCCGCGAGCCCCTCCAGTGCGTCGGCGAGTTCACGCCGTACCCGCCCGAACAGCCCCGACACCAACCGCTGCCAGTCCCCGTCACCGCCCACCGCGCGGCTCCCTACCTCAGCCCAGTTCGAGAGTCGTCACGCCGTAGACCCGCTCCCACGCGACCGGACGGATCGGACCCGTGTACATGCGGGCCGTCTCGAACGTGGGCGTGAGCCCGCGCTCCTCGGCGATCCGGGCCGCCGCCGGGTTCACCTCCGGCATGTCGACGGCGATCCGGGACGCGCCGAAGGCCCGGGCCTCGGCGGCGAGCGCGTCGAGGAGCGCGGCGGCGTCGGCCGGGGTGTCGGCGAACAGCGGGCCGATCCGCGCCTCCCGCTCGGCGGGCCGGACGACGCCGTATCCGGTGGGGCGGCCGTCCACGACCCGGGCCAGTGCCCGGTGCCCCGGCGTGCCGAGCCAGGACGCGAGGAACCTCGGCCGGTCGGCCGGGTGGCAGGCGCTGTCGTACGCGGCGAGCGCGGCCGGATCGACCCGCTCGGCCGCCACCACCCCGGCCGCGGGCCGCTTCGGCCGCGGCACTTCCCCGACGTAGCGAGCGGACCGGTAGGCCAGGACGAACCCCGACCGACGGTAGTTGTCCTGCTGCGCCGGCACCCCGTCGAGCCCGACCGTCCGCCCGCCCGCGTGCGCGAGCGCGGCCCGCCAGATCGCCAGGCCGTGGCCGTGTCCGCGCAGGTCGGGACGGACGAGGTAGAACCCCAGGAAGGCGTAGTCGGCGTCGTAGTTGACGACGGAGATCGCCGACACCGGCTCTCCGCCGAGCCGTCCCAGGAAGAAGCCGCCGGGGTCCTGGGCGAAGAACGTGCGGGTGTCCGCGAGCCCCGGGTTCCAGCCCTCGGCCGCGGCCCAGTCGCGGACCGTCGACCAGTCCTGGAGGGAGGCGGGGGAGATGGTCGGAGTCTCGGCCATGGAGGTCCCTTCGGCGGCGCGGGAGAGCGGGGCGGGCGGAGGGAGAACGAGCGGACGGCCGCCCGGGGCACGCGGGAGCGGCCCGGGCAAGGCGCGGGTGGGAGCGGCGGGACACACGAGAGGGGCGGGGGTGGGCGCGGGGCCGGTGCCCACCGAGCGTAGTGCCGCCGGTCCGCCGGCCCGCCCGCCCTCGTCGGTTTCCGGCCGTACGCCCGGGGCGTGCGTGGGGCTGTGTGTCGGGTCGTACGGCCGGGGCGTACATCCGAGTCGTAGGTTCGGGTGTATGTCCGGCTCGTGTTCGTGCGGGGCGTGGAGGGTGACGTGAGGAGGCCGGGAACCCTGGCGGGCGCGGGGGAGTTGGAAGCGGTGGGGACCCGGGAAGCGGGCCCACGGGGGAGGGACACGGCCGATGGGGACGAGGACGGCGGGGCTGGACAACGCGGCACAACGGCGCGTCGAGGACATCCTGGCGGAGGTGACCGCCTCCGGCGCGGAGTGCGGGGTGCAGGTGGCCGCCTGGTTCGACGGCGAGCCGGTGGTGGACGCCTGGGCGGGGTCCGTCGACGCGGCCGGCGAGCGGCCGATGGGGCCGGACACGATCATTCCGGCCTGGTCGATGGGGAAGGGCGTGGCGGCGGCGCTGGTCGCCGTACTGGTGGACCGGGGAGCGCTGGCGTACGACACGCCCGTGGCGCGCCATTGGCCCGAATTCGGTGCGGCCGGCAAGGAAGGGATCACGCTGGGGCAGGTGCTCGGCCACGCCGCCGGGCTGCCCCATCTGCCACCGGACGTCACCGTGGAGCAGTTGCTCGACCTGCCGGCCATGACCGACTGGCTGGCCGCGCAGCCGCCGCGCTGGGAGCCGGGCAGCGCGTTCGGCTACCACGCCTGGACCTACGGCATCCTCGTGGCGGAGATCCTGCGCCGCGCCACCGGCCGAAGCTGCGACGAGCTGCTGCGCGAGGAGCTGGCCGAGCCGCTCGGGATCGGCGACGACCTGCTCTTCCACATCCCCGAGCACCTCGCGTCACGGGTGGCGGACTGCGACGACGGCGGCTGGGGGGCGCTGCTGGACCGGATGCCGCCCGGCGCGCCGTTCTTCGTCGCCGCTCCGCCCGGCGTCCTGCCCCTCGCGGAGCTGGCCAACCGCGCCGACTTCCGGAGCGCGGTGCTGCCGTCGAACGGGTACCTGACCGCCCGTGCGGCCGCCCGGATGTACGCGGCGCTGGCCTGCGGCGGCGAGCTCGACGGGGTGCGGCTGCTGTCCGGAGCCACGCTGAAGACCGCGGCCACCCCGCAGTTCAGCGGGGTGGACCGGACGATGGGCGGGCCGGGCGCGATGGGATACGGCTTCATGGTCGGCGACAGCCGTCCGTCGCCGGTGCGCCCGGCGGGCGCCTTCGGCCACAGCGGGTCGGGCGGCACCACGGGCTTCGCCGATCCGGCGAACCGGTTCTCCTTCGCGGTGGTCAAGAACCGGATGACCGTGCCGGGCCTGGACGCGCGACTGGCCGCCGGGATACGCGAGGCCCTGGGCATCGCGTCCGGCTGAGAAACGAACCGGCGGCCCGCGAGATGTCAGCGGACCGCCGGGTGGTGCCGGTGTCGCCCGGCCGGTGGGTGTTCCGGCTCAGCGGGCGGGCTCGGGCATGGGCACGGGGTTCGACGCGGTGCGGGGACGCGGTACGTCCCCGGGCTCCCGTCCGTCCCACGCATCCCGTACGGGAAGCGTTTCCACGGGAAGTATCTCCACGGGGAAAGGTCCGGGTGCGGTCGCAGGAGCATGGCCGCCGCTCGCTCCGGCCCCGGCCGGAACCGTCTCCGTGACCGGGTCTCCGGCCAGGTTCGGCTTCTCGCCTGTAGCCGGGGCCGGGGCCGGGGCCGGGGGCTGGAGCGGGACCGGCGCCAGGACCGTTTCCGCCCCGGATTTCACCCCGGATTCCGCCCCGGCTCCCGTCTCGGGTTCGAGGCCGGCTGTCAGCAGCAGGACGCCCCGGCCCGCCATCAGCGCGGCGAGCGCGGCGACGAGCCAGCCCCAGGAGCCCGCGCGGAACGTCTCGCCGAGGAGCGCCACGCCGATGACGGCGGCGGCGGTCGGGTTGGCGATGTTGACCACCGCGAGCGGGGCGGCAAGCCCGCCCTGGTAGGCGGCCTGCGCGAGCACCAGCCCGCCCGCCGCGAACGCGGCGATCAAAAGCGCGAGCACCGTCGTCTCCCACCACGCCGTCGGCCCGCCGGGCAGGTCCTGGGCGAACGCGACGGTGAGCGTCTGGGTGAGCGCCGAGCCGACGGCGCCCGCGACACCGGAGGCCATCGCGTGCCCGAGGCCCCGCCCCCGTGAGCCCGTACCCATCCGGGCCCGCGACCGGCCGGCGAGGACGGCGATGACCAGCAGCGTCACTCCCGTGACGATCAGCGTCTCGCGCATGTCCAGGATCTCGCCGGGCGCCACCGGGCCCGTCACGGCGATCAGCCCGACCAGGCCGGCCAGCGTCCAGGCCGCGCCGCGCCACTCCGTCCGGCCGACCCGGCGCCCCGCCCCGTACGCCCCGATCGGCAGCGCCACCACGAGGGTCAGCGCGCCGAGCGGCTGGACGAGGGTGAGCGGCCCGTACCGCAGGGCGGCGACATGGGCGAGCGCGCCGGCGGCGTTCAGGCCGACCGACCACCACCACTGCGGGCGGCCGAGCAGCCGCCGCAGCGACCCCTGCCCGGCCGGGTTGGCGGACGCGAGCCGCGACTGGGCGACGGCGGCGAACGCGTACCCGGCGGCGGAGACGAGCGAGAGGAGGACCGCGAGCAGGGTCCCGAGGGCCGTACTCATCACAGGGCCCCCGCCGTGGCCCCGGCGGTGGCGGGGGTCAGCGGAGCTCTGGGCCGGACGTCGTCCTCGCCCTCGTCCTCACCGAGCGTGCGGCCCGGCGCGGGCACCGCGTACAGCGCGATGCCGAGCAGCACCGTGGCGGCCAGCGCGTCGAACCAGTAGTGGTTGGCGGTCCCGACGATCACGAGCAGGGTGAGCAGAGGGTGCAGCAGCCAGAGCAGGCGCCAGCGCGAGCGGGTGGCGGCGATCAGCCCGATCGCGACCATCAGCGCCCAGCCGAAGTGGAGGGAGGGCATCGCCGCGAACTGGTTCGCCATCGTGTCGGTCTCGGGCGACGCGCCGTACACCGACGGTCCGTAGATCCGTCCGGTGTCGATCAGGCCGCTCGCGGCGAGCATCCGGGGCGGCGCCAGCGGCATCAGCAGATGCAGCGCGAGCGCGGCGGCGGTGACGAGGGCAAGGGTCCGGCGGGCCCAGACGTAATGGCCGGGGCGGCGCCAGTAGAGCCACACGAGGAAGGCGATCGTGGCCGGGAAGTGCACGGCCGCGTAGTACGTGTTGGCGGCCCGGACCAGCCCCTCGCCGTGCAGCAGGAGCTGCTGGATCGTTTCCTCGCCGGGCAGGTGGACCGCGCGCTCGGCGTTCCAGACGCGGTCGGCGTTGTGGAAGGCGCGGGTCTCGTGGCCGTTGGCGAAGAGCCTGCCGAGCTTGTAGACGAGGAACAGCACCGTGACGAGCAGCAGCTCGCGGACGAGCGGGGGCCGGCCGGCCGGTGGCCGGGCGAACAGTGATCTTTCCCGCTTCGAGTCTTCGGGCGGTGGTACGGGGGTAGCCGCCGCCCCCGGTGCGGCAGGACGTACTCCGCGTATCCCGCGTATCCCGGTAGCCATGGCACGGCCCCTTTTTCCACCAAAATCGACAACAAACGGAGGAACTCTAGAGGCCAATTCATCGAGACGCAACCGTCTCGATACGTTTGCGTCTCGATTGAGCGCGTCCTACTCTCGGATGGGCGCGAAGCAGTGCGCGGAGCAGTGCGCGGAGCAGTGCGCGGAGCGAGCCGCGGACGGCCGCCCGGGCAGAGGCGAGCGAGGCCGGACGGTACGGGATGATGTCCGGTGTGTCCGGGAGGAAATCGATGTCCACGAAGGCCGCCACCGCCGCAGCCCGGCGCAGCAAGCTCACCCCAGAGCGGGAGGCCGAGCTGTACGAGGCCGTCATCGGCATGCTGCGCGAAGGCGGCTACGACTCCGTCACCATGGAGGGCGTCGCCGCCCGCACCAAGTGCGGCAAGGCCACCCTCTACCGCCAGTGGGGCACCAAGCCGCGCCTGGTCACCGCCGCCCTCGACAAACGCCGGGTCACCGTCTTCACCGGGATCGACACCGGCTCCCTCGCCGGTGATCTGCGCGAGGCGGCCCGTGTCGCCTCCTGTCGCCGCGACCGCGACGCCGAACTGATGGAGGCCGTCAGCCAGGCGTACATCCAGCACCCCGATCTGCGCGCCGCGCTGCGCGAGACGGTCATCGAGCCCGAGGTCGCCGCGCTCGACGCGATGCTGGCACGGGGCGTCGAGCGGGGCGAGATCGCCGCCGACAACCCGGCGATCGGGTTCGTCGCCCCCAGCTTCCTGGGCATGCTGCGCGTCGAGCGCCTGTTCGAGGAGCGCTTCGAGGACGTGGACACGATGCCGGTGTTCGTGGACGCGGTGCTGCTTCCGGCGCTCGGCGTGAGTGGTGCCCCGGGCTCGGCTTCGGATCCGTCCCCCGGTCCGGGCGGGGGTACGGCCCCCGGCGCGGTCCCGGGTCCGGCCGCGCTCGACCGGAAGGCCGCGCCCCGGCCGGAGGACGCGCCCGAGGGGTGAGCCTCCGGCCCGAGGTGTGAGGCCCCCGCCGCTCCGGCACCCTGAGGGCATGGCTCACACCTCGCACCCCAGGGTCCGCGTGCGGCGGATCTACGACCCGCCCGGACCCGACGACGGGCTGCGGGTGCTCGTCGACCGCCTCTGGCCGCGCGGCCTCGCCAAGGCGGACGCGCACATCGACGTGTGGCCCAAGGATCTGACCCCGTCCACCGGGCTGCGCCGCTGGTACCACGGTCCGGAGGGGGAGTACGGCGAGTTCCGCCGCCGGTACGAGCGGGAACTCGCCGAACCGGACGCCGCCGAGGCCCTCTCGGACCTGCGCGCACGGGCGGCCGAAGGTCCGGTGACCCTGCTGACCGCCGCCAAGGACCCCGAACACAGCCACACCGAGGTCCTGCTCCACGCGCTGAACGCCGCCTGACCCGCACCGACCCGTTCCGCACCGTCCCGTTTCGCGCCGACCGGCCCGACCCCGCACCCGACCCGGCCGGAGCGGTGGACCGGTGCGCCCGGTCCCCGGCCTCGCAGGGGGCGCGACTCGGCCGTGAACGGCCCCTCGTACGTCCCTTTCACGCCACCCGTCCCCGCGCCCCTGGTCACCCGGCAGGGCGCCCCCGCACCATGGGGCGCGGCGCACCACACCCACCCCCTGCGTGCGGAGGAACCGCGTGGATCAGGACAAGGCCATGGGCCGGGCCGAGGGCACGGATCAGGACACGGAGCAGGACACGGGGCAGGACCCGGCGGCGGCCGGGGCCGGGCAGGACCACCAGGCGCGCCTCGACGCGTTCCAGCGCGATCCGTACCCCCTGTACGCCCGCGCCCGCCGTACCCCCGGCCTCACGTTCGTGCCGCTCCTCGACGCCTGGCTCGTCTCACGCGACGCCGACGTCCGCGAAGTCCTGCTCCGGTCCGAGGACTTCTCCTCCGTCCACGCCCTGCGCCCCGACATTCAGCCCGGTCCCGCCGCGCTCGCGGTCCTCGCCACCGGCTTCGCGCCCCGGCCCACCGTCGTCTCCAGCGACGGCTCCGCCCACCACCGCCACCGGGCGCCCTTGAACAGCGGCCTGTCCGCCGCCCGGATCGCCCTGCTCACCCCGTACGTCACCGAGCAGGCCCGCCTCCTCGCCCGCGACTTCGCCGACGCGATCGCCGCGCACGGCAGCGCCGATCTCATGGCCCGCTACGCCCGCCGGCTCCCCGCCGCCGTGATCGGCCGGCTCCTCGGCCTGGATGCGGCCGACGTACCGGCCGCCGTGCACGGCTCGTACAGTGCCGAACGCCTGCTCTTCCGGCCTCTCCCGGAGGACGAGCAGGTCGCCGCCGCCCACGAGGTCGTCGCGCTCCAGCGGCTGCTCGACCACTACGCCCGCGCCCGCCGTGCCCACCCCCGCGACGACCTGATCACGGCCCTCGTCGCCGCGTTCGCTCCCGAAGGAGCAGCGGGCCCGGGGGCGGACGATCTCACCGACGACCAGCGCTGCGAACTCGTCGCCACCCTCCAGAACCTGCTCATCGCCGGGCACCTCACCACCACGGCGCTCATCGGCACCACGGTGCTCCACCTGCTGTCCCACCGCGCGCAGTGGGACCTGCTGTGCGCGGACCCCGCGCTCGTCCCGGACGCCGTCGAGGAGGCCGCCCGTTACGACACCGCCGTCCAGGGCTTTCGCCGTACCACCACCCGGCCCGTCACCCTCGCGGGCACCGAACTGCCCGCCGGAGCGACCGTCTTCGTCGCGTACGGTTCCGCCAACCGGGACCCGGAACGCCACCCGGACCCCGATGTCCTCGACCTCAGCCGGCCCCGGCCGCACCCCCGCCACCTCGCCTTCGGCCACGGCCCGCACGGCTGCCCGGGGTCCCAGCTGGCCCGCGTCCAGCTACGGGCCACGCTCCAGGAGCTCATACGGCTGCTGCCCGGACTGCGACCGGCCGACGACCGCCCGGTATCGATGCTCCCCACCCTCATCCACCGCGCACCCGCGGAACTCTTCCTCACTGCCTGACGCCCAGTGTCTGACGCCCGGTGCCCGACGCTCGGGGCCCGGCTCTCAGGGTCAGGCCCGCAGCAGCCGAGGGGCCTCGGCCGCTGCGTCGGGCACCCCCGCACTACCGGCCTCCACCCGCCCGGCGAGCCCGCGCGCCCAGCCGGCCAGCCCCGTGCAGTCGATCCCGTACGCCTCGGCGGCCTCGGGGCCCCGCGCCGCGTACCCCTCGATCCGCCCGGCCCCGCGCCGCAGCAGTCGCGCCCCGCCCGCCGCGTTCCCGCGAGCCGCGTGCGTCAGCCCCACGGCCAGCTGCGCGAGCCCCTGCCACAGATCCCGCTCGGCCCCGGGCCCCGACTTCCACGCGTCCTCGAACACCTCGTGCGCGTGGAACGGCATCCCGGCGTCCAGCAGCCGCTGTGCCTCCCGCACCGTCTCCGCCGGCTCCCGCGCGACTCCCTCGGGCTGCCGCGCCACCCCCGCCGCCCCGTACGGCAGCGGCCGCCCCAGCCCGTCCCGCGGCCGCGCACTGCGGGCCCGGCCCTCCTGATCGCGATCCCTGTCCACCCCGTCATTGTCCCGCCCGGACCGCGGTGACGCGGGGTGTGCTGATCCACCCCGTGAAGTGAGGTAATGTTCTCTTGCACGCCGCCGCGGAACTCGAAGCCGGGGCGGACGGGCACCGGGACGTGGCGCAGCTTGGTAGCGCACTTGACTGGGGGTCAAGGGGTCGCAGGTTCAAATCCTGTCGTCCCGACTCGAAAGAGTCGTAGATCGAGGGGCCGTTTCAGAGCAATCTGGAACGGCCCCTCGATCGTTTTCGGGGACCACTTGGGGACCACCCCCGTCCTGACCGCGTCGGCGAGCGGCCGGCGGCGATCGGACGGACGTTGGGGTGCAGGTAGCGCTGGGTGGTGGTCAGGCACCAGCCGTCGAAGACGAATCCGGCGGGCGCCGGCGGCCAGGACGTTCCGGGCGACCTGAAGACGGCCGCCAGTAGGCGCGGAGTCCCGATGCCACTAGGCCGGTTTCCTCCTCGGTCTCGCGCATCGCGGTCTCCCATGGCCGCTCGCCTGCCTCTGTCGTTCCTTCGGGCAGTTGCCACGGATGATCGGTGTTGTAGACCGCGTGGAGCCGCCCTCAGCCCTCGCGGCCGGGCGAACGGTGTGACGGCTCCGGGGGAGCGATCGCCGAGGCCGGTTGCTTTCCGTGGCGTCCACGGGGCGTTCACGCCCCCTTGCCACCGACCTGCCACTCCCTCGGCGACATGCCGTAAGCGGCGCGGAAGGCACGGCTGAAGTGGCTGGAGTTGGCGAAACCCCACCGCCGGGCGATCCCCGCCACCCCCACCTCCCCGGCCATCGGCCGCAGGAGGTCCCGGCTGCAGCGTTCGAGCCGCTGTGTCCGGATCCACCCTGCCACCGTGGCACCCTCGAGTTGGAAGAGCTTGTGGAGGAAGCGGACCGACATGAAGTTCGCCTCCGCGATCGTGGACGGTGACAGGTCCGGGTCGCGGAGATTGCGCAGGATGTGGTCCTTGACCCGTTCCAGCGACGCCCCGGTTCGCGAACTCTGCGGCCGGGCGCGCATGCCCCGGTCGTCGATGAGCATCGCCAGCAGATCGAGTGCCGTGGCCGCGGCCCGGCGCCCGACGACTTCGTCCAGTGCCTCGGCCTCGTGCGCCATCCGTGCCAGGTAGGACGCCACGAGTGCGGTGCTGCCCTCGGTGCCGCTGAACGTCGTCGCGGTGAGTGCCCGCAGGTCCCTCTCGGGCACGTTCAGTTCCGCGCGGGGAAAGTGGAAGGACGTGAAGACGAACTCCTCCTCGACCTTCTTCCGGAAGACCCGGGAGGTGTCGGTCAGGGAGAACTCGCCGGGACGGATGAGCGTTTCCCTCCCATCCTGCTCTTTGAGCGCGGTGCCGCGCTGCTGCAGACTGACGATGAGCGAGGGCGAGTCGCTTTCGGCGATCAGGCGCCTGTCGCGGGTCACCACCTGTGGCCCCGCCTGGACCCTCGATATCCACACGGAACCCAGCCGGCGGCCGACGACGCTCCCGGGTGACGGGACCTCCTCCAGGAGGTTCACCGTCATGGGTACGAAGGCGTGGGACACCGTTTCGCGCCAGCTCTCCGCCCGGTCGGAGGCGGACAGCATCGCTGTGGAGAAAGACGCGGGCATCGGGTTCCTCTCGGGTCGATCAGCCCTCAGGGCCAGGGCCAGGGCCAGGGCGCAGGGCGCAGGGAAGGGAACAAGGGAAGGGACAGGGGAAGGGGAAGAGGCACGCCAACCGGGCGGGCGGATTCTGCCGAGGTTCACGCGGTTCACGCGGGTTACGCGGGTTACGAGGATGACGGGGAACACGACCTGAGGGAGAGGTACGCATCGGGCTCGGGACGTCGATGAGCCGCCTGGGCGGCGAGGCCCGTGACCCCGTGTCCCCTGGCGTCGTGTCAGCCGGACTGCTCGGTGCCGCCGTGCGTGTCACGCCACCGGCTCGGGGGAGTCCCGTATGCGGCATGAAAGAGCCGGCTGAAGTGGGCCGTTCCGGCGAAGCCTCCTCGCCGGGCCACACCGGAGATCGTGTGGTCGCCATCGCCATCGCCATCGCCACCGTCCTCGCGGGTGAGGTCCCCGGCGCTCTCCCGGAGCCGGCTGCCCTGGATCAGACGGCTGGCGCTGATCCCCTCCCCTCCGAAGAGCTTGTGGAGGGAACGGACGGAGATGCCGTGTGCTGCCGCGAGCATGCGCGGTCCGAGCCCCGGCTCCCTCCGCGAGCCGTGATCCCGCCCTCCGGGAATCCGGCCGCGTCGGTCACGGATGTACGGATGTCATGGGGCCTCTCCCTCCGGTCGTGTGCCCGAACCGGCCGACGTGCGGACCGTCGGCCTCGTTCCGCGTCCAGCATGGAACACCGGATGACTTACGTCGGCGGGAAGATGACTGCGAAGCGACTGCGGGTGATGTGCCGCCGGACACATGACTCTCGGCGCATCCCGACCGTGCGATTCGTGCTCGTAGAATTCCAACGATCCAGGTCAGAGCACTGGCACACACGCAAGGGAACGTCGGATGTCAGGCACCACACTGTTCGGCCGGGACGAGGAGCTGGCGGCCGTCGGCCGCCTGGTCGACGGACTGCCCGAGCACGGTGGCGCGCTGCTCGTCCAAGGAGCCCCCGGGAGCGGCAAGTCCTCCCTCCTGGACCACGCCGCCGCCCGGGCCCGCGGCTCCGGCTGCACCGTCCTGCGGGCCTCGGGCGTTCAGGCCGAGACCCACCTGCCGTTCGCGGGGCTGCACCAGCTGACCCACACCCTGACGGATCGCGTTCAGCGCCTCCCCCCTGCTCAGGCGAAGGCGCTGCTGGGCGCCTTCGGCATGGAGGAGCCATCACCCGGCGCGTCCGCGCTCCGGTCCTTCACGATCGCCCTGGCCGTCCTCGGCCTGCTCGGCGAGGTGGCCGCCGAAGCCCCCGTGCTGCTGGTCGTGGACGACGCCCAGTGGGTCGACGCACCGACGCTGGACGTTCTCGGTTTCATCGCCCGCCGCGTCGGTGCCGAGCCCCTCGGCCTGCTTCTCGCCGTCCGCGAGGGCCGTACGGAGTGGTCGGGTGCCCCCGACATCCACGAACTGCACCTCAAGCCCCTGACGCGGGCCTCGGCCGACGCCCTGCTGGACGCCCGCCACCCCGCTCTCGCCCCGGGGACACGCCGCCTGGTGGCGGAGCTGTCCGTCGGCAACCCCCTCGCGCTGACCGAACTCCCTCTCACCCTGGGCGCGGACGCGCCCCACGCGGAGTCCGTGGTGCCGCCGGCGCTCCCTCTCACCGCCCGGCTCCGGCGCGCCTTCTCTTTGCCGCCGGCCGGCCTTCCGGCCGACACACACCACGCGCTGCTGGTCGCGGCCACCGCCGACGACGGTGCGCTGACCGAGGTGCTCACCGCGGCTTCGGCCCTGACCGGCACCGAGCTGTCCGTACGGTCACTGGAGCCCGCCATGGCCACGGGGCTGGTGCGCGTCGACGGGTTCCGGATCGACTTCACGCACCCGCTGGTGCGCTCCGCCGTGCTGGCCTCGGCCCCGCTCGCGGACCGGCTCGCCGCTCATGGCGCGCTCGCCCGCACCCTTCAGGGGCAGTCCGACCGGCAGGCGTGGCACCGGGCGATGGCCGGCGGCCGTCCCGACGAAGCGGTGGCCCGGCAACTGGACCGGACGGCGCTCGGCGCGCGGGAGCGTGGTGCCGCCGCGGTGGCCCTGACCGCGCTGGAACGCGCCATCGCGCTGAGCGAGGACCCGGCGGGAAGCCGGGCCCGCCTCCTCACCGCCGCGGAACTGCGCTTCGAACTCGGCCAGACGGATCGGGTGTCAGCCCTGGTGCAACAGGCCGAATCGCTGGGCCTGGACGTGCTGGAGCGGGCCCGCGTGGTCCTGCTGCGTGACGGGCTCGAGTCGGAGTCGGACACGAGCATCTCCCGGCTCGACCTGCTGATCGACACGGCGGAGCAGGCCGCCGGGGCCGGCGATCCCGAACTCGCGCTGCGGCTGCTGCGCGCGGCCGCACGGCGCTGCTGGTGGGCGGACCCGGGCCGGGAACTGAGGGAGCGCGTCGTGACGGCCGCCGAGCGGCTGCCGGTCCCGGAACTCCACCCGGACCTGGTGTGTACGTTGGCCGGGGGCGCCCCGGTGGAGGCGTCCGCGACGGTGCTCGACCGGCTGCGGCGCCTCGAACGCGAGGGCGGGTACGACGTCCTGACCGCCGCCGCCCTGGGCAACGCGGCCATCATGCTGAACGCGTACGACCAGGTCACCGGATTCGCCCGCCACGCGGCGGAGGGCCTGCGCCGGCAAGGGCGTCTCGGCCTGCTGGCCCAGAGTCTGGTGTTCCTCGCCCTCGCCACCGTGCACACCGTCGACTGGGAGACCGGCCTCCCGGCCGCCGCCGAGGCGGCACGACTGGCCGAGGAGAACGCGCAACCGCGCTGGCTGACCGGAGCGCGGGTGGCGAAGGCGCAGTTCGCCGCTCTGCGTGGAGACCTGGACACCGCGCTGGTCGCGATCGGCGAGGCGGAGGGCCAGGGGCTGACCGTGGTCGACCCCTCCAAGCTCGCGTACATCCAGATCACGCGTGGTCTCATCGGCCTCGCCGCGGGCCACCACGCCGAGGCGTTCTCCTGCGTCTGGCGGGTCTTCGACCCGGCCGACCCCTCCTACCACCCGTTCATGCAGACCGTGGCCATCACGGAGCTGGCCGAGGCCGCCACCGGCGACGACCAGCGCGCCATGGCGAAGAGCGCGCTGCGGCAGCTCCTCACGTACGCCAAGGCGAGCGAGGTCCAGATGATCCGGGTGAATCTGGGATTCGCCCAGGCGCTGCTCGCCGACGACGAGCATGCCGAAGAGCGGTTCCGGGCGGCGTTCGATCTGGACATGTCCCGCGCGCCCTTCGTGCGTGCCCGGCTCATGCTCGCCCACGGCACCTGGCTCCGGCGCCGCCGCCGGGTGATGGAGGCCCGCACCCCGCTGCGGATCGCCCGGGATTCCTTCGCCGCCCTCGGGGTGGAGCCCTGGCGCGAACGCGCGTCCCAGGAACTCCGCTCGGCAGGGGAGAGCAGCAGGAGTCCAAGCCGCACCGAACGGGACCTGCTCACGCCCCAGGAGGCTCAGATCGCCCAGCTGGCGGCGCGGGGACTGTCCAACAAAGAGATAGGCCGACGGCTGCATCTGTCGCCCCGAACGATCGGCGCACACCTGTACCGCATCTTCCCGAAGCTCGGGATCACTTCGCGCAGCCAGCTGAGCGACAAACTCGGCATCGACTGAGCCCGTCGTCCCCTCCCCTCCGACCTTGGCCGGCGGTCCGGCTGCGGAGGCGGGGGGTGTGCACGGAGCGGGCATCGGGGACGGGCCGGTCACCCTGGCCCACCCGGGCAGGACGCCGGCGATCATCAGCGTCGACTGCGACTGCGACTGCGACCAGACGGGCGGACTGCCAGACCCACCCGGCATGGTGCGCCCGTGATCGACCACACGAACGGCTCGACCTCGGTCCAAGTCGTCGCCTGCCTCGACCGCATGGGCCGGTCCGCGCTGCCCGCCGCACCCCGGGTCCAGGCGGCACTCGCCAGGACCGACCGCCGCGGCGACGGAGGTTCCTGGGGAAGAGGAGCGGCCCGGGACGAAGAACTCCTGCGCACCGGCCGAGCCGTCCTGGCCCGCTTCCCCGACCTCACCGGCCCCGCTCCCGCCCCGCCCCCTCAGGGGCGGTGACGGCTCGGGCACTCGGGCACGGCTCGGGCGCTCGGGCACCGGAACAGACCGACCGCGGTGGGTCGCCCACCCAGGTGGGCGACCCGGCGCTCACGCGTCGGCGGGCTGTCCTCCGTCGGCCAGCACCCGAAGTTGCGCGAGGTCCTCCGGGTCGAGGCCGAGCGCCGTCGCCGGGGCGAGCAGCGCACCGATCTCCGCGGTCCGGTCCTGCTGGGCGAGGAAGTCCGCGTACGGCAGGAAGGCCTCCTCGTCCTCGTGCTCGATGGCGTCCCGGTAGCGCAGGTCGGCCTGCTCCTGCTGCCCGAGGTCCTCGTGCAGCAGCGCCAGGTTGAGGTACGCGTTCGTCTCCCCGTCCTGGTCGAGGGCGGCCTCGTAGTGGTGCACGGCCTCCTGAAGGGCACCGGCGTCGGCCAGGTGCAGGGCGTAGGCGAAATGCGCGCCGGGCAGCTCCTCGTCGAGGGCCTCCCGCAGGTGCAGTCCGGCCGCCTCGCTCTCGTCCGTGTCGTTCTCGGCCACGCCGAGCGGGACCAGGACGGAGCGGTGCCCGGCCTCCAGGGCCTGGCGCAGCCAGCCGATGGCCTCCGCGGGCTTGTCCTGGTCGAGCAGGAGCCGGCCGAGGTTGCCGGCCGCCATGGTGTCGCCCTGCTCCACCGCCTGGCGCAGCAGGTCCGCGGCCTCGTCCAGCCGCTCCCCGCCGTCGTGCAGGAAGGCGCCGTAGTCGTTGAGCGCGTCCGGGTGGTTCTCGGCCAGCGCGCGCCGGTAGTACTCCTCGGCGCGGTCGCGGTCCTCGATCTCGTCCGCCAGGATCCCCGCGATCCACAGGATCACGTCGCGGCCCTGCCGGTCCGCCTCCTGGAGGGCCGACACCGCCTCCTCGGGCCGTTCGAGCTGGACCAGCAGATCGGCCAGCGCCTCGTGGGCCCGGGCGTCGCCCGAGGCCGCGAGGGCGGAGAGGACCTCCAGTGCGGCGTCGGTGTCTCCCCAGTCCTCGATCAGATCCAGTATCCGGTCCGCGACCTCGTCGTCCGGGCCGGCCCAGGCTTCCACGTAGAGGGAGAGTGCGGCGGCGTGATGCCCCGCCTCCCACTGTCGCTCCGCCAGGGCCTCGGCGTTGTCCTCCGGCATGAAGGTGTCCTTTCCTGCTGCTGATGCAGTGCTGCTCGGTCTCGTGTCCGCGTTATTGCTTTTGTCGGACTATCCATCTGTTTCTGCTGCGCTCTTCGGGATACGTGACGAATGGATCGCCCCGCCTTCCCGTCGCCTTCCCGAAGGGGATATGGGCGATATCTGACGTAAGCTCTTCTTTGCTCCTCTGTGCTGCTCAACGCACCGTAATGTAACCGTCAGTTGATCCCCGACACCGTGGCGGGGGACACTGCCTGGCGGATGCGCGATCCCGACCGAGTGGCACTCGCTTCGGTGTCCTCCCGCGCAGGTCATCGAGGGTCATTTAGGCAAAGATTACTGGGCAGTTGACCTCGGTTTTTCGTGATAGCGTCCTCGTTCAGAGGGACAGTGCAACCTGAAAGGGAAATCGTGAACACGGAGAAGATCGCCGCTCGCCGCCTCTCGCTGGAAGAGGTGACGAAGCTCGGCGTGAACGACAGGATCTTCGTTTCCGCAGACATGGAAGAACTCAAGCTTCCCGACTGCTATGTCCCTGCTTTTCTGGCCAAGCCCGGTGAGGAATTCGAGGGCGGCTCGATCACGGCGAGGACCGTATTCCAGGAAGAGATCTCCTGCCTTCCCGACGACGAGAATGAAGCCGGAATCTATGTGGCCGACGAGGAAGGATCGGTGACCATCGAGGTCCTCCAGTCCGCCGGTGTCGTCCTGGACCTGGCGCTTTTCGTCCCCGGTGGGGACAAGGGGGCCCTCACGGCCCTTTACGCCGCGGTCCGGCAGGCGTTCGGTGCCGACGTTGTGCAGATCTGGCGTCAGGGCCTCAAGGAGGTTCCCGACGTGAAGGTCGACATCTTCGAGGAGCAGATTCCCCGGGGACGCAAGGCGACCGAAAGCCCCAAGCGCGATCGCCGTGCGATCGACACCTACCCCACTCGCGCGGACTTCATCGAGGTCTCCGCGGGATGGAAGCCGATCATCGAGGTTCACAAGCCGGTCGTCGACGACACCCCGACCATCTGAGACAGCGTCATTTCGCGTTCTCGGTCTGAGAAAACACCGAGAACGCATATGCCGGACCCGGTCGATCCCTGAACTGCCCGGGGAGCCGTCGGAATGCGACTCGCGAACGCCGGAGTGTCGTTCCACTCGATGATCTTGCGAGACAGCCCGTCTGTCCAAGGGGCGAAGCCGGACGAAGTCCGAAGTCATTCTGTGACGGACCTCAGGGCTTCTGTGCGGTCGAGTGTCGTCCCGGCCGCATGGACACGCAGGTCGAAGGCCGCCTTCTCGCCATGAGGAGGCGGCCTTTCGCGTACCCCTGGGTGCGGTGACCATACCCGCGAGTGATCGCACCGAGCGGGGGAGGCGCCTGCGGAGAACCCGCGTCGCGCGGTGCCGGGCCGGACGCGGGCTCGGAGGTACGAAGGTTCGCGAGCGGCCCCGGTCGCCGTACCTCCGTACCTCCGTACCTCCGTACCTCCGGGCATCGGGCCGGACCGGCGGGAGGCCGTGGTCCTGCAAGACCAGTGGCGTCGTACTTCGAACAGAATCTCCCACCCGGGTGCTCCGGCGGGCTGTCGCTCCCGATCCCCGGGAAGCGCTGCACGGTTCCCTCAACCACCCTTGTTATGCGGGTACATGACCCATTCGAGCGCGGGCTATTGACGGTTGCATGATCGCGGCGTTTCCTGTGATCGCAACGTTCGATCGCGCGTAATTCTGATTGGTTGTGTCGCACTCGCTGGTCACTTCCCGCCCCCAGGAGCCCTCGAATGCCTACCCTGCGCGCCCGCCTGGTCCCCGTCGCGGCGACGGTTCTCGCCACCGTCCTCGGCCTCTCCGCGTGTTCGAGCGGCCAGGCGCCGTCCGGCTCGTCCCACGACGTACGCGCGGTGGACGGCAAGATCTCCCTGACGTACCTGCAGAAGCAGGGCGACCAGGAGTACTTCATCGGCGAGGCCGCCGGCGCGAAGGCGAAGGCGGCCGAACTCGGGGTCGGCCTGAAGGTGGTCAACCTGGGCAACGACGCCAACAAGACCGTCAGCGAGGTCCAGTCCGCGATCGCGCAGAAGAGCAACGGACTCATCGTCGTCGTCCCCGACCCCGCGGTCGGCCCGCAGGTCGTCCAGGCCGCCCGGGACGCCAAGGTCGCCCTGCTCACCTCCGACGACCAGATCTGCACCACCGGCCCGGCCCCCGCGTCCTGCGCGAAGACCGATCTGGTGCCGAGGATCGGCTTCAGCGGCGAGCAGATGGGCGGCGAGGTCGGCAAGCGGGCCGCCGAGGAGTACACCAAGGCGGGCTGGAGCGCGGCCGACACCCGGACGATCTCCGCCTGGAAGCAGGACGTCACCGTCTGCGGCGACCGGGTCGCGGCCGCGAAGGTGGCGTTCACCGCGGGCGCCGGCGCCACCGTAAGGAACATCGACGTGGCCACCGACAACACCCCGACCGGAGCCCAGGACAAGGTCGCGGCCACGATCACCGCCAACCCGGGGGTCCGGCACTGGGTCGTCTGGGGCTGCAACGACGAGAACGTCCAGGGCGCCGTCACCGCCCTGCAGAACGCCGGTGTCGGCCCGGCCGACATCGTCGGCGTCGGTCTCGGCGCCTACCTCGCCTGCAAGGACTGGCAGTCCGGCAAGCCGTCCGGGATGAAGGCGGCCCTGTTCATCAACGGCAAGGACGTCGGCGCCCTCGCCGTCCAGACCATGTACGACCGCCTCAAGAACGGCAAGGACTTCCCCGCGGAGGCGTTCGCCCCGACCCGGATGGTCGACGCCGGCACCTGGCGGGCCGCCGGAGTCTCCTGCGGCTGACGCGCCCTCGTACCCGTCCCGCCCCTCCTCGCACCGGTGAGGCCCCATGACCCCCAGCCCAGCCGCCGGCCTGTCCGCCGAGAACGTCTCCCAGCGGTTCGGCGCCGTCCACGCGCTCCAGGACGTCACCCTGCACTTCCCTCCCGGCCAGGTCACCGCCCTGATGGGGGAGAACGGCGCCGGCAAGTCCACCCTCCTGCGCATCCTGACGGGCGACCACCGGCCGTCCCGGGGACAGGTCCTGCTGGACGGGACGCCGCTCACCCTCGCCTCGCCGCTCGACGCGCACCGGGCCGGGATCCGGATCATCCCGCAGGAACCGGAGATCATCCCGCACGTCTCGGTCGCCGAGAACGTGTACGCCGGCGCGCTGCCCCGCCGTGCCGGGCGCCGCCTCGACCGGGCCGAGCTGCGCCGCCGGATCACCGCCGATCTGGCACGGCTCGGCTTCGCCAAGGTCCTCGACCCCGACCTGCCCGGCTCCCGGCTGACCGCCGCCCAGCGCCAGCTGGTGGAGATCCTGCGGGCCTTCACCGGTGACACCCCGCCCCGGGCGATCGCCTTCGACGAGCCGACCTCCTCCCTCTCCGAGCACGAGACCGAGGCCCTGTTCGCCCTCATCGGGCGGCTGCGCGACCAGGGCGTCGCCGTCGTCTACGTCTCGCACCGGATGAAGGAGATCTTCCGCCTCGCCGACCGCATCGCCGTCCTGCGCGACGGCCGGGTGGCCGACGTCGTCGACGCCTCCGCCACCACCGAGGCGGAGGTCGTCCGGCTGATGGTCGGCCGCGATCTGGCCGGCCTGTTCACCCGGCAGGAAGTCGCCACCGACCGCGTGGTGCTCGACGTCCAGGACCTCACCACCGACGACGTCCGCGCCGTCACCTTCCAGGTCCGGGCCGGGGAGGTGGTCGCCCTCGCCGGACTCGTCGGCGCGGGCCGCTCCGAACTCGCGCTCGCCCTCGCCGGCGACACCCCGATCCGCTCCGGCACCGTCACCCTCGACGGCAGGCGTCTCGATCTGCGCGGCCCGCGCGACGCCCTCACCGCCGGCATCGGTCTGGCCCCGGAGGAACGCAAGGCCCAGGCCCTGTTCCTGCACCGGACCATCCGCGACAACACCGCGCTGGCCAGCTACCGCCGACTGCGCCGCCGGCGCTTCGTCAGCAAGGCCAAGGAGCGCGCCCTCGCGCAGGAGTTCGCCGACCGCCTGCGGGTGCGCGCGCCCTCCGTCGAGACCGAGGTCAGCGCCCTGTCCGGCGGCAACCAGCAGAAGGTCGTACTGGCCCGCTGGCTGGCCCGCCGGCCCGCGCTGCTGATCCTCGATGAGCCCACCCGCGGCATCGACATCGGCGCCAAGGCGGAGATCTACCAGATCATCGCCGACCTGGCCCGCGAAGGCGTGGCCGTCCTGGTGATCTCCTCCGAACTGCCCGAGGTCCTCGGCCTGGCCGACCGCGTCCTCGTGCTGCAGAACGGCCGTGTCACAGGCGAACTCGGCCGTACCGAGGCCACCGAGGAGGCGATCCTCGCCCTCGCCATGGCCGACGACCTCGCCGCCGCTCCTCAGGACGGCACCGGTGGGACCCGGGACGGCACCGGTACGGCCCAGGGCGGTACCGGCACGGTCCAGGGCGGCGCCGGTACGACTCAGGGTGCCGCCGCTCCTCAGGACGACGGCGCCGGTATGCCCCAGGGCAGCATCGGTACGCCCCAAGGCGACGCCGGCCCCGGCCCCGACACCCCGACCACCGCGACCGGAGCCGCCCGATGAGCGCCACCACCGCCCCGAGCACCCAGCGCCCGCCGAACGGGAACGGGGACGGCCTCGGCCCGCGCCCGCGCGGCCCGCGCACCCTCCTCGCCTCGATCGGCGGACAGAACATCGGCCTCATCGGCGCGCTCGTCGTCGTGATCGCCGTGTTCGGCTCCCTCGACCCCAACTTCCTCGGCTGGGACAACATCCGGGTGATCGGGGAGGCGGCCACCATCGCGGGGCTGCTCGCCGTGGTGCAGACCGTCGTCATCATCTGCGGCGGCCTCGACATCTCCGTCGGCTCCCAGGCCGGCCTCGCCTCCGTCGTCAGCGCGATGGTCTTCACCGCCACCGGCTCCAGTGCCCCGCTCGGCATCGGCGCCGCCCTGCTCACCGGCGCCGCCGTCGGCCTGGTCAACGGCCTCGTGATCATCCACGGCCGCGTCAACCCCACGATCGCCACGCTGGCCGGCCTCGCCGCGTACAAGGGACTCGCCCAACTCCTCTCCGACGGACGGGCGCAGGGCTACGTCCTCGGCGACCCCGTGTTCGTCTTCCTCAGCCGGGGGAGGATCGCCGGGCTGCCGACCATGGTCTGGATCCTGGCGGTGGTCGCGGCCGCGGTGCACGTCCTGCTCACGTACACCGACATCGGCCGCAACATCTACGCGCTCGGCGGCAACGACACCGCCGCCCGACTGGCCGGCATCAACCTCAACAAATACCTGATCTCGGCGTACGCGCTGACCGGCATGGTCGCCGCCCTCGCCGGTGTGCTGCTCACCGCGCGCACCGGATCCGGGCAGCCGGTCTCCGGCAGCGAGGGCCTGGAACTCCAGTCGATCACCGCGGCCGCGCTCGGCGGCTGCGCGCTCAAGGGTGGCAAGGGCACCATCGGCGGCACCTTGTTCGCGGTCGCCCTGCTCGGCGCCCTGCAGAACGGCCTCACCGTCCAGGGCATCAACACCTTCTGGCAGAACGTCGCCCAAGGACTGCTGCTGGTGGCCGCCGTCGTCATCCAGCAGCGCCGCAACCGAGGCCGAGGTCGCGCCGTCGGCCTGCCCGCGTAGGGCCCCGCCCGGCTTCGCCCCGGCCCGTTGCTCCAGCCGGCCGCCACGGCCGGGTTCCCGGTGGTACGCGGCCCCGTGAGCCATAGTGAGGAGGAGGGGGTCCGGGCCGGCGCTCACCGGCCGGCGTACGACGAGGACAAAGGCCAGGCCCCGTGAGCCGACACCATGCTCCCCCGCACCCCGGGACCGCACCGGGCGCGGCACCCCTCGGGGAGCCGCGCTGGCCGATGGCCACGGCCGTCGCGGTCGCCATGGTGCTGACCCTGCTGCTCCCCGACGACCTGCGGCTGGCGTCGGCCTGGGTCCTGCCGACCGTGGAGGGGCTGCTCCTGCTGACGCTCATCGCGGGCGACCCGGGCAGGATCGACCGGCGTTCCGGCGCGCTGCGCGCCGCGGCGATCGCCCTGGTCTGCGCCCTCTCGCTCGGCGCCGTCTGGTCGACCGTGAAACTGGTCGACGACATCGTGCACAACGGGAAGGAGACGGCGTCCGCGACGAGCCTGCTCCAGAGCGGAGGCACCGTCTGGGCCGGCACCGTCCTCGCCTTCTCCCTGCTGTACTTCGAGCTCGACGGCGGCGGCGCGGCGGCGCGTCTGCACCGGACGCCCGCCCATCCGGCCCTCGCCTTCCCCCAGCACCTCAGCCCCGGGCTCGCCCCCGCGGGCTGGCGGCCCCGATACGTCGACTACTTCTACCTCGGGCTGACCAACGCCACTGCCTTCAGCCCCACGGACGTGATGCCGCTGGCCCCCTGGGCCAAGATCACCATGGCGGTCCAGTCGCTGGTCTCCCTGCTCATCCTGGGTCTGGTGATCGCCCGGGCCGTCAACGTCCTGACCTGAGCGTCACGGGCGCGAGGCCGCTGACGGCCGGCCGACGGGGACCCACGCACCGACCGGCGGGCCGGCGGAACCTCTTCCGGGCCGGCCCGTGATCCCGTTCAAGGGCAGCCGAGTCGCGCGGGTGGGGCTTCGGGGAAGGGAGCGGATGGCGGAGGATCCGGCACCCGGAGGCGCGTCGCGAGCAGCCGGGCGGGTGGTGCCCGGAGGCGCCCGGAGAGTGTCCGGGGGAGTCCGCCGGGGCACCCGTGCCGCGTTCAGACGATGTGGCGCAGCAGCGCGGCGACCGCCGGGGGCGCTTCCCCGGGCGGCCGTACCACCATGACCTTCCAGCTCGGTGCGTGCCGGTCGAAGCGGTACTGCGGGAGATCGGGAAAACGGTCCGCGATCGACCGGGGCATGACGCAGACACCCAGGTCGTTACGGACCAGTTCGGCCGCCGCGACGATGTCGTTCACCTCGAACGTCGTACCGCGATCGACCCCGGCGGCCCGGAAGGATCGGTCGACCGCGTGGCGGATCGCCCAGCCGGGGGTGAAGTCCACCAGGGGCAGCGCGGCGACGTCGGCGAGTCGCACCTCGCCGTCGACAGTCGTCCCGGCGAGCACCCGTCGGGGCGACGTCACCAGCACCATGTCCTCGCGGGACAGCAACCGGGTGGTCAGACCGCGCTGTTGCTGACGGTCGAGGGCCACCACGGCCAGGTCGACCGTGCCCTCGCGCAGGGCCTGCCGGATGTCGGCGACGGCGGCCTGGCGTAAGTGGACGACCACACCCGGATGTTCCGCGCGCAGGGCGGCCAGGGCGTGGTGGAGGCCGGCCCAGACTCCCTGCATGATGCCGACGGTGACCCGCCCGCGCAGGTGGCCGCGGGCGGAGTCGACCGCCTCCCGGGCCAGTTCGGCGGCCCGCAGCGTCGCCCGCGCGGCGGGCACGAACGCCTCGCCCGCCGGGGTCAGCGCGACGCGGTGCGTCGTACGGTCGAACAGCGGGGTGCCCAGCTCGCGTTCGAGGGCGCGGACCGTACCGGACACGGAGGACTGGACCACGTGCAGTCGCCGTGCCGCCGCCGTGAAGCCGCCCGCGTCCGCCACGGCGACCACGACCTCCATCTGCCGTAGATCCATAGTCACTTCCGGTAGAGCCGCATGCCGTCCGGGTGGGGGAGAGCGCGGTGGGGGCGGGTTTCGGTCATCGTCGTCATCGTAGGCGGACGGTCGTGAACAGCCTTGGATCGTGTGTGCGTAGACGTGTGCGGTTGGTGGGAGAACAAGCGGGCGTACGGTGAACAGCCCGGCACCGGCGAGGAGATGAGCCGCCCGCCACGCGCGGCCTCTTACGGAGCGGGTCGAGGGGGGCGTACGACCGTACACACCCGGACGTACGCCCCCCGCACCGGCCGGGGGTCACGCGGCTGCCGTACCGGCCTCCGCCTCCGCCCCCGGCCGACGCTCGGTGAGCCAGTAGAGGAAGGCGAGCAGCGGGAGGGCGGACCCGAACGCGGTGAGGGCGGACCAGCCCCACGCGTGGTAGACGACGGAGCCGAGCTGGGATCCGGCGGCCCCGCCCGCGAAGAACATGGCGATGAAGGCGCTGTTGAGGCGGGCCCGGGCGGCGGGGTCGAGCTGGTAGACCGTGTGCTGGCCGAGGATCAGCGTCGCCTGGACCGCCATGTCGACGAGGATGGCGGCGACGGCGAGCAGGACGACGCTGTGCCCGCCGAACCCGGCGAGCGCGAACGACATGGCGGCGACCACGAAGGCGATCCCGGTCAGAGGGCGGACGAGCCCTCGGTCGGCCCAGTGCCCGGCGAACGGGGCGATGGCGGCCCCGGCCGCGCCGACGAGGGCGAACACCCCGACCCCGACCGCCGAGTAGCGGAAGACGGGACCGGTGAGGACGAAGGAGACCGTGGTCCAGAAGGCGCTGAACGCGCCGAACATCGCCGCCTGGTAGAGGCCGCGGCGCAGCAGCGCCGGGTGGGTGTGCACCAGCCGCGCGGTGGAGCGCAGCACGTGGTGGTACGGGATGGTGGTGGTCGGCGCGTGCCGCGGCAGGGCCGCGCGCAGGGCCACGGCGAGTACGGCCATCAGGACGGCGGAACCGAGGAACACGGTGCGCCAGCCGGCGAGGTCGGAGACCAGGCTGCTCAGTGTGCGGGAGAGCAGGATGCCGGTGAGCAGACCGCTCATCACCCGGCCGACTATGCGGCCTCGGGCGTGGTCGGGAGCGAGGCTCGCGGCGAACGGCACCAGGATCTGGGCGACGACCGAGGTGGCCCCGCTGACGAGCGAGGCGATCAGCAGCATGGGGAAGCTGGTGGCGAGTCCCGCCACGAGGAGGGCGAGCGTGGTGACCGTCAGCAGGGCGGTGACCAGATTGCGCTTCTCCAGCCGGTCGCCGAGCGGGACCAGGAACAGCATGCCGATCACATAGCCCACCTGGGTGAGGGTGATCAGGGCCCCGGTGGTGGCGGTGCCGGTGTGGAAGACGCCGCTCAGCGTGGAGAGCAGTGGCTGGGCGTAGTACAGGTTGGCGACCGTCATGCCGGAGGCGACGGCCAGCAGGGCGATCAGCCAGCCGGGTACGCCGTGCGGGGCCTCGGCGGCGGACCGGTGCGGGGTCTGGAGATCGGACGAGGTGGACATGGGCACCTTCTCGGGAAGGGGTGGGCCGGGGTTCCGGCCGGGGTGGGCGTAAGGCGGGTGACCGGCGGCTTCCTCGCCGCCGTCACCCAGGACAAGTGCCGGTCCGCCCTCGGTGCTTCCTTGTCGGAGACGATGCTTCGGGATGTCAGTCATCTCGATCGGAGATGGGCGGGAGCGAGGTCCGGGCGAGGGGACGGGTGAAGGGGCGCGAGGGGAAGGGCGCGGGGGGAGAAGAACCGGCGGCGCCGCCCCCGGCGAGGCCGGGGGCGGCACTGGAGGTGTGGTGAGGGCACGCCGGGGGGCGTCGCCCGGGGCCGGCCCTCAGTCGAAGCGCAGGTCGGACAGCTGCCGTTCGAGCGCGGTGACGTCGTCGTCCTCGGGCGTCACGTCGGCCGGGCGGGCGGCCATGAGGGCGGTCAGTTCGCCGGCCGCCCGCCGGATGCGCGCCGGCAGACCCTCCGTATGGTCGTCACCGGCCGAGCCCCAGTCCTCGGACGCCGCGTAGACGGCGGTGGGAACGACGGTGGCGCGCAGATAGGCGAAGAGCGGACGCAGGGCGTGCTCCAGGACCAGGGAGTGGCGGGCCGTGCCGCCGGTCGCCGCGATGAGGACCGGTTTCCCGGTGAGCGCGGCGGGGTCGATCAGGTCGAAGAAGGACTTGAACAGCCCGCTGTAGGAGGCGGTGAAGACCGGCGTCACGGCGATCAGGCCGTGGGCACCCGTCACCGCGTCGAGGGCGGAGGCCAGCGGAGGCGACGGGAAACCGGTCACCAGGTTGTGGGCGATGGCACCGGCCAGTTCCCGCAGCTCGACGACCTCGACCTCGACCTCGACCTGGATCTCGGTCTCGGCCCCGATTCCAGCCTCGGTTCCGGCCCCGAATTCGGCCTGCGCGTCGTGGCTTCGAGCGGTGAACTCCTCGCGCACCGCCTCGGTGAGACGGTCGGCGAGCAGACGGGTGGAGGACGGGGTGCTCAGCCCCGCGGACACGGCGACGAGCCTCATGCGGCGGAACCTTCCCGGCCGTCCTGGCCTTCCCCGGCGGACCGGAGCGACTGATGGGTGGGCGCGTCCGGTACGTTCGCCGGGCGGCCGATCGCGAACTCCTCGCGGAGCACCGGGACGACCTCCTCGCCGAGGATGTCGAGCTGCTCCAGGACCGTCTTCAGCGGCAGTCCGGCGTGGTCCATGAGGAACAGCTGGCGCTGGTAGTCGCCGACGTAGTCACGGAAGGACAGGGTCCGTTCGATGACCTCCTGCGGCGAGCCCACCGTGAGGGGCGTCTGCTCGGTGAAGTCCTCCAGCGACGGACCGTGCCCGTAGACGGGCGCGTTGTCGAAGTAGGGGCGGAACTCCCGTACCGCGTCCTGGGAGTTCTTGCGCATGAACACCTGGCCACCGAGGCCGACGATGGCCTGCTCGGGAGTGCCGTGGCCGTGGTGGGCGAAGCGGCGGCGATAGAGCTGGACCATCCGCCGGGTGTGCTCGGCGGGCCAGAAGATGTTGTTGTGGAAGAAGCCGTCACCGTAGAAGGCGGCCTGCTCGGCGATCTCGGGCGAGCGGATCGAGCCGTGCCACACGAACGGCGGTACGCCGTCCAGCGGGCGGGGCGTCGACGTGAACCCCTGAAGAGGCGTACGGAACTTCCCCTCCCAGTCCACCACGTCCTCGCGCCACAGCCGGCGCAGCAACGCGTAGTTCTCCTTGGCCAGTTCGATGCCCTGCCGGATGTCCTGGCCGAACCACGGGTACACCGGGCCGGTGTTGCCGCGGCCCATCATCAGGTCGACGCGGCCGTCGGCCACGTGCTGGAGCATCGCGTAGTCCTCGGCGATCTTCACCGGGTCGTTGGTGGTGATCAGAGTGGTGGCGGTGGAGAGGATCAGCTTCTCGGTCCGGGCGGCGACGTAACCGAGCATCGTCGTGGGCGACGAGGGCACGAAGGGCGGGTTGTGGTGCTCGCCCATCGCGAAGACGTCGAGCCCGACCTCCTCCGCCTTCTGCGCGATGGCGAGGATCGCCTTGATGCGCTCGCCCTCCGACGGGGTACGTCCGTTGGTCGGATCGGGAGTGACGTCCCCGACCGAGAAAATTCCGAACTGCATGAGGCCTCTTCGTTCAGGCGACTGTGTGGATGCCGGAAAGGTAGGCATCGGCCGGAGGGCCGTCGTGTCCGTGCGCGCAGAGCCGGTTGCCCCCGGGCGCCTTTCTCCGACGTCCGCGACTCTCGCGGCGGCTCCGAGGCCCGCTGTGCCCGGCTCGCGATAAATGCTTTGCGGTCCCCGCCCGGCGGTTGTTAGCGTCCGCGGCGTGCTGATCGAAGTCGACAGAGCCTAGCCTGAGCCCACCGTCCATCGGTGCCGGTCCAGGCGTCTCCGAGTCTTTTCACCGAACGCCCCAGGATTCCGGCGTGGCGGGCGCGTGTGCTTTCCGCCCCCTGCCCAAGAGCTCCGACTCTCGCGGCCTGTCCTCCGACGATCGCGCCCACCACCGCCGCGACAGGATTCCCCTGTCCGCCTGAACGCGCCGTGGTGGATGGCTACTTGCCCCTGCGTCCGTCGGGCCGGGCCTGTCCTCGTGGCCGGAGCGATGTCCAACGGAAACGGAATCATCGCCATGATGCACAAGAAGTCCCGCGCGCGGACGCGCCACCGCCGAGCCCACTGGAAGGCGGCCGTCCCGACTCTGGTGACCTGCGCCAACGAGGCATGTGGTCTGCGGACCCCGCCACATGCCGCCTGCCGCCACTGCGGCATGTACCGAGGCCGCCAGGTGTTGCCGCCGGCCTGACGGCCTGACGCTTCCGAGTGCGCATCGTGACGCCGGGGCCCGTCGTCGCCCGCTTCCCGGCGGCGGCGACGGGACCCGGCCGTATGTGCCGGCATATGTCCGACGCCTTGCTTCCCTCACCATCACCGGTCAATATGGTGACGTGAATCACGCCTTTCCCTGTGGGACGCTCTGTCTGGATTTCGTCGGTACGTTGCGGGCGCGTCGTAACGAAGCACCGTTGGAGAAGCTGGCGACGCCCGGTCTGGTGGACGACTGGTTCGTGGAGTCGGGGATGCTCGATCTGGCTCCGGGGGCGAGCGAGTCGGATGTGACGCTGGCGGTGCAGTTGCGTGAGTCCGTGTACGAGCTGGTCGCGGCGCGGTTGGACGGGCGGGTGCTGCCGGTGGAGGCGGTGGACGAGGTGAATCTGCATGCGGCGGGTCTGCCGGTGACGTTGCGGCTGGGGCCGGATGGTGTGATGCGTTCGGGTTCGGTGGCGCAGGGGCTGGCGGAGCTGGCCCGTGAGACGGTGCGGCTGGTGGGCGGTGACGAGGCGGCGCTGTTGCGGGAGTGTGCGCGGCCGGAGTGCACGCAGGTGTATCTGGATCGTTCGCGGGGGCATCGCCGGGAGTGGTGTGCGATGCGGACCTGTGGCAATCGGGTCAAGGCGGCGAACTATCGGGCGCGGCAGAGCGCGGCCCAGGCCTGACCGTAACCGGCCGATCGCATTCAACCCGCCGTTCTTCGGCGGCACTTCGGCCTGCCCTCTCCTTCTCTCTCCTGCTTCTGTGGCGTCCCCGGTGTGACACCCGCACGACATGCGTCACCAGTTTGACAGGTGACGCATGTCGTGCCAGCCTGAGGCCGTGCCACCGCACCCCCCCGGAGGTGGCACACATCAGGCCGCCGTCCGGCCTCGCGAGGCCGGACGGCGGTGAAACGGCAGGGGGACGAGGAGGGTGACGGGCGATGACCGGCAGCGAGAAGAAGGCCGTACTGGCGGGCGGCTGCTTCTGGGGCATGCAGGAACTCATCCGCGAACAGCCGGGAGTCCTGGCCACGCGGGTGGGATACAGCGGTGGTGAGACGACCCACCCGACGTATCGCCATCACCAGGGGCACGCCGAGGCCGTCGAGATCGTCTTCGACGCGACGGTGACCGACTACCGGACGCTTCTGGAGTTCTTCTTCCAGATCCACGACCCGAGCACGCGCGACCGCCAGGGCAACGACATCGGCGACAGCTATCGCTCGGCCGTGTTCTACCTGGACGACGAACAGCGACGCGTCGCCGAGGACACCATCGCCGACGTGGACGCGTCGGGTCTGTGGCCCGGCCCGGTGGTCACCGAGGTCACCCCGGCCGGCCCGTTCTGGGAGGCGGAGCCCGAGCACCAGGACTACCTGCGGCGCTACCCGGATGGCTACACCTGCCACTTCCCGCGCCCGGGCTGGCGACTGCCCCGGCGGGGCGAGTCCTGAACCGGGCCGGGTGACGGAGACCGGGGGAGGAACCGATGCCGAAGCGCCGGGGCGACGAGCCCGTGCCACGTGAACGCGAACAACCCGGAACGCGGGCGGACCGGACGGGCCGGGCGGACGGGGCGCACCGGGCCGGCCGGACGGGCGGGGCGGAGGAAGGGAAGTCGCCGACTCTTCGGCTCGGCATCCGCCGGGTCCTCGGCGGCGTGCCCGCCCAGCCCGTCCTGGCGGAGTTCCGGTTCGATCCGGCGTCGCCGATGGTGGTGTCGGCGACGTTCGCACCGGACCACGGGCAGGCCGTGACCTGGCGGATCGGCCGCGAACTGCTGTACCGGGGGCTGTACGGGGAGAGCGGCGAGGGTGCCGTACGGGTCTGGCCTGTACGGGGCGGGGCGATCCAGGCGGTGTGGCTGCTGCTGACCTCACCGCGGAGCAGCGCCGTGTTCGAGATGTCCGCCCCGGAGATCGAGGCGTGGCTGGACGCCACGTATCGGCTCGTTCCGGAGGAGGCGGAGTCGGACACCCTGGACTGGGACGCCTTTCTCGGCGGTCTGCTCGACGCCCCCGAACGGCCGGGCGACTGACCGCACCGGCCCCGGAGGCCCAGCGCCCACCGCCCGGCAGCCCGCAGTCTCATCGCCCCCGCTCGCCCCCCTGCTTGCCCCCTGCTCGGTCTCCGGCCAGGCGGGCGGGCGTCCTCCCGTTCGGATCGGTCGCGGCGCGTACCGGGCGGAGTCGCACGACTCGCCGAGGCGAAGGGAGTGCACCGCGAGGACGGTGTGAACCGTGTGGTGCCGGGTACCGGTGGACAACGTGGCTCATCGCAGGGCCTCGCGCGCTTCTCGACGCGCTCCCCTCGACGAAGTGAGGAATTCCCGTGGCGGTTCTCGCGGATGCGGTCGAATCGATGGAACAACTGTCCGTGGGATGGCGGACCTTGGTGCTCGACCGCGACGCCGACGCGGACGTCCGTGACCTTCCCGGGGTCGCCGTCCGCTGGGCCGACTCCCGGTTCGCCTTCTGGAACTGCGTGACCCTGACCGACCCGGACACCGGCGCCGCACAGCTGGAACAGCGCCTGAGCCAGGCGGCGGAGATCATGCGCACGAAGAAACACCCCGGATTCCTCTGGGTCTTCGAGGACCTGATCGCCGACGGGGCACGCGGAAGCCTGACCGCCGCGGCCGAACAGGCGGGCCTCGCACACGCCTTCCCCGGCACCGGCATGGCCGGCGACCTGCTGCCCCTGCCGGAACCCGGCCACCCGGACCTGACGTTCGTCCGGGTGTCGACCGACGAGCAGCTCCAGGCGTACGCGGACATCAACTCCCGCGCGTACGGCTTCCCGCTGGAGGACGGCCGGGACGGCCTGGTCGGCTCCGCGCTGTGGAAGAACGGGGTGTACGCCTATCTGGGCCTGCGCGACGGCGTCCCGGTGACCTGCGCCGCGACGGTGGAGGCACAGGGCCGGCTCTTCGTGGTGCTCGTCGCCACGGACCCGGCATGGGAGCGCCACGGCTACGGCGAGGCGGTGACCCGTAAGGCGCTGTACGAGGGAGGCCGGGCGACCGGGCTGACCCGCGCGACCCTGCACGCGACCGAGGCCGGCGCGCCCGTCTACCCGCGTATCGGATTCCAGCCGAACTCGCCGATCCACTTCTTCTCGTTGAAGGAATGACCGGCCGGACACACCCGGAAGGCCGCCCTCGCATGGAGGGCGGCCTTCACTTTGTCCCGGGTCCGCCGGTCGGCCTCGCCGGTCCCGTCACGCCTCCCAGGCCACGGGCAGTTCGATCGGGAAGCGGCGGATCGTCTCCGTGTCCCAGCGCACTTCCTCCGGCGGTACGGCCAGCCGCAGCCCGGGGAAGCGTTCGAGCAACCGGCCGATGGCCACTTCGAGTTCCGCCATGGCCAGCGGCACGGCGATGCAGCGGTGTCCGCCCCAGCCGAAGGTCATGTGCGGCTCGGAGGGCCGGTCCGGGTCGATGGCGTCCGGCTCCGGGTAGCGCTCCGGATCACGGTTCGCCGTGAGGTAGGAGACATGGACGAAGTCGCCCGCCCGGATCCGCGCCCCGTCCATCTCCACGTCCTCCTTCGCGACCCGGGGGATCCCGACGCCCTTGCGGAAGGGGATGTAACGGAGCAGTTCGTTCAGGATCTGCGGAAGGCTCTCGGGCCGGCGCCTGGCGTGGGCCATCAACTCGGGCCGGGTCAGCAGGAGATAGGCGATGTTGCTGATCTGGCAGGTGGCCGTGTCCTGACCGCTGAGCGTCAGCGTCAGCGCCATGACCGCCAACTCCTGGTCGTCGAACGCGTCGTCGCCCACCTTGGCGGCGGCCAGCGCGCTGATCAGGTCCTGCCCGGGAGCGCGCCGCCGCTGCTCGACCAGGCCGGCGAAGTACTCCCGCAGCTTCGCCTTGGCGTTCTCGGCGGCGCGGCGGGTGTCCGGGCCCGTGGCGAGCAGCTGGTGCACGTACTCCTGCATCCGGGGCCAGTCGTCCTCGGGGATGCTGAGCAGATGGAAGATGGTCTGCCGGGGGAACGGGTCGGACAAGTGCCGTACCAGATCCGCCGGCTGCCCTCCCTCGGCCATCTCGTCGAGCAGGGTGTCCGCGAGCCGGGCGATGGTCGGCCGCACCCGCTCCACGGTCTTGGGGGTGAAGGCCTGCGACGCCAGATGCCTCAGCCGGCTGCTGTGCGGAGGGTCCATCACATTGATCGACTCCGGGGAGACGATGGGCTCCGGCGTCAGCCGCGGATAGTCGGACCCGATGATCCCCGCCCGGCTGAACCGCTGGTCGGTGGTCACCTGCCGCACCCCGTCGAAGTCGGTGACCAGCCAGGCGTCCGCGTCGCCGTACGGCAGACGGATCCGGGTGAGGGAGTCGTGGGTCATGAGCTCCGCGAGCGACGGATCGAAGTCCAGCGCCTCGCTGTAGTCGAACGGGCACCGGATCGCTTCGTTGCCAGAGGTCATCGGGCGGTTCTCCTCTTCCATCCGTCGTCACGGCACCATGCCCAGCCCCCCGGCGAGACATGTAAGCACGTCGCCCGACGGCGCCGCCCCAGGCTGCGGCCAGGTGGGCTAGTGGGGGAGTGGGATCGGGTGAGAGGGGAGTGGCCGGTGCCGGGGCGAGGAGCGCGTGCTCGGCCCGCTCGGCGGGGCGCCCGGGCCCTTCGCGGCGGCCCCGGCGGTCGCGGGGTCAGTCGGAGCCACGCCACACATTGTCGAAGGCGGCGCGTTCGACGGCACGCCGTTGCCGTTCGCCCTCCAGTTCCAGCAGCGCGTCGCCGACGGCGGCCAGGACCAGGCTCTCCGGGTCGCCGAGTGCCTCGGTGGGGTCCGGCACCGGCTCATTGCGCGGCCCCAGCTCCCGTACCAGGGTCGTGAGGACCGGGTCGCCGGATGCCAGCCGCTCGGCGGCCCGGCGGGCATCCGGCGAGCCCTCCGCGACCACCGGGACACCACCGGCGAAGGGGCGCCCGCGCCGCCGCCTGCGGGTGAGCGAACCCTCCGCCACCAGCGCCGCGACATACGCCTCCGTCAGCCCCTCGCCCCTGCGCCACAGCCAGTCGCCGACCGGCTCGTACGGCTCGGCCCCGCGCAGCGCGGCGAACGCCCGCGCCAGGAGGATGTCGGCCGGGCCGGCCCCGGTGCCGGGGACGATGCGGTCCTCGCGCAGGGTGACGGCACCGGAGTCGAGCAGATCGACGAGTTCCGCCCCGGCCAGCGCGAGCGACAGATCGCCTGAATGCACGGCCTGGCCGCGCGCCTCGTCGAGGGCGGCCGCGAGAAGGGTGCGTGCGGTGCTCATGAGGGGCCTCACCTCCTCCTGCGCCGGCCTGGCCGGACCTGGAGCGAACTCATACGTGTCCCGGATTCCCAGGGTACGGCCTTCCGCCCCCGGCCGGTGGTCGCCCGGAGGGGCGGCCCGCCCGGCAGCGGGGCTCCCCGCCCGGCGGCGGGGCTCCCCGGTCGGTCCGGGACGTGCGCGGTGGTGTGCCGGGTGTGTGGGTGGTGTCAGGTGAGGGTGTACATCACCGAGCGGTCGTGTTTGTGGCGTTGGATGCGGCCCTTGGCGACGAGTGATTCGAGGGTGTTGCGGACGACCTGGGGGGTGGGGGTGCGGTCGGGGTGGTGGGTCATGAG
>NZ_JBEYZX010000003.1:0-277996 GCF_040646255.1 Streptomyces sp. NPDC046203 | reverse complement strand
GGTGGGGACGGCCGGCGGCTCGGCGGGGGTCAGCGCGCGGGCCCGCAGCCAGCCGAGCGTGCCCACGACGAAGGCGACGGCACCGCCGGTGAGGATGCCCCAGCGGGCCCAGTGGGCCGGGGCGAAGCCGGCCAGCGCGAAGCCCACCGCCACCGAACTCTGCAGCGTCGCGCCGTACGCGGCGCCCACCCGGCCCCGTACTTCCTGGGGGCAGTCGGCCATGACGTGCGTCCGCAGCGTCACGTTCTGCACCGCGTTGGCCATGCCGCCGCACAGGGAGGCGGCCAGCATCGCGGGAAGGAAGAGGTACGCCGCCGTCAGCAGGTGGCAGAGCCCGATGATCGCGGAGGCGCCGACGGCGAGCACCGCGGTGGGCCGGGCGCCGATCCGGCCGCGCAGCACGAACGGCCCCACCACCAGTCCGACGCTCCAGGTGGCCAGCAGGGTGCCGTAGGAGGCGGTTCCGCCGGGGATCTCGCGGGCGAAGAAGGGCATCAGTACGTTGACGACGGAGGTCGACGCGACGGTGAGGACGATCGTGCCGAGCACGGCGCGCCGCTGCGCGCCCGTCCAGAGCAGGGCCAGGCCGAACCGCAGACCGCCCTTGGCAGGGGCGGGGGCGGGGGGTGCGGCGGGTGCGGTGTCCTCTGTCGTATCCGGGGTTCGCGCCGGATCCGCCGAGGCTGCCGCGTCGGCCGTGTCCCCCGCCTCGGCCGCCTCGGACTTGGTCGGGGCGGCGGGCTTGGCGGACACCTTGCCGGACTCCTCGCCGGACCCCTGAGTGGACTCCTGGGCGGGTTCCCCGGCGGGTCGCCCGGCAGGCGATGACGGGGCGTCGGCCGCCGCCGGCGGGCCGGAGGACCGGAGGGCCAGCCACTGGGTGATCACCGGGATGGACAGCAGCGCGAAGGCGAAAGTGCCCGCGTCGACGGCGAGGGCCAGCCCCGTCCCGCCGTGCGCGGTGAGCAGACCGACCAGCAGGGGGCCGACGATGTACCCCCCGTTCCTGGTCGACTCCATGATGCCGTTGACCTTCAACTGCGTGTCGGAGGCCGGGAAGAGCCGGGGGACGAGGGCCATCACACAGGTCTGGGCGACGGCTCCCAGCGCCCCGAGGAACAGCATGGTGGAGATGAGCAGGACCGGGCCGTCCGCGAACGCGGCGGCGGCCGCCGCGATCGCGCATTCGAGCGCCAGCGTCACGCCCAGGACCACGTCCAGCCGGAAGCGGTCGACGATCCGTCCGATCGGTCCGCCCAGCGCGATCCCGGGCACCAGCCCGGCGAGCATCTGCGCCGATACGACGGAGGCGAGGCCGGTACGGTCGGCGCCGCGCAGCGCGAGGGCCACCAGGGCCACCTCGTCGCCGATGGTGCTGATCAGCAGGGCGATGACGGCCAGCAGGGTCGCCGCCTTGCTCAGTCGTACGGGTGTCACAGCACCGTCCCGGCGGTACGGGCGGCGGTGGCGGACACGGAGCCGCCGGACGCGGCGGGGACGGCCTCGGAGCCGGTGGTCTCGGAGCCGGCGGCCTCGGAGTCCGCGGTCTCGGAGCCGGTGGCGCTCTCGCAGTGCACGGCCCGCCAGGTCGACAGCCTGAGCAGGACGGCGTGGAGCAGCGGTACCGCGGCGGGCTCGGTGTCCCGCTCCCAGGCGCCGAGGTCGAGCGTGTCGCCCGCGGCCAGCACGGTGAGGGCGGCCGTGACGCCGGGGTGATCGGCGATCTTCACGGTGTGTCCCTGCGCGGCGACCGCGCGGCGGCCGTCGGCCAGCGCCCGCTGGTTCAGGACGACGTCGTCGGCCAGCCGGACCCGGGCGTCGCGGGGCACCGGCACGGGGGACTCGGGCGGCCGGCCCACGCCCAGACCGCCCGAGGTCGCCGCACGCATGCAGTGCTCCCATACGGCGTCCTCGATCGCGGTGCCCGACAGGCCGGCCAGCGCGCCGAGGGCCGCGGCGGTCGCGGCCGGGATGCCGTCCAGCCGGTCCGGGTCGCTGGCGGCGCTCTCCGTGAGGTCCGCACCGGCGCCGTCCGCGAGATCCGCCCCGGCGTCGGGCGTGTCCGCCGCGCGGGCCCGGGCCAGCAGCCCGCCCACGGCCTCCAGGACGAGGGCGGCCGGATCGCTCCGGGTGAAGAAGGCGATGTTGACGTTGACCGCGACGGCGTCGGGGGCCTCGCCGACGTGCAGTTGGCGCGACGGGAAGTACGTCAGCGCTCCGGGCACGCCGGTCAGGACGTCGGCCAGTTCGCGGGCCGACGCGTAGTCGGCGGTGTGCTGCGGGACCTTCTCGGAGAGTTCCGGGGCCCAGGTGAGCAGGGTCTTGCGGCCGCGCAGGGTGAAGCCGAAGTTCCCCGCGTGGTCGACGTGCACCCCGACGTTGGTGGAGGTGTAGCGGCCGATGAAGGTGTCGATGTCCACCCGGCCCGCGACCCGGGTGCCGGTGGCCCGCAGGACGTCGTCGGACATCCGTTTAGCCCGGTCCCACAGCGGTGCCGAGACCGCGTGCAGACCGGACACGGCGACGCTCCACTCGTGCTCGCTCATGAGCGCGTCCACCCGGGCCAGGTAGTCGTCCAGGCAGCCGTCCTCGGGCAGTGGGAGGAAGACCCGGGTGTCGACGGGCTGGGTCCGGCCGTCCACGGTCACCACGACCCTCGGCAGCGCGGACCCCGCGGGCCGGTTCCCCGGGTCGGCGGCGAGGACCAGAGCGCGGAGCAACTCCTTGTCGTCGATGCCCAGTCGGACCGGGGAGGAGGGCAGGGAGAGCGGCGCACGCTCCCAGTTCCGGGAGGCGAACTCCTCCCAGAACCGGTCCTCTTCGGATCCGGCGGCGGGCAGAGGGTGGGACACGGTGAGGACTCCTGCAACTCGGGCCGCGGCGTGCGGCGTTCGGTGTGTACGGCAGGCCATCGTGGCGGATCGTCAGCCGGAACGTCGAGCGGCGCCGACCGGGGCGGGAGCCGGAGCGCCGGTCGCGGCGGCGGGGAGCAGCCCGGGGTGGAAGAGCGCCGAGGCGACGACCCCGTGTCCGGTCAGTTCGGCCAGGAGCGGGGCGAGCCGCTGCTCGGACAGCCGGGTCCGGGCCGAGAGCCCCGCCGAGGTCGCGCCGTCCGCCGCGAGCAGCCAGACGAGCCGGCCCGCTGCGGAGACCCGGACCCGCTTGCCGGTCTCGGGCGAGACCAGCAGGCAACTGCCGTCGGACCGGCTGTCCGTCACCTCGTGCGGCTGGGCCGCGTACCAGCGGGCGGGCGGCTCACCGGACGCGTCGGCGGGTCCGGCAGCCGGTACGTCGCCCATCTCCGCGCTCATCTCCACGCCCGGCTCGGCGCCCATCTCCGCGCCCGGCTCCGCGCCCGGTTCGGCGGTCAGGGCGCGATGCGCGACGAGCCGTACCAGCGTCGTGGCGGCCGTGGCCGCCGACGGCGCCGTGCCCGGGGCCGCGCCCGGCTCCGGCTCCGTCCCCGCCTCCGGGCGGTACGTCAGCAGGTCGGCCACGGTGCGCGCGCGGCCGTCGAGCAGCCGCTCCCAGGAGCGCGGCACCGACAGGAGGGCGTCGCCCGACGGTACGTGCACCAGGAGGTCCCGTCCGCCGGCCGGGACCCGGACCCGTACCCCGTCCGCGAGCCGGAGCGCGGTGCCCGGGCGCAGCTCGGTCTTCGGAGGTGCGGGAGCGGCGATCCGGCGGTCCGGAAGTTCGGCCTCGGCCATCGCCCAGAGGAACGACCACTCCTCCGCGTCGCCGATCCAGGTGCCCCGGTGGAACGCGGCGCCCGCGGCGGTCGTGCCCCCGCCGGGTCCGCCCGAGGTGAGCCGGGCCGCGTCCTGCTGGGTGAGGCCGTCGGTGACGGTGTAGTCGACGTCGAAGGCCAGGTCCTCGCCCTCCTCGGTGGGGACCAGCTCCACGCCGAACAGGTCGGGGCGCTCGCCCACGGGGGACAGGACGTCGAGGATGAAGGGGCCGTTGGCGGCGGTGGAGTACGGGACGTCGTACTCCTCGACCGAGCGGCGCAGTGCCTCGTCGGCGAACTCCTGGGTCCGCAGGGCCTCTTGCTCCGTCTCCCCGGGGAAGCCGGTCATGCAGAACAGGTGGACCGGGACCTTGTTGCCCAGCAGGGCGTCGAGCGAGGGCTCGATGTCGGCGACCTTGGTGCCCTTGCGCATCAGGTCCAGCACGCGCTGGTTGTAGGACTCCAGACCGAGGTCGAGACGTCGGCAGCCCGACTTCCGCAGTGCGGCGGCGAGTTCGTCGTCGAGTCCCTTGCTGAACCGGGTCTCCCCGTACCAGAACAGGTCGTGCCCGCCGTCGTTCAGCTCGCGCGACACCCCGCGCAGCGAGGTGAGCGTCATGATCTCGTCCACGAACATGAAGGTGTCGGTGCCGTGCCGTTCCGCCAGGGCGGCCATGTCGGCGACGACCCGTTCGGGGCGCCGGACGCGGAACTTGTTGCTGGCGAAGGGGATCGAGCAGAAGGCGCAGTCCCACGCGCAGCTCCGGGACGCCTGGAGCGGGAGGACCGGGCCCGGCGAGAAGTAGCGGTCCAGGGGAAGGTCGCTGAAGTCCGGTGTCGGCAGGTCGGAGATGTCGACCATGGCGGCCGGGGTGCGCAGCAGTCCGCCGCGGCCGTCCCGTTCCAGCAGTCCGGGCACGGGGCGGTCGTCGGCGCCGGTGATCCGGTCGCACAGCGCGGGCAGGGCGTCCTCTCCCTCGTAGGACACGAAGGAGTCCACGTACTGGAAGAAGGGGTGCTCCTCCTGCCAGCGGCCCACCATGCGGGTGGTCAGGTTTCCGCCCATCACCACATGGACGTCGGGGCGGGCCAGCTTGACGTGGCGGGCCACGGTGAGGGCCGCGATGAGCTGGGTGTCGGCGGATACGGAAATGCCGACCACGGCCAGATCGGAATCGTCCAATGCGGGGATCGGACGGTTCTCCAGGGCCCAGCCGTACACATTCCGGTCCGGCGATCCGGCGGCTTCCAGGACGGAGTCCGAGCGCCGGTGGGAGAAACAGGAGAAATTCCCCCGCAAATCGAAGTTCAGACCGGGAAAGGACGCGGAGACACAGGCGAGCCCATTTCGGACGACGGTCGCCGCGTCGGTGAATGCGGCCGGATCCGTCAGAACAGAGCGCGATTTCAGCGTGGCGCGCGCCTGGTCGATACGGGAAACGGTGTCCCCGAACACGGCGAGGGCCTGCTCGTGGGAATGCCGCTCTTCGGTGGGAATCGTGCGGTGAAGCCGTTCGGCTTTCGGCAGCAGCGCCGTCAGTCCGTCACCCGAGAGCAGCCAGTCCGTCTGCTCGATGCTCAGGTCGAGGGAGGTCACCTGCCAGCCGTGCCGGCGCATCGTCGCCGCGAGCAGCGGGACCGCGAGGTGCGGGGCGAAGACGTTCCAGATGGGGGGATTGACGAGGAGAATTCGGGGTTGCCGCATATGAGGTCCCGTGGGATTCCGTGCCGGACAGGGGAGTCGAGTTCAGCCGTGTTTCAGCGTGCGTGCGGTGTGTGCCTCACAGGCCCACGGCGGATCAGCTCAGGGCTGGTCAGCTGTTGGAGGAGTCCTGGAGAAGGGCGTACTTGCTGTTGCTGCGGTTCGGGACGATGGCCTCGACGGAGAGGGCCTCGTCGACCTCGGCGAGGGCGAGCAGGGCGTCGACGTCGAACTCGTTGGCGATCTCGGCGTTGATGTTCATGAAGTGCTCCTTTTTGGATAGAAGTTGCTTCGTGAAACGCGGTGTGACTGGGCGGCTTTCACTCGACTCCCCAACCGCTCGGCACGCAAAGGAACGTATCTTCATGATCAGCCCATGACAAGATCCCCTGCGGCGGAAAGTAGTGAGGCAGCTACTTTTGGCCATGGAGGGGCTTGAAGGAGAGGGGTGCGGGGTGCCGCGAAGGCGGCATCCCACACCCCTGGGGCGGCCGGGCGGGGCCCGTCCGGCGGGTCAGCCCGCCAGGCTGTCCCGCCAGGCCCGGTGCAGTCCCGCGTACCGCCCCTCGCCCCGCACCAGCTCGCCCGGCGCACCATCCTCGACGATCCGCCCCGCCTCCATCACCAGGACCCGGTCGGCCACTTCGACCGTGGACAGCCGGTGCGCGATCACCACGGCCGTCCGCCCCGCGAGCACCGTGTCCATCGCCCGCTGCACCGCCCGCTCACCCGGTACGTCGAGCGAACTGGTCGCCTCGTCGAGGATGAGCACGGCCGGATCGGCCAGCAACGCGCGGGCGAACGCGACGAGTTGGCGCTGTCCGGCGGAGATGCGACCGCCGCGCTTGCGGACGTCCGTGTCGTAGCCGTCGGGCAGGCCCATGATGAAGTCGTGCGCGCCGATCGCCTTCGCCGCCTGCTCGATCTCCGCACGCCCGGCGTCCGGCCGGCCGATCGCGATGTTGTCGGCGACCGTTCCCGAGAAGAGGAACGCCTCCTGCGTCACCATCACCACACCGCGCCGCAGTTCGGCCGTGCCGAGATCGCGCAGATCGACCCCGTCGAGCAGGACCCGGCCGTCGGTGGGGTCGTAGAAGCGGGCCAGCAGCTTCGCGAGCGTCGACTTGCCCGCGCCCGTCGCGCCGACGACCGCGACGGTCTGGCCGGCCGGGATCGTGAGATCGAAGCGCGGCAGCACCTCGCCGCCCGTGCGGTACGCGAACCGGGCCCCGTCGAAGGTGACCGCGCGCCCCGGCGCCCCTGTACGGGCCGGGAGTTCACGGGGAGCGGTCGTCTCCGGCACGCCCGGCTCCTGCGCGAGCAGTCCGGCGATCTTGGCGAGGGAGGCGGCGGCGGACTCGTAGGAGTTGAGGAACATGCCGAGCCGGTCGATCGGGTCGTACAGCCGCCGTATGTACAGCACCGCCGCCGCGAGGACACCGAGCTCCAGCGACCCGTGGGCGACCCGCCACGCGCCCCACAGGCACATGCCGGCGACGGCCGTGTTGGCGACCAGCCGCGATCCGACGACGTAGCGGGCCATCTCGAGCAGCGCGTCCCCGTTGCTGCGCTCGTGGCGGGAGTTGAGGGCGGCGTACTCGGCCTCGTTGGCCCGCTCCCGGCGGAATGCCCGCACCGGGCGGATGCCGTTCATCGTCTCCGCGAACTTCACGATCACCCCGGCGATGGCCGTGGACCGGACCGCGAACACCCGTGCCCCGCGCCGCCGGTAGCTCCGCACGAGCAGATACAGCGGCCCGAAGGAGGCGACGGCGACCGCGCCGATCCCGAGGTCCAGCCACAGCAGCAGCGCCGCGATCGACACGAACGACAGGGCGACGCCGATCAGTTCCTGAAGCCCCTCGGACAGCAGCTCGCGCAGCGACTCGACGTCGGTGGTGGAACGGGAGATCAGCCGCCCGGAGGTGTAGCGCTCGTGGAAGTCGACGCTGAGCAGCTGCGCGTGGCGGAAGATCCGGCCGCGCAGATCGAGCAGGACGTCCTGGTTGATCCGCGCCGAGACCCGGATGAAGGCGTACTGGAGCAGCGCGCCGCCCGCCGCGCACAGCAGATAGCCGACCGCGACCGCCAGCAGCGGCCCGTGGTCCCCGGCCCGGAAGGCGGGCACCGCGCGGTCGATCGCGTACGCCACGAGCAGCGGGCCCGCCTGGAGCGCGGCCTGCTGGACGAGCAGGGCGAGCGCCGCGAGGGTGACCCGGCGGCGATGGCCGGCGAGCAGCGAGCGCAGCAGCCGGCCGGTGGAGCCGGGCGCGGAGGGCAGGTCGTCCTGGTCGAAGGGGTCCTTGGCGGCGGTGGCGGCGGGCGACTTGTCGGCCGGCGCCTTCTCGGTGCTGGTGGCGGAGGGCGTACGCGGGCCGGTGCCGGCGGCCGCGTCCGCCGTGCGTATGTCCGTGTCCGCCGGGCCGGGGCCCGCGCCCGCGTCCGTCTCCGCGCCGGAACCCGTACCCCGGTCCGTGCGCCTGTTCGTACTGATGTCCGTCATCGCGTCTCGACCCTCTCGCCGGTCATCAGCCAGGCGTACTCGGCGCTGGTGCGCAGCAGTTCGTGGTGGGTGCCGACGGCCGTGATCCGTCCGTCCGACAGGAGCGCGACCCGGTCGGCGAGCAGCACCGTGGACGGGCGGTGCGCGACGACCAGGGCGGTCGTCTCGCGCAGCACCTCGCGAAGCGCCGCCTCCACCCGGGCCTCCGTGTGGACGTCGAGCGCCGACAGCGGGTCGTCCAGGATGAGGAAGCGCGGCCGGCCGACGACCGCGCGCGCGAGGGCGAGTCGCTGCCGCTGGCCGCCGGACAGGCTCAGACCCTGCTCGCCCACCTCGGTCGCGGTGCCGTCCGGCAGCCGGTCCACGAAGCCGTCCGCCTGGGCCACGGCGAGCGCGCGCCGCAGCTCCGGCTCGCCGGCGTCCGGACCCGTACCCATCAGGACGTTCGCGCCGACGCTCGCCGAGAACAGGGTCGGCTCCTCGAACGCCACCGCCACCAGCGACCGCAGCCGCTCGCGCGGCATCAGCGCGATGTCCTCGCCGTCGAGCAGGATCCGCCCGCCGGTGGCCTCGTACAGCCGGGGGACGAGTGCGGTGAGCGTGGTCTTGCCGCAGCCCGTCCCGCCGACGAGCGCCAGGGTCTCGCCGGGCCGGATGTGCAGATCGACGCCGTCGAGGACGGGCGGCGCGCCGGCCGGGGCGTCCGGGTAGCGGAAGGAGACGTTCTCGAACCGCACCCCGTCCGCCGCCGGGACCTGCTTCCGCTCCCGCTCCCGCTCCACAGAAGACGCACCGGCCGGCCGGTCCGTCTCCTCCGACGCGTCCATCACCTCGAAGTAACGTTCCACCGCCGTACCCGCCTCCTGGCTCATCGCCAACAGGAAGCCGATCGACTCCACCGGCCAGCGCAGCGCGAGCGCCGTCGACAGGAACGCCACCAGCGTGCCCGCCGACAGATCCCCGTCCGCCACCTGGACGGTCCCGAGGACCAGCGCCCCGCCCACCGCCAGCTCCGGCAGCAGGGTGATCACCGACCAAATCCCGGCGAGGAGGCGGGCCTTGACCAGCTCCGTACCGCGCAGCCGCCCGGCCAGCTCGCGGAACGCGTCCGCCTGCGCGCGATGGCGCCCGAACCCCTTGACGATCCGGATGCCGAGGACGCTCTCCTCGACGACGGTCGTCAGATCGCCCACCTGGTCCTGCGCCCTGCGCGCCACCACCGCGTACCGCCGCTCGAAAAGCGTGCAGGCGATCATCAGTGGCGCGGCCGGCGCGAGCAGCACCAGGCCGAGCGTCCACTCCTGGGCGAGCAGCACCGCGTAACCGGCCACGATCGTCACCCCGTTGACCAGCAGGAACGTCAGCGGGAACGCCAGGAACATCCGGACCAGCATCAGGTCCGTCGTCGCCCGCGACAGCAACTGCCCCGAAGCCCAACGGTCGTGGAAGGCGACCGGCAGCCGCTGGAGCCGCTCGTAGAGCGCGCCCCGCATCCGCGCCTCGACGCCCGCGAGGGGCCGGGCGACCAGCCAGCGCCGTACGCCGAACAGGACGGCCTCGGCGAGTCCGAGCAGCAGGATGAAGAGCGCGCCGAGCCACACCCCGGTCGCGTCGCCGTCCGTGACCGGGCCGTCGACCAGCCATTTCAGGACGAGCGGGATGACGATCGAGAGCAGCGAGGCGACGATCGCGACAGAGGCGGCGGTGAACAGGCGGGCTCGCACGGGCCGTACGTACGGCCACAGACGCAGCAGCACGCGCACGGTGGAACGTTGGCGCGGCGCTTGCTTGGCGGGGGCATCTATTTCGGGCATCAGGACCGAGCGTAGGGTTCACGGCTGACCGCGCTCACCTGGTTTTCGGTCACCCTCGGTGGCCTTCCCGCCGGGCCCTTCCGTCGCGCCTTCCCCCATCCTCGCCCGCCGTTCCCTCGCGGGTCACCCCTCCCGTGCCCCCTCCCTTCCCGCCTTCACCTCGTCCCGCCCCCTCCCTCTGGCTGCGCGCCGCCGCGCCCCGGGTCGTAGCGCCGCATCAACCGATCGGTTGACCGCGCTTCGAGCGCGATGGCCGATACCGGCGGCGGGCCCCGCGCCCGAACCTTGAGTCATGCCCATGATCGAGGTTCAGGACCTGCACAAGTCCTACGGCGAGCGCAAAGCCGCCGACGGCATCACGTTCGCGGTCGAGGAGGGGGAGATCTTCGGAATCCTCGGCCCCAACGGCGCCGGGAAGACGACCACCGTCGAATGCGTCGCCGGACTGCGGGTCCCCGACAGCGGCACCGTCCGCGTCGGCGGTCTCGACCCCGTCACCCGGCACACCGAGGTGACCCGGCTGCTCGGCGTCCAGCTCCAGCAGAGCGCGCTCCAGCCCAAGCTCACCGTCCGTGAGGCGCTCGAACTGTACGCCTCCTTCTACGAGCACCCCGCCGACTGGCGCGAACTCGCCGGACAGCTCGGCCTCGACGACCAACTCGACACCCGGTTCGCCAAGTTGTCGGGAGGCCGGCAGCAACGGCTGTTCATCGCCCTCGCGCTGATCGGCGACCCGCGCGCCGTCATCCTCGACGAGCTCACCACCGGCCTCGACCCGCGTGGCCGCCGCGACACCTGGGACATGGTCGAGTCCGTCCGCGACCGAGGGGTCACCGTCCTCCTCGTCACCCACTTCATGGAGGAGGCCCAGCGGCTCTGCGACCGGATCGCCGTCATCGACCGGGGCCGGGTCACCGCCCTCGACACCCCCGCCGGGCTCATCGGCCGTGCCACCGCCGCCACTTCGGTCTCCTTTGAGGCCGACCCGCGCCTCGGCCACCCCGAACTGGCCGCCCTGCCCGGCGCCACCGGCGCCGAGACCCGTGACGGCCGGACCACCGTCACCGGCACGGACGCCACCGTGAACGCCTTCGTCCAGCTGCTCGCCCGCACCGGGGCCACCGTCCGCGGCCTGCGCGTCACCGACGCGACCCTCGACGACGCCTACCTCGACCTGACCGGAGCCGACAAGTGACCCCTCCGTCCTCTCCCGCCACCGGACCCGCTCCCGCTGCTCCCGCCTCCGGATCGGGGCGGCCGTCCGCCGCGCCCCGCTCCGCTCCCGCCCGGCCGGCCCTCACCATGCTGCGCACCGAGGTCCGTCTCTTCCTGCGCGAACCCGCCGCCCTGTTCTGGGTGATCGTCTCGCCGACGGTGCTGCTCGCCATCCTCGGCTCCATCCCCTCCTTCCGCGAGGCCACCGGCGACGACGGCCGCCGACCCGTCGACCTCTACGTCCCCGTCGCGGTCCTCTTCGCCCTGATCATGTCCGGGCTCCAGGCCCTGCCCCCGGTCCTCGCGGGCTACCGCGAACGCGGCATCCTGCGCCGCCTGTCCACCACCCCGGTGCGCCCCGGCGCACTGCTCGGCGCGCAACTCGTCCTGCACGGCGGCGCCGCGCTGGTCTCCGGGCTGCTCGTGATCACCGTCGGCCGGGTCGCCTTCGACGTGGCCCTGCCCGGCCACCTGCCCGGCTACGTCGTCGCCCTGCTCCTCGCGATCGCCGCGAGCCTCGCGCTCGGCTCGGCGGTCTGCGCGGTCTCCCGTACGGCGAAGATGGCCCAGGCGGTCGGCTCGGCGGTGTTCTTCCCCAGCATGTTCACGGCGGGCGTCTGGCTGCCGGTCCAGCAGATGCCGGATACGCTGCGCGGGATCGTCGAGTTCACCCCGCTCGGCGCCGCCTCCCAGGCCCTCGACGCGGCCATGCGCGGCGACTGGCCCGCCTGGTCCGCGCTCGGGATCCTGGCGCTGTGGACGGTCCTGCTCACCGGGGCGGCGGTCCGCTGGTTCCGCTGGGAGTGACGGCATACGGTCGCGTCGAGGGACGCGAGCCGGGACGACGGCCGAGGGCATGGGGGTGTACGGCGTGACGACGCGGGCGACACGTACGGCGGGCGGGGTACGTACGAGGACGGGCGGAGCCGCCACGGAGAAGGCGGCACCCGGAACGCCCCCCGTCCCGACGCAGGTCCCGACGCCGGCCCGTCCGGCCCCGGCCGCCGCTGCCACGGCGACCGCCACCCCGGACCCTGGCGGGTCCACGCGGCCCGCCTCCGCGTCGTTCCTTCCCGCGCGGCCCCGTGCCACCACGCCCACCCCCGTCGAGGAGCGCTGGCGGCAGTTCTTCCGCTGGGGCCCGTACGGGCTGCTCGCGCTCGCCACCCTCTTCTCCGCCGCCGCGAACGACACGTTCGGCGACCAGTCCCACCCCCGGGCGATGGCCGTCCTCGTCCCCGTGACGCTGATCCTGCTCGTCTGCTGGTCACTGCGCCGGGGCGGCCGGGGCGGCCGGGGCGGTCGGGGTGGCCGGGGCGGTGCGGCGGCGCAGGAGGGACCCGGGGCGCAGGAGGGCCCCGGCCCGGCCTGCGCCACCGGGGTCGCAGCGGCTCCCGGGGCGGCGGCTCCCGGGGCCGGGAGCGAGCGCCGGCCGGCGTCGCCCGTCCTCGTCCCGGGGGCGCCCGGCGCCGCCTCCGTCTGCTACTTCGTCGCCCGCACCGCCCTCGCGCTCGCGCTCACCTGGGCCAACCCGCTCTTCGCGATCTTCGCCTGCATCGGCTACTTCGACACCACCCACCTCCTGCCGCCCCGCCCCGCGCTCACCCGGGCGGGGCTGCTCGCCGTCGCGCTCACCCTCGCCGGCTCGCAGTCCGGCGGACTCCCGCCGCGCTCCGGCCTCCAATGGGTGCTGTTCGGCGGCCTGTTCGTGATCAACGCCAGCCTCGCCATCGGCCTCTCCCACCTCGGGACGAAGGAGGCCGAGAAGGCGGTCGCGCTGGCCCGGACCAACACCCGCCTGGAACAGGCGCTCGCCGAGAACGCCGCGCTCCAGGCGCAGTTGCTGCTCCAGGCGCGGGAGGCGGGGATCGCGGACGAACGGCGGCGGCTCGCCGCCGAGATCCACGACACGATCGCGCAGGGCCTCACCGGGGTCATCGCCCAGCTCCAGGCCGTCACCGCGACCTCGGACCCGGCCGTCGCCGGCGTCCATCTGCGCCGCGCCGCCGAACTCGCCCGGCACAGCCTCGGCGAGGCCCGGCGCTCGGTCCATGACCTCGGCCCGGCCGCTCTCGAACACGCCACGCTGCCCGACGCGTTGGAGCAGACCGTGGCCGCCTGGTCCGAACGTACCGGCATCAGCGCCCGGTTCACCGTCACCGGCACCGAACTCCCGCTCCACGACGAGATCGCCGCGACCCTGCTGCGGATCACCGAGGAAGCCCTCGCCAACGCCGAACGCCACTCCGGCGCCGCCCGCGCCGGTGTCACCCTCTCCTATATGGGGGACGAGATCACCCTCGACGTACGCGACGACGGCCGGGGCTTCGACCCCGCCGCCGTCCCCGCCCGCACCGGCGCGGGCGGCTTCGGTCTCGGCGGCATGCGGGCGCGCGCCGAACGCCTCGCGGGTGCCCTCACCGTTGAGGCCGAACCCGGCCACGGCACGGCCATCAGCGCCCGCGTACCGTTGGCCTACCCGGACGGAGACCGAGATGCGGCCTGAGACGCGGCCTGAGACACGGCCTGAGATCACCCTGCTCATCGTCGACGACCACCCCGTGGTCCGCGACGGACTGCGCGGCATGTTCGAGGCCGGCCCCGGCTTCCGGGTCCTCGGCGAGGCGCCGAACGGCGTCGAGGGGGTCGAACTCGCCGAGCGCCTCGACCCCGACGTGGTCCTGATGGACCTGCGCATGCCCGGCGGTGGCGGTGTCGACGCGATCGCCGAACTCGTCCGGCGCGGCGCCCGTTCCAGAGTCCTCGTCCTCACCACGTACGACACGGACACCGACACCCTCCCGGCCATCGAGGCGGGCGCCACCGGCTATCTCCTCAAGGACGCACCGCGCGAGGAACTGTTCGCCGCCGTCCGGGCCGCCGCCGAGGGCCGCACCGTCCTCTCCCCGGCGGTCGCCGGCCGCCTCGTGACCCGGGTCCGCACCCCCGCGGCCCCCGCCGACACTTCTCTCTCCGCCCGCGAACGCGAGGTCCTCGCCCTCGTCGCCCAGGGCACCCCCAACCGCGAGATCGCCGCCGAGCTCTTCATCAGCGAGGCCACGGTGAAGACCCATCTCACCCACATCTACGCCAAGTTGGGCGTCAAGGACCGTGCGGAGGCGGTGGCGGTCGGCTATCAGCGCGCGATCCTGGGCGGCGCCCGCTGACCCAAGTCGCGCATTATCTCCCCTCTTCGTGCTTTCCGTCCCGTCTTTCTCCAAGGTGGTGACTGTAGTGCGAGAGGGTGGCTACGGTATGTAGTCATCGAGTTGGTCGCCTCGGGAGGGAGTGTCATGCCACCACGACGTGCCGTCACTGGACGCAGTCAGGAGCCGCGCCAGCGGTTCGCGGAGGAAGTGCGGTCTCTGAGGACGACGAACCGCATAACGCTGCGGCAGATCGGCGACCGCCTGGGCTGGGACCCCTCCCTCTTCGGGAAGATGGAGAGCGGCGACACCATCGGCAGCCCGGAGGTCGTCCGGGCGCTGGAGACCTTCTACAACGTGCCGCCGGGGCTGCTGCTCGCGCTATGGGAGCTGGCCGCGGCGGATCTGCCCCAACCGAAGGAGCGCTACAGCCGGTACATCGGCCTGGAGTCGGAGGCGGTGAACATCCGGCAGTTCGCGGTCAGCTATCTGCCCGGACTTCTGCAGACACCGGAGTACGCACGGGCGGTGCTGGCGGCGGGCGGCTACAAGGGCGAGGAGCTGGACGAGCAGGTCGAGGTGCGGATCGGGCGGCAGCGGCTGCTGGAAGGGGAGAACGCTCCGCCGTTCCGGACCATTCTGTCGGAGGCGGTACTGCGGACCGTGGTGCGTGAGAGCGCGGTCTGGCGGGCACAACTGGAACACCTTCTGGCCGTGTCGGAGCGGCCGGGAATCGTCATCCAGGTGCTGCCGTTCAGTGCGGGCCCGTACGCGTTGGATGCTACTGACCTCTGGCTTCTCCACCTGCCTGACGGCCGGATGGCGGCCTACACGGAGAACACCTACTCGGGTGAACTGATCGAGCAGAGCGCCGAGGTCGAACGACTCCAGCGTCGCTACGATTTGGTGCGCGACTTGGCGTTCTCCCCGGCTGAGTCGCTGAAGTTCATTCTGAGACTGCTGGAGGAAGTACCGTGCGACCCCTCGATCTGAGCGCCGCCCGCTGGCGCAAGAGCTCCTACAGCAATCCGGACGGCGGCGCCTGCGTCGAAATTGCCGACCACTTCCAGGCTGTGATCCCGGTCCGTGACAGCAAGGTTCCGAGCGGCCCGGCTCTGGTCTTTCCATCCGCCGACTGGTCGTCCTTCGTCATGGCAGTCAAGAGCGGGGCCCTGACCGCTCGCTAGGGGGTATACCGGCCCCCACCTGCGGTTTCTCGCATGCTTCCGCCGACCTTGATCGCTTACCATCCGGGTCAAGCAGTCAAAACGGACGAAGGAATTTCAGGGTGGGGACCAGAAACGATCACCGGGCCGGGCGGCGTCGTGCCGCCGTCGCGGCTCTGCTGCCGCTGCTGCTCGTGGCGGGGTGCGGGACGGGCGGCTCCGGGGCGGCGGCCGAGAGCGAGCCGCCGAAGCCGACACCGACACCGGTCTACGAGGTGAGCCTCGGCGGCCAGTTGGCGGCCGTCACCAGGGCGACGAAGGAAGCCGGCAACGCGGCCTTCATCTCGACCCTGAGTTACGGCACCGCCCGCGGCACCGCCGTGGACCGGTCCACCGGCACACAGGACTACACCGCGAACACCGCCCGCGTGGAGCGCGTGTTCAAGATCCCGCGCACCTTCCCCGGACAGGCGGCCACCGACATGTTCGGCAGCCGCTCCGGCGGGCCCGCCGTGCGCGAGACGTACGCGATCCACGGCAGCGAGATCGACTTCCGCACCCGTCAGGGCGACTGGCTGCGCTACTCCTCGCGGGGCCCCAAGGAGCTGACCGACCTCATGGACGGTCTGCTCCAGCGCGCCGGGGACGCGGCACCGTACGGCGGGACGCTCGCCGAGCTGGTCCGCGTCGCCCGCGAGAAGGAACAGCCGGTCAAGGGCGCCGACGGCAGCCGCACGTACAAGCTCGACGTGCCTCCGCGCCTCGCCCGTTACGGGCTTCCGAACAGCATCGGATACATGCTGGTGGAAGGCGAGGACAGCCGCGCGGTCGATCTGACCGTGGTGGCCGACGACAAGGGGCGGCTCCTGAAGGCGACCGCCGACTACACCCCGGTCCTGGACGTGTTGCGGAAGGCGGGGATGCCGCGCGCGATCACCTCCGTCAAGGCCGAGTACGTCCTCACCGACCACGGCTCCACCAAGGTGCCCGCGGCCGGGGACCGGGACGGAAAGACCAAGGAGGCCGCGAAGGTGCTGCGGCCGCTCGCCGAGACGAAGCCGGGCGCGTGTGGTTCCACCGACACCGGTCTCGACGACGTCAAGCTGATCCGTCCCGTCGCCTGTGGAGCCGATGCCGATCTGCGGGTCTTCGGGCAGCTGAAGTTGAAGGAGTCTTTCGAGGGCGACGACGGCTTCGCCTTCGCCGAGCAGCGGTCCAGCGAACTCTGCGGTCGGAAGTTCGGCGCGGCGCCGTCCGCCTGGGTCCGTGACGCCCGCCCGACGGACACCTACTACGCCAACGGCTCGCCCAACGTCTCCATCGGCTCGAACAACGCCGAGGTCGAGGGCGACTACACCTGCTACGTACGGGTCTCCGACCGAGGCTGACCACTCAGGGTCGGGCCGGGGCCTGCGCCCGGCCCGCCCGCACGTACCCCCGCGCGCTTCCTCACACGTCACCCCGCCCGTACCCCCGCGCGCTTCCCCACACGTCACCCCGCGCGGTGTCCGTCGTTGGGCGGGGCGTGAGAAGTGTGCGGAAGCGGGCGGGCGGCGCGCTCGCGGTGGCCGGGCTGTGGGCCGGACTGTTCGTGGGGATGGCCGGGCTCGCGGGCTGCAAGCTGGGCGGCGGCACGGTGACGATCGACCTGAAGCTGCCGGGCGGCCGGGCGCCGGGCGACGTGATCCGGGTGAACCCGGAGGACGGCAGTCGCGGGGCGCCCGCCGACGGGCCCCTGGAGGTGTCCGTGACCAGCGGACGCCTGGAACGGGTGACGGTCGTCCAGGTCGAGGACGGCCAGTCCACCCGGGTCGCGGGGGAGATCTCCACGGACGGGCTGCGCTGGCGGCCGAGCCCCGGCACCCGGCTCGCGCTCGCCGCCAAGTACAGCGTCGACGCGATCGCGCTGGACGGCCACGGCCGCCGTTCGGCCCGGCACACCACCTTCACCACCGTCGTGCCCGAGAACCGCTTCATCGGCTACTTCAAACCGGAGAACCGCTCCACCGTCGGCGTCGGGATGATCGTCTCCCTCTCCTTCAACCAGGGGATCCGCAACCGCGCGGCGGTCGAGCGGGCGATCAGGGTGACGTCCGATCCGCCGGTGGAGGTCGCCGGCCACTGGTTCGGCACGGACCGGCTGGACTTCCGCCCCGCCGCGTACTGGCGCCCCGGCACCCGGGTCACCGTCGACCTCGACCTGCGCGACGTCGAGGGCGCCCCCGGCACGTACGGGATCCAGCGCAGGACGGTCGCCTTCACCGTCGGCCGCGCGCAGCTCTCCCGCGTCGACGCCGAGCGGCACACCATGGACATCCGCCGCGACGGCGAGCTGCTCACCACGCTGCCCATCACCGCCGGGGCGGCGTCGACCACCACGTACAACGGGAAGATGGTGGTCACGGAGCTGTACGACGTGACCCGGATGAACGGGGCCACGGTCGGCTTCGGCGGCGAGTACGACATCAAGGACGTGCCGCACGCGATGCGGCTCACCGACTCCGGGACCTTCCTGCACGGCAACTACTGGGCGCCGGCGGACACCTTCGGCGCGACGAACGTCAGCCACGGCTGTGTCGGACTGCGCGATGTGAAGGGCGGCGGCGCGGACACCCCGGCGGGCTGGTTCTTCGACCGGACGCTGATCGGCGACGTGGTGGAGGTCGTGAACTCCCGCGACTCGGTCGTGTCCGCCGGCAACGGGCTGAGCGGCTGGAATCTCGACTGGACCCAGTGGAAGGCGGGCTCGGCCCTTCACTGACCCTTGCCAGGGCTCCAGGGCTCCAGGGCTCCAGGGCTCCAGGGCTCCAGGGCTCCAGGGCTCCAGAGCTTCCAGGGCTCCAGGGCCCTTGGCCGTATGGGCGGTCACCAGGGCCCTGGCCGAAACTCCCCCACGACTCTCGGCCGACCTCTTTCCATGCCCCTCGGCAGATCTCTTCCGCCGGCCTTCCTCCGCCGGCGGCTCCGTTCCCTCCCGCCGTCGCCCACCCACCCCCTCAAGGCGTCCGTAGCCCCTTTAGCACCTTTTCCTGTTGCCGGACTCTCAGATTCCGGGGATTTCGGGGCTCGTTCGAGTGAACTGCGACGGAACGGTGACATTCGAAGGGAAGTTTCGTGACCAGCGGTGTGGTTATCTGACGCTGTGTGTGCGGGAGGAGTCGCACACCGGGGGTGGGAACCGGCGAGGCCGGTGCCATGTGAGGGGAGAACAGGATAGTGAACGGGCAGCCGATATCCGCAGCTTTCGCGGGACGTCGCAGTCGCCGGGCCATCCGGGGCCTGGGTGCCCTGGCGACGGGGACGATGCTTCTCGTCCTGACCGCGTGCGGGGGCGGCGACGACAAGGGCGCCTCGGGCTCGGTGGGTTCCGGGTCGGGCGGGGACACCGCGGCCTCGCAGGCGGTCGTCGCGATCGCTCCGAAGGACGGCGCCGACGCGGTCGCCACCAACGGCGCGCTGAAGGTGACGGCGGAGAAGGGCAAGCTGACCACGGTCACGGTCGCCGACTCCGAGGGCCACGAGGTCGAGGGCAAGATGTCCGCCGACGGCGCCAGCTGGGAGCCGACCGGACATCTTTCGGCCAGCACCAAGTACAAGGTGCACGCCATCGCCAAGGACTCCGCGGGCCTTGAGTCGGCGAAGGACACGAGCTTCACCACGCTCGTCCCGCAGAACACCTTCATCGGTCAGTACACGCCGGAGAGCGGTCAGACCGTCGGCGTCGGCATGCCGGTCTCCATCCGGTTCAGCCGAGGCATCACCGACCCTGAGGCCGTCGAGCGCGGCATCAAGGTCACGGCCGAGCCGGCCGTGGACATCGAGGGCCACTGGTTCGGCAACGACCGGCTCGACTTCCGTCCCGAGCACTACTGGGCCGCCGGCACCAAGGTGACCGTGCAGCTCAACCTCGACGGTGTCGAGGGCCGTCCGGGCGTGTACGGCAAGCAGAAGAAGACCTTCTCCTTCGCCATCGGCCGCCGCCAGGTCTCCACGGTCGACGCGAGCGCCAAGACGATGAAGGTCGAGCGCGACGGAGCGGTCATCAAGACCATCCCGATCAGCGCGGGCGCGCCGTCCACGACCACGTACAACGGTGAGATGGTCATCAGCGAGAAGTTCAAGATCACCCGGATGAACGGGGCCACGGTCGGCTTCGGTGGCGAGTACGACATCAAGGACGTCCCGCACGCCATGCGACTGTCCAACTCCGGCACCTTCATCCACGGCAACTACTGGGGTTCGCCCTCGATCTTCGGCACCACGAACACCAGCCACGGCTGCGTGGGCCTGCGCGACGCACGGGGCGCCGGTGACAGCTCGATGCCGGCCGCCTGGTTCTTCGACCACTCGCTCGTCGGCGACGTCGTCGTCGTGAAGAACTCCCGCGACAAGCAGATCCAGCCGGACAACGGCCTCAACGGCTGGAACATGTCCTGGTCGGCGTGGAAGGCCTGACGGCCTGACCAACCCACGGCCCGGCGGCGTTCGGGCCTGCCGGACCCTCACACGGGACCCGGTGCTGTGACCAACGGCACCGGGTCCCGTGCCGTACGCGGCGGCTAACCTTCCGGGCATGACTGTGAACCTCGAAGTCGCCGAAGGCGTCGGCACGATCCGGCTCGACCGTCCCCCGATGAACGCCCTGGACATCGCCACCCAGGACCGGCTGCGCGAGCTGGCCGAGGAGGCGACCCGCCGCGACGACGTGCGCGCCGTGATCCTCTACGGCGGCGAGAAGGTGTTCGCCGCCGGTGCGGACATCAAGGAGATGCAGGTCATGGATCACGCGGCGATGGTCGTGCGGTCCCGCTCGCTCCAGGACTCCTTCACCGCCATCGCCCGCATCCCCAAGCCCGTCGTCGCGGCCGTCACCGGGTACGCGCTGGGCGGCGGCTGCGAGCTGGCGCTCTGCGCCGACTACCGGATCGCCGCCGACAACGCCAAGCTGGGCCAGCCCGAGATCCTGCTCGGTCTGATCCCCGGCGCCGGCGGCACCCAGCGCCTGTCCCGTCTCATCGGCCCCTCCCGCGCGAAGGACCTCATCTTCACCGGTCGCATGGTGAAGGCCGACGAGGCGCTCCAGCTCGGCCTGGTCGACCGCGTCGTCCCGGCCGCCGAGGTCTACGAGCAGGCATATGCCTGGGCGGCGAAGCTGGCCCAAGGCCCGGCCATCGCGCTGCGCGCGGCCAAGGAGGCCGTGGACCAGGGTCTGGAGGCCGACATCGACACCGGTCTCGCCATCGAACGCACCTGGTTCGCGGGCCTGTTCGCTACGGAGGACCGCGAGCGCGGCATGCGCAGCTTCGTCGAGGAGGGGCCGGGCAAGGCGAAGTTCGTCTGAGCCCCGCCCGAACGCGTCGCCTGAACCGCCTGAACTCGTACGACGTACGCCTGGACTCGTACGTCGTATGTCCGGGCTTGTACGCCGTACGACCCGAGCCCTCCGTACGTCCGAAGTCCCCCGCGCGCGCCCGCGCGTGACCAACGGCCCGCGTCCGGTTCTCCGGCCGCGGGCCGTCCCATGTCCGGACTCCGGAGCGATAGGGCCTAATGGCCCCTGGAACGCTCTCGGCATGTGCCATTGTCACTGGCCCGGAATTGTCGATTCCGGAGGGACGATTCCCGGGGAACGGCCCCGCGAACGGCCCCGGGCGGCCATGATGGTGGGCATGGCGGGCCTGGAGGGTATGGAGCAGCCGCGGCAGCGCGGCACGGGCGTCGTCGCCCGATGGGGGCCCGGCGCCGAGGACGAACAGGCGGCGGAGACGTACCGGGTGACCACGCGGGCGCTGGCCGAGTACGGCAACCCGGCGGAGGAGGACGTACGGCTGCCGTCGCTTCCCCAGTCCGCCGCGCTCGCCCGCCGGCTCACCCAGTGGGTGGTGCTGCGCGAATGGAGTCTCGGGCCGCAGATCGCCGAGCACGCGGTCCTGCTCGTCTCCGAACTGGTCGGCAACGCCGTGCGTCACACCGGCGCCCGCGCGTTCACTCTGCGGATGCACCGTCGCCGCGGCCGGATCCGGATCGAGGTGCGCGATCCCTCGCGCGGACTGCCCTGTCTGATGCCGGTGCACGAGCTCGACACCAGCGGCCGGGGTCTCATGCTCGTCGACAAACTCTCCGACCGCTGGGGCGTCGATCTGGCCCCGCGCGGCAAGACCGTCTGGTTCGAGATGCGGGTGCTCGACCGCTGACGTCCCCCGATGGCCGTCGGTCGCCACCCGCCGATGCCCGCTCCCGGGGCCCCGCCCCCGCCCCTCCCTGGACGCACGAAAGCCCCCGTCCGCCGTTGGTGGGGCGCGTGGGGGCTTTCGTGAGATGCGCCGTGGACGGGGGGGTGTATCCACAGCCGCTTGACGACCTGGCCCGGGTCAATGGGGGTCGTGGCACCGACTATCTCAGACAGGTGGCCTTGTAGCCAAAAGGACCTAACGAGCATATGCGGACATTCAGGGGTGTGGCGCAGATGAATCCTCGGTGATGTACAGCACCCACCTTTCAAACGATGAATAAATATAGGGTTTGCTGATTGTTTCCTCCCTTCGTCCGCATGCTGGACATGGGGCAAAGGGTGCAAACGCGCGCTCGAACGGGCCGGATCATTATCTTTCGGGATCAATCGGCCTTAAATGGACTTGTGATGCCGACCGACCGCCGCAGTGCCCTCCGGGCGGGCGCGGCCACCGCCCTCGCGGGGGCCATCGCCACCGCCTGCGGTACCCGCCCCACCCCCGGACTCGCGCCCGCCGACGCCCACTCCCGGGGCCCCGCCCCCGCCGCGCCCGTGGCCGCCCCGCTGCCCCGCCGCTACCCCGGCCGTCCCGCCGAGATCGCCACCGGCCCGCCCGACCGTCCCCACGTCGCGCTCACCTTCCACGGCCAGGGCGACCCCGCCCTCGCCCGCGCCGTACTGGAACGGGCCGAACACGGCGGCGCCCGGCTCACCGTCCTCGCCGTCGGCGACTGGCTCGACCGGCACCCCGAGATGGCCCGGCGCGTCCTGGACGGCGGCCACGACCTCGGCAACCACACCCAGCGCCACATCGGCATCAACGACATGACCGAAGCCGAGGCATATGCCGAGATCGAAGGCTGTGCCCGCCGGCTGCGCCGGCTCACCGGCTCCATCGGCACCTGGTTCCGGCCCTCGCGCACCCAGCACGCGAACGACACCGTCCGCCAGGCCGCCCAGCGCGCCGGGTACCCGCACGTCCTGTCCTACGACGTCGACTCCCTCGACTACACCTCGCCCGGCCCGCATGCCGTCGTCGCCAACGTCACCGAGCGCGTCCGGGCCGGATCGATCGTGAGCCTCCACCTCGGCTACCCCGACACCGTCACCGCGCTGCCCCTCCTCCTCGCCGACCTCGACCGCCGCCGCCTGCGCGCGGTGACCACCACGGAGCTGCTGAGCTGATGCCGAACCCCACCCAAGCCCACGCCCACGCCCGCGCAGACACCGGCACCCGCCCCCGCGCCCACCTCGGCGCCCGGACCCGCGCGCTGACGGCCGCCGCCCTGCTCCTCGCCCTCGGCCCCGGCCTCGCCGCCTGCGGCGGCGGCTCCGCCCCGGCCCCGCACGCCAACGGCACCAAGGAGGCCGCCGCGGCCGCCGCCGTACCCAAGCGGGCCGTCGACCCCGCCCTCCTGCCCGGCATGCCCCCGCCGCTCGATCCGCACGACCTCTACGCCGCCGACCGTCCGGGCGCGCTCTCCCCGGTCGTCAAGGACTTCCCCTCCCGGGTCTACGTCCCCAACACCAACTCCAACACCGTCTCCGTCATCGACCCGGCCACCTACAAGGTGATCGAGACCATCCCGGTCGGCAAGCAGCCCCAGCACGTCGTCCCCTCCTGGGACCTGAAGACCCTCTGGGTCAACAACGACCGGGGCAACACCCTCACCCCCATCGACCCGGCCACCGGCAAGGCCGGCAAGCCCGTCGACGTCCACGACCCGTACAACCTCTACTTCACCCCGGACGGCAAGTACGCCGTCGTCATGGCCTCGCTCGACCGCGAACTCGTCTTCCGCGACGCGCACTCCATGGAGCGGAAGAAGAGCGTCCCCGTCAGCTGCTACGGCGTCAACCACGCCGACTTCTCCGCCGACGGCCGCTACTTCGTCGTCTCCTGCGAGTTCTCCGGCGAGCTACTGAAGGTCGACACCGCCGCGATGAAGGTCGTCGGCCAGCAGAAACTGCCGTTCAAGGGCGCCATGCCCCAGGACGTGAAGATCTCCCCGGACGGGAAGACCTTCTACGTCGCCGACATGATGGCGCACGGTATGTGGGTGCTCGACGGCGAGAAGTTCACCACCCCGCACCTGCTGCCCACCGGCAAGGGCTGCCACGGGCTCTACGTCTCCCGCGACTCCAAGGAGATGTACGTGTCCAACCGGGGCGAGGGCACCGTCTCCGTCTTCGACTTCACCCAGGACAAGCTCACCAAGAAGTGGAAGCTGCCCCAGGGCGGCTCGCCCGACATGGGCGGGGTCTCCGCCGACGGCAAGGTGCTGTGGCTGTCCGGCCGTTACGACTCCGAGGTGTACGCGATCGACACGGCGAGCGGCAAGCAGCTGGCCCGCATCCCCGTCGGCAGCGGCCCGCACGGACTGGCCGTCTACCCGCAGCCGGGCCGCTACTCGCTGGGCCACACGGGAGTGTTCCGCTGAGTCCCCGCCCCTGGCCCTGCCCCTGAGTCCGCCCCTGGCCCTGCCCCTGAGTCCGACCCTGACCCCGGACCCGACCCCGACCCTGACCCCCGACCCCAGCCCCGCCCCCCTCCCGCGCGGCTCACCCCTTCAGCAGCAACGCCTCGCTGCACACCGGACGGTAGCCCGCCGCCTGGAAGGCGCGGACGCTGCGGGCGTTGCCGGGGGACTGCTGGGCCCAGATCACCGGGTCCGGGGTGAGATGGCGGGCGGCCCGCGCGAGGGCCCGGCCGAGGCCCCGGTGGCGTACGTCCTCGTCGACCTCGATCGCCGCCTCCATCCGGCCCGCCACGCCCCGGCCGAGGGTGAGCAGACCGCCGTCGGTGACCCAGACCCGTACCTCGTCCCGGAACGCGAGCGCGCGGGCCACCCGAGGGTGTTCCTGGTCCGCGATCTCGCGCAGCGCGATCTCCGGCGGGCCGGGCAGCGCGCCCGCGACCGTCAGCAGGTCGATGGTGTTCATGGTGCGGCCGGTCCGGTCCATCAGCGCCGTCAGGAACCGCGGATTCATGCTCGCCGACAGCGGATCGCCCGCCGTCGCGGCCAGTTCCGCCCGGATCCAGGCCGGGTCCTCGTCCAGGAACACCACCGTGTGCGCGGTGAACGCCAGCACGCCCGCGTCCCGCCCGCTGGGCTGCGGAAGCACCGTCGTCGACCCGTCCGGCACGGGGAATTCGCCCCGGGCCGCCGCCTCCAGAATCCCCGCCACTCCCACGTTCATGCCCCCATCATGAACCACCGTCAGGCCCGATAATCTGACCCCGACATCGAAGCACCGAGAAGGGGCGGAAGCAGTGGCGGACATCGAGTCGGCGCGTACGGCATTCGACAAGTTCGACGTGGACGGGGACGGCTTCATCACGGCCGCCGAGTACAAGCACGTCATGGCCGAGATGGGCGACTTCCACGTGACGGAGTCCGTCGCGGAGGCGCTCATCAAGCAGCGCGACGACAACGGCGACGGCAAGCTCTCCTGGGACGAGTTCTGGTCGCACCTCAGCAAGGCCTGATCCCTGCGGGTACGGACAGGCGGCGGACCCCTCGGGGTCACCCGTACGGCGTAGACCATGCGTCCGTACGCGAGTTGCCGCCCGTCCGGACCCCGGCGACGATCGATCGGTGACGCCTCCCGGACCTCCCGAACCTCCCGGGCCCTTCGGCACTCCGATACGCCGGACGGCCGCGGCCGCTCTCGCGGTCCTCGCCGTCCTCGTCACCGCCCTGCTCGGGGACTCGCTCGCCCAGTTCGGCACCGGCGAGCTGGAGATCCCCGCCGCCGGAAGCATCACGGTGCTCCGGCTCCTCGTCGTCACCGCGCTGGCCGTACAGATCGGCGAACTCGCCGGCGTGCGGATCGCGGGCGACGGACCACTGCCACGCCGCTGGTCCCTCACGGCCGCCGTCACCGGATGCGCCGCCTCCGCCGGACTGCTCGTCCTGCTCTCCGCGCTCAGTGGGCTGAGACTCGGCACCGTGTACGGGCTGCGCGAGGGCCGGCTCATCCTGATCACCGCCAACGCCTTCGTCCTCGCCGCGCTCTGCGCCGCGACCACCCGGCACCGGGAACTCGCCGCGCTGCCGCTCGCCGTCGCCGTCGGCGCGGAGGCGCTGCGCGCCCACCCGGAGTCGTACAGCCCGGTCTTCGGCGTGAGCCTCACGGTGATCCATCTGACCGCCGCCTCGCTGTGGTTCGGCACGCTGCTGTACGTGCTGCGCGTGATGCGGCTGCGCGGCGGCGGGCGGGACGTGCTGCTGCGGTACGCCCGGATGGCCGGCTGGCTCTTCGCCGCCCTCGCCGTCACCGGCACCTGCTCGACCCTGCGCCGGCTGCCGCTCGACGGGGTGCTCACCACGGCGTACGGCAGGGTGCTGCTGGTCAAACTCGCCCTCTTCGGGGTCGCCGCGCTGCTCGCGCTGACCGCCCGCCGCCGGCTGCTCCGGGGCGCCGACGCCCAGCCCCCGGCCCGCGTCGAACTGGGCGTCCTGGCGGTCGTGCTGCTGGTGTCGGCGCTGCTCACGGTGGTCCCGGACCCGCACTGGCTGCTGCCGTAGCGCCCGCCGTAGCACCCGCCGGGCGGGCGCCGTCAGAGGGGCAGTCCGTAGCAGCCGCTCTCCGTCCCGTTCAGCCCGGAGTGGCGCATGGCGTGGACCTGCCGGGCGTCTTGCCTGCCGCCCAGAGTCGTCGCTGGTGGGAGCGGGTGGTGGCAATGTGTCACCTGCGGAGGGGAGTTGGCGGATCGCTGCGATACGTTGACGCGCGTGACAGACATCGGATCGCGCATCGACACGTCCCGCCCGCACACCGCCCGGATCTGGAACTACTGGACCGGCGGCAAGGACAACTACCCCGTCGACCGGGAGGCCGGCGACCGGATCCGGACGCTGCACCCCGGGATCGGGGAGTACGCGAAGGCGGACCGGCTGTTCCTCGGACGGGCGGTGCGCCACCTGGCCGAGGAGCGGGGCATACGCCAGTTCCTCGACATCGGCACCGGCCTGCCGAGCGCCGACAACACCCACGAGGTCGCCCAGCGCGTCGCCCCCGAGTCCCGGGTCGTGTACGTCGACAACGACCCGCTCGTCCTCGCGCACGCCCGCGCGCTCCTGGTCGGCACGCCCGAGGGCCGCACCGACTACCTGGACGCCGATCTCCGCGACGTCGACGCGATCCTGGCCGCCGCCGCGAAGACCCTCGACTTCTCGCAGCCGGTCGCGCTGATGCTGCTCGGAGTCGTCATCTTCATCGAGGACGACGAGGAGTCGTACGCCATCGTCCGCCGCCTCATGGACGCGCTCGCCCCCGGCAGCCATCTCGTCCTCTCCCACACGGTCACCCACCCCGACATGCCGGACGTCGACGAGGCGGTGGCCTTCTGGAACGAGCACGGCACCCCGAAGCTCACCCAGCGCACCCCGGCCGCCGTCGCCCGCTACTTCGACGGCCTGGAACTCCTCGACCCCGGCGTGGTGACCTGCTCGGCCTGGCGCCCGGAGGCCGAGGGCGAGGCGGTGGCGATGTACGGCGGTGTGGGCCGCAAGTAGCGGCCCGGACGCCCCGGGCGGCCGGGTCCCGGCGCGCTCGCTCCGGCATCCCCTGCCCCTGCGTCCTCCGCTCGGCATCCCCCGCACGCCACACGGCAGTTGAAGCTTCCCCGGGGCATGGAACGATGATTCAATTCCCGCCATGCCGAGGAACCTCGGCATGGCGGCAGCCCCCATGGAACAGCGGAGGACCCTGCGGTGAACCTGACATGGATGCTGGAAGGGTCGGCCCGCGGGTGTGGCGGGAAACCGGCCCTCGTGTCCGATCTGGGGACGATGACGTACGCCGAGCTGCTCGCCGCGTCCAAGCGGGCCGCCGCCGTGCTGCGGGACCGAGGGGTGCGGCCGGGCGACCGCGTGGGGGTGATGACGTACAACACCCCCGCCTTCGCCGTGGCCGCGTTCGGGATCTGGCGGGCCGGGGCGGCGCTCGTCCCCATCAACCACAAGCTGACCGCGCCCGAACTGGCGTACCTCGCGGGGCATTCCAAGCTGCGGGTCGCCGTCGTCGCCGAGGAACTGGCCGGACGGATGCGCGAGGGCGCCCCCGAGGTCGACGCGCTCACGACGAACGACACCGGCGACGGAGGGTTCGACACGCTGGTTGCCGGGGCGCCGGAATGGGAGGGCGTGGAGGCCGGCCCCGACGACGTCGCGCAGGTGCTGTACACCTCCGGGACGACCGGCGCGCCCAAGGGCTGTCTCCACTCGCACCGAGGGCTGTCCGCCGTGCCCGCCCACACCGCGGCCGCCGCCGGGCTGCGCCGCGACGACCGGTTCCTGCTGGCCATGCCGATCTGGCACGCCTCGCCCCTGAACAACTGGTTCCTGTCCATGATCTATCTGGGCGGCACCGTCGTCCTGTTGAAGGAGTACGAGCCCCTCGCCTTCCTCGAAGCCGTGCGCAGGCACCGGGTCACGGCCTTCTTCGGCGCCCCCATCGCCTACCTCGCCCCGTTGAAGGTCCTCGCCGCGACCGGGGGCGACGTGTCCGAGTTCCGGCTGCCGAGCGTACGGCTGTGGGCCTACGGCGGGGCGCCGCTGGGCGCGGAGACGGTGCGGACGCTGGAGGCGGCGTACGGCGCGGACCGCTTCTGCCAGGTGTACGGGATGAGCGAGATGGGGCCGGTGGGCTCCGTGCTCCGCCCGCAGGACCAGCTCGTCAAGGCCGGGTCGATCGGGGCGGGCGGCATGCCGGGCGTGGACATCCGCGTGGTCGGGGAGGACGGCCGGGACGCCGGGGCCGGCGAGATCGGCGAGCTGTGGCTGCGGTCGGGGACCCGGATGCTGGGCTACCTCGACGATCCGGAGGCGACGGAGCGCGCCTTCGAGGGCGACTGGTACAAGTCGGGGGATCTGGCGCGGGTGGACGAGGACGGCTATCTGTTCATCGTCGGCCGGGCCAAGGACGTCGTCATCACCGGCGGCGAGAACGTCTACGCGCCCGAGGTGGAGGAGGCGATCCTGGGGCATCCGGCGATCCGGGACGCCGCCGTCGTCGGACGGCCGCACCGGGACTGGGGCGAGACCGTCGTCGCCGTGGTGGAGGCCGGCGAGGCGGTGACGCTGGAGGAGCTGCGCGCGTTCCTCTCCGGCCGGCTGGCGAAGTACAAGATCCCCCGGGATCTGGTGGTGGTCCCGTCGCTGCCGCGTACGCCCTCGGGCAAGGTGCGCAAGCACGTCCTGCGCGAGCAGGTGCGGGAGGTGGGGTCCGGCGTGTGACGTCGCGTCCGGCCCCTGACCTGCCCGGTCCGTGACGGGCCCCGCGCGGGGCGCTTCTCGCGGGGCGAAGATCGTCCGACGCCGATCGTGATCAACACGGCGTACAACCTTTTGTGGATCACAACTGTCTGAAAATACGCGCGAGAGAAGCCATCTCCGGCGCTTTTCGGTACAGAGGATGTGGGGATCACATGGGGAAGAAGCTCTGGAGAGCTGTCGTGGCCGGTGGAGCGGCTGCGGTGTTCACCGGCCTGGCCGCGTTTCCGGCCGGTGCGGCCGAGGGTGGGGCCGCGTTCACCCGCGTCAAGGTGAACGGCGGGAAGCCGGTCGTGATCGGGGTCGCGAACGGGGTCAAAGTGCCCACCTCCTTCAGGCTGACGACCCCCTACAAGGTGAAGTGGACGGACGTATTCCTGTATCGCGGCAAGACGCACAATCGGCTGTGGCACTCCATCGAGACGAGCGACTGTGGTGTCGTGCTCTCGCCCTGTGACGTCACCGAGACGATGTACTTCAACCCGAGCCTGTGGGACCTGCGCAACAGCGAGGCCGGGGCCTGGAAGGTCGCGGGCGAGGTGCGTTTCAAGGACGGCACCGGTGACATCGACGACGTGGGTCAGACGGTCTACGTCAAGCGCAACTCCCGTCTGTCCGTGAAGGCTTCGCCCAAGCCGGTGGCCAAGGGTGGCACGCTGACGGTGACCGGAAAGGTCACGCGGGCCAACTGGGAGACCCGGAAGTACGTCTCGTACGAGGGCCGCAAGGTGAGCCTGCAGTTCAAGCCGGCCGGCGCCACCTCGTACACCTCGGTGAAGACGGTGTACGCGAACGGCAAGGGTGACCTCAAGGCGACCGTGAAGGCGTCCAAGACGGGTACGTGGCGCTGGATGTACGGCGGCAACACCACGACCGGTGCCTCGACTTCGGCCGGGGACTACGTCGTGGTGAAGTGACCTCCCCAGGTCACCTCGCCGCCCGGCCCGAGGCGCTCGCCTGAAGGGCCGGACGGCGACGGAAAGGGTTCGTGCTGCAGTCGTACCGCAGCCGACCGCGATGTCGGAGGCGGCGCGAACCCCTTCCCTTCTTCCCGGCGTTCCCGGCGTTCTGCGCCGGTCGAGAGCCGGACGAGAGCGTCGAGCGGATACGGAGGCGCGTCCGCTCCCCAGCGGCGGACGCGCCTCCGTAAGAGGGGGGCTCAGCCCTCCTTCTTGCCCGCGCTCACGATCGTCCCCTGCGCCACCGCGACCAGGCGCTCCTCGCCCTGCTCCGAGACGACGTAGACCGAGCACTGGCACACGGCCTGGCGCCGGGTCGTGGCGGTCGCCTCGGCGCGGGCGACGACGACCTCGCCCACGGCCGGCCGCACATAGTTGATCTTGTATTCGGCGGTGAGCGCGTCACCGCCGAGGGCGAGCCCTCCGGCGAAGGTCAGCGCGTTGTCGGCCAGGTAGCTGAGGACCCCGCCGTGGACGAAGCCGTGCTGCTGCTGGATCTCGGGCCGGTTGACGACGCGGATCTCGGCCGTGCCGGGTCCCACGGCGGTGAGTTCGGCGCCCAGGAACATGCTGAACGGCTGGGCCTGGAAGATGCCGTGCGCGAAAGCGTCGAGGTCCGTGGTCATGAGTGCTGTCCTGTCGCTCGGGGGGCGGTGGGGGGAGTGGGGCTCGCGGGAGCGGCCGAGGAGTCGGTGTCCGGGGTGGTGGTGTCCGGGGCGGCGGGGTCCGGGTCGGTGAGCCGTTCGTCGATGTTGTCCTGGAACATCGCGAGCAGACCCTCCGCGAGGCCCAGGACGTGGTGGTCGCTGCCGCCGTGGAGCAAGGTGCGCTGCACGTCCTCGGCGATGGCGAAGTCCTCCTGGTCGAAGACCGTGTCGTTCGTGAACTCGAAACGCTTGGCCAGCGCGCTCTGCCCCGCCGATCCGGGGAAGTCGCCGTCCCGGTACAGCATTTCATGGGTCCAGATGGTGCGGTCCGGAGCGAGGGGCCAGAACGTGTTGATGGACACGTAGTCCGGATGCAGGATGAAGAAGGTGTTGGGGAAGAGCGTGTAGTACACCGAGGCGTAGTCCAGGATGCGCCACTCCTCCTGGGGCTTCGTCGCCGTCTCGACGATGTTGGTACGCGCCGCGGACAGCCGGATGTGCGGTCCGTCCTCGTCGTGCGCGATCACGCCCTTCTTGAAGGCGAAGGCGAGGGTGTCCCGGTGCAGATACGGGACGTGGTAGCCCTCCAGATACGTCTTGATCAGCAGCTTCCAGTTGGCTTCCTTGACCACCTTGGTCTTCTTGTACCGGACCAGCGAGGCGACGTCGAAGTTCACCAGGTCGTCGTGGAAGGTCCCGAGGAAGCCGGGTATGTCGAGCGTCTCGCCCGGCGTACGGCCGACCCAGATCAGACCGCCGGACTCGGCGGCGGGCAGTTCCACCAGCCCGTAGTCGCAGGTCTTGACGCCGGGGAAGTCATGGGCGCGGGTGATGCCCTTCAGCGCGCCGTCGAGCCCGTATATCCAGCCGTGGAAGGGGCAGATGAAGTTCTTCACCGTGCCCGTCGGCTGGTCGGCGAGCCGGGCTCCGCGATGGCGGCACTGGTTGTAGAAGGCGCGGACCCGGCCGTCCTCGCCCCTGACCGCGATGAAGGGGAACTGGTCCCAGTCGCTGGTGAGATAGGCCCCGGGCTCGGCGAGCGCGGAGGCGTGCCCCGCGATCAGCGGATACCGGGAGAAGGCCGAGGCGATCTCCCGGTCGAGGAGGGCCTCGTCGGTGTACTTCGTCACCGGGATCGTGACGACCTCGTCGAGCATCTTCTCGTCCCGGCGTGTCTCGCGCAGTGCGAGAAGCCGCTCGATCATCGCCACTTGCTCACTTTGCCGCATGGGGCCCCCGTCGCAGGTCAAGCTCTGAATCCACGTTCAATTCATGGTACGGAGGGTGCGGGGGTGAGGCAATGAGCTTCCGTAGTACGGGATTTCGGCCGGGCGGGGCAGGGGTCGGCGGGACGAGGGTCGGCGGGGCAGGGGGCGGCGGTACGGATCAGGCGCGATCGGCCGGTCGGGCGGGGCCGGCCGGGAGGGGGCGGGAGGGGGCGCCGCCGAGGGCGCGCAGACAGAAGGCGCGGATCTCGGCGACCAGTTGCTCGTCGGGCACCTCCGCTTTCTGCGAGACCTCCGGCGAGAGCCTGCCGACCAGCGCCTCGGAGATGGCGCCGATGGCGGCGCCGGCGGAGACGGCCGCGTTCTGCGGGGCGAACAGCCCGTCCGCGACGCCGTCGCGGACGACGCCCTCGCACACCTGCGCGTACTCCCGCCGGTACGCCAGCCGTTCCCGCTCCACCACCGGCGAGACCGGTTCGAAGAGCAGGGCCCACGCCAGCCGCCGCCCGCGCAGGGCGCGCCGCGTGAACGTGTCGGCGAACGCTTCGAGCCGGGCCCCGGGATGCGCGGGCGCGGCGTCCACCGCCTCGCGTACGGCGGCCAGTTCCCGCCCCGCGGCCCGGCGGAAGACCTGGGCGAGCAGCTCGTCCCGGCTGCCGAAGTACGAGTAGAGAGAGCCCGCGCTCACCCCGCACGCGGCGGCCACCGCGGCCACCCTCGCCCCGGCGAACCCCTCCCGGGCCACGAGTTCGTGCGCGGCCCGCACGAACGCCTCTTCCTTCGTGCGCGCGTGCCGCTTCGTCCGTTCCGTACGCCGGTACACCATGGCGGGAGCAGGGCCTTCCGTGTCGTTGCAGGGAAGCAACAGTGAACCAGGGAAACCCTCGTGGGGTGGGCGGTCCGGGGGCGGGGCTCGGCGGGAGGCGCGGCGCGGCCCCGGGGTCAGCGCCTGAGGATCGCGCGCTTGGCCTCGACGGCCGCCGGATCGACCGGGCCGTGCTCGCGCTCCGCGTCCTCGATGAGCTCCCGCAGCCGGTCCCGCTCCAGCCTGCGCCGGTCAGGGGAGTCGGCAGGTGTGGACATGCCTTGTTCGTCCGTGCGTACCGTGAGCGCGGCGAGGGCGCCTTCGCGGAGTACGTCTTCGCGGAGCGCGTCTTCGCCGGGCGTCGGAGGGGCGGCCATGGGATCGAGCGTACCGAGGCTCGTCGGGCGGAACGCCCACCCGCCCGCCCGGCCCCGCCGCCGCCCCCGTACGAACGCCGAAGGCCCCGACCGCGCCGAACGAGACAAGCGCGGGTCAGGGCCTCAGAGCCTCAGGGGCGTACCCCCAGGCGAGGACTCAGCACTCGATGATGTTCACCGCGAGCCCGCCCCGCGCCGTCTCCTTGTACTTCACGCTCATGTCCGCGCCCGTCTCCTTCATGGTCTTGATGACCTTGTCCAGGGAGACCATGTGGCTGCCGTCGCCGCGCAGCGCCATCCGGGCCGCCGTGACGGCCTTGACCGCCGCCATGCCGTTGCGCTCGATGCACGGGATCTGGACCAGGCCGCCGACCGGGTCGCAGGTCAGGCCCAGGTTGTGCTCCATGCCGATCTCGGCCGCGTTCTCCACCTGCTCGGGGGAGCCGCCGAGGACCTCGGCGAGCGCGCCGGCGGCCATCGAGCAGGCCGAGCCGACCTCGCCCTGGCAGCCGACCTCGGCGCCGGAGATGGAGGCGTTCTCCTTGAAGAGCATGCCGATGGCACCGGCGGCGAGGAGGAAGCGGACCACGCCGTCCTCCTTCTCCTCCTCGGAGGCGCCGCCGGCCGCGAAGTTCATGTAGTAGTGCAGGACGGCGGGGATGATGCCGGCCGCGCCGTTCGTCGGGGCGGTGACCACCCGGCCGCCCGCCGCGTTCTCCTCGTTCACCGCCATCGCGTAGAGGGTGATCCACTCCATCGCGTGCGCGGCCGGGTCGCCCTCGGAGCGCAGCTTGCGGGCGAGGGTCGCGGCGCGGCGGCGGACCTTCAGGCCGCCGGGCAGGATGCCCTCGCGGGACATGCCGCGCGCGATGCAGGCCTGCATGACCCGCCAGATCTCCAGGAGCCCCGCGCGGATCTCGGCCTCGGTGCGCCAGGCCTTCTCGTTCTCCAGCATCAGCGAGGAGATCGACAGACCGGTCTCCTTGGTGAGCCGGAGCAGCTCGTCGCCGGTGCGGAAGGGGTGGGTGAGGGCGGTGTCGTCCGGGATGATCGGGTTCTCGCCGGCCACCGCGTCCTCGTCGACGACGAAGCCGCCGCCGACCGAGTAGTACGTCTTCTCCAGGAGCGGTGCGCCCTCGATGTCGTACGCGAGGACGGTCATGCCGTTGGCGTGGTACGGCAGGGCCTTGCGGCGGTGCAGGATCAGGTCGTCGTCGAACGAGAACGGGATGTCGTGCGCGCCGAGCAGGTTGATCCGGCCGCTCGACTTGATCCGCTCGAACTCGCCGTCGGCGCTCTCCACGTCCACCGTGCGCGGCGAGTGGCCCTCCAGGCCCAGCAGGACGGCCTTCGGGGTGCCGTGGCCGTGGCCGGTCGCGCCGAGGGAGCCGTACAGCTCCGCGCGTATGGAGCCCACGTGGGCGAGCAGCCCCTCGTTCTTCAGCCGCCGGGCGAACATCCGCGCCGCGCGCATGGGGCCCACCGTGTGGGAGCTCGACGGGCCGATACCGATCGAGAACAGGTCGAAGACCGAGATGGCCACGGGAACTCCTTGTGGGGGCTGGACGCCATTGTCTGCCGGGGTGGTGCAGAACGTGCCGTGAAAGATGTGCGGGGACAGCGGGGACAGCGGGGACAGACGTGGGTGGGGCACCGCGCGCGCTGGCAGGCTCACTGTCCAGTGTGCGTGGTGCCCCGGGGGTTTCGTACGGACGAACCGGAGAACAAAAGCGTACGAAATTATTTCTTCAGGATCTTCTTGATCTTTCCGAGCTTTCAGCCTGGTCAGGGCCGCTGGGCTCGCCGGACTCGTCGGACTCGCCGGGCTCGTCGGGCTCGTCGGAACATCCCGATGACCGATGTGGATCGTGCCGGTCCGGCGGACCAGCGGGGCCCGTGCGACCGGCTCATGATCGCCTCGGGCCCCGCAGGATCACTACTACAGACCGGGGTACAGCGGGTGCTTGTCGGCGAGCGCCGTCACCCGGGCCTTCAGCGCCTCGGCGTCGAAGCCGGGCTTCAGCGTCTCGGCGATGATGTCGGCGACCTCGCGGAAGTCCTCGGCCTGGAAGCCGCGGGTGGCGAGGGCCGGCGTGCCGATGCGCAGACCGGAGGTGACCATCGGCGGGCGCGGGTCGTTCGGAACGGCGTTCCGGTTGACCGTGATGCCCACCTCGTGCAGCCGGTCCTCGGCCTGCTGGCCGTCCAGCTCCGAGTTCCGCAGGTCGACCAGGAGCAGGTGGACGTCGGTGCCGCCGGACAGCACGGAGACACCGTGCTCCGTGACGTCGTCCGCCACCAGGCGCTCGGCGATGATCCGCGCGCCGTCCAGGGTGCGCTGCTGGCGCTCCTTGAACTCCTCCGAGGCCGCGACCTTGAAGGAGACGGCCTTGGCCGCGATCACGTGCTCCAGCGGGCCGCCCTGGAAACCGGGGAAGACCGAGGAGTTCAGCTTCTTCGCGAACTCCTTCTTCGCCAGGATGATGCCGCCGCGCGGGCCGCCGAGCGTCTTGTGCGTGGTCGAGGTGACCACGTCCGCGTACTCGACCGGGTTCGGGTGCAGACCGGCCGCGACCAGACCCGCGAAGTGGGCCATGTCGACCCACAGGTACGCCTCGACCTCGTCGGCGATCCGGCGGAACTCGGCGAAGTCCAGCTGACGCGGGTAGGCGGACCAGCCCGCGATGATCACCTTGGGGCGGTGCTCCTTGGCGAGGCGCTCGACCTCGGCCATGTCGACCCGGCCCGCGTCGTCCACGTGGTACGCGACCACGTTGAACTGCTTGCCCGAGAAGTTCAGGCGCATGCCGTGGGTCAGGTGGCCGCCGTGGGCCAGGTCCAGACCGAGGATCGTGTCGCCCGGCTGGGCGATCGCGAACAGGGCGGCCTGGTTGGCGGACGCGCCGGAGTGCGGCTGCACATTGGCGTACTCGGCGCCGAACAGCTCCTTGATCCGGGCGATCGCGATCTGCTCGGCGACGTCGACGTACTCGCAGCCGCCGTAGTAGCGGCGGCCCGGGTAGCCCTCGGCGTACTTGTTGGTGAGGACCGAACCCTGAGCCTCCATGACCGCGACCGGAGCGAAGTTCTCCGAGGCGATCATCTCGAGGGTGTTCTGCTGACGGCGGAGCTCGGCGTCGACGGCGGCGGCGACGTCCGGGTCCAGCTCGTGGAGGGGAGTGTTCAGAAGCGACATCGAGTGATCCTTAGTTGCCCGAGAACTCGGTGTACTCGTCGGCGGAGAGCAGATCGTCCGGCTCCCCGGTGACGCGTACCTTGAAGAGCCAGCCACCCTCGAACGGAGCCGAGTTCACCAGCGACGGGTCGTCGACGACGTCCTGGTTGGCCTCGACGACCTCGCCCGTGACCGGGGAGAACAGGTCGCTGACGGACTTGGTGGACTCCAGCTCGCCACAGGTCTCGCCCGCGGTCACGCTCTCACCCACCGCCGGCAGCTGCGCGTACACGACGTCGCCGAGGGCGTTCGCCGCGAACTCCGTGATGCCGATCGTGGCGACGCCGTCCTCGACGGCCGACAGCCACTCGTGCTCCTTGCTGTAGCGAAGTCCCTGGGGGTTGCTCATGGCGTGATTCTCCTGGATCGGGGGAGTGCGGATGAACGGGGGTCTTACGGGATGAGACGGAAGGTGAGACGAATCACCTCAGCGGCGTACGCCAGGGCGCGCGGTCCGGCCCGGACTCGGGCGCCCCTGGGCGTACGACCGCGGTCTACTTCTCGCGCTTGTAGAAGGGCAGCGCCACGACCTCGTACGGCTCGTGGGTGCCGCGCACGTCGATGCCCACGCCCGCCGTGCCGGCCTCGGCGAACGCGGCGTCCACGTAGGCCATGGCGATCGGCTTGCCGAGCGTCGGGGACGGCGCGCCGGAGGTGACCTCGCCGACGACCTCGCCCGCCACGACCACGGACATGCCCGCGCGGGGCACCCGGCGGCCCTCGGCGATCAGGCCGACCAGCTTGCGCGGCGGGGCGGTCTCGGCCGCCGCGGCGGCCTTCTCCAGCGCCTCGCGGCCGACGAAACGGCCCTCGTTCGTGGTCTTCTCGAACTTGACGACCCGGCCGAGACCGGCGTCGAAGGGGGTGAGGGCGGTGGTCAGCTCGTGGCCGTACAGCGGCATGCCCGCCTCCAGGCGCAGCGTGTCGCGGCAGGACAGACCGCACGGGACCAGACCGGCGCCGGCGCCCGCCTCGGTCAGCGCCTGCCACACGCCCTCGGCGTCCTGCGGCTTCAGGAACAGCTCGAAGCCGTCCTCGCCGGTGTAGCCCGTGCGGGCGATCAGCGCGGGCACGCCCGCGACGGTGCCGGGCAGACCCGCGTAGTACTTCAGACCGGCCAGGTCGGCGTTGGTGAGCTTGGCCAGGATGCCGGCGGACTCGGGGCCCTGGACGGCGAGCAGGGCGTACGCGTCACGGTCGTCGCGGACCTCGGCGTCGAAGCCGGCGACGCGCTCGGTCAGCGCGTCGAGGACGATCTGCGCGTTGGAGGCGTTGGCCACGACCATGTACTCGGGGGCCTCGGTCTCACCGAGGCGGTAGACGATCAGGTCGTCGAGGATCCCGCCGTCCTCCTGGCAGATCATCGTGTAGCGGGCGCGGCCGTTGCCCACCGTGGAGATGTTGCCGACCAGCGCGTAGTCCAGGAACGCGACCGCCTGCGGACCGGTGACGGTGATCTCGCCCATGTGCGAGAGGTCGAACAGACCGGCCTTGGTGCGGACCGCCGTGTGCTCCTCGCGCTCGCTGCCGTAGCGCAGCGGCATGTCCCAGCCGGCGAAGTCGGTCATGGTCGCGCCGAGCGAGCGGTGGAGCGCGTCGAGGGCGGTCAGGCGGGGGGCAGTGCTCATGGGGTGACTCCCGGGTCCCAGGCGTGCGGGGGCACGACATGCATGACGGTGAGGACATCCTCCCCATCTGTCATGGAACCTGAGAGGTTCACCGAGGAGTTCCCCGGCTTGCACCTTGGGTGGGGGCGCGACGGCGCGCCCCGCTTTTCAGATCTGCCTCGTCCGCGCGGTACGGGGCCTGAGAGATTCAAGGGAGGTACTTGCTCCTTCGGCGCCCGGCGCACGGCGTATGCCTGTGCCCCGGAACTCTCCCGCGCGGATTCGAGCGGCCGGTATGCGGTTGTACGCGCTGGTGGCGCGGGTACGCGCTCGTGCGAGCGAGTGGCGCGCTCATCATTGCACGGCGGGTCCGCCCGGCAAATCGCTTGTGTCCCATTACCGTTTCTTTACACTTTGTGGGCAGGGTCCTGGCGGGCCCGATCGGGGTTCCGGCATGTCCGACAGGGGGAGATGGCGATGGCGATCCGGCACACCGGTGCGTATACGGCGGACTCCGGCTTACCGCTGCGGCGAGCGGTCGCGGGGCCCCGCCTCCCGGCCCGCACTCCAGGCCGCCTCCCAGGCCGTGCCCCGGGCCGAGTCCCCGCCCCCGCGCCCGCCCCGGACACCGCCCCCGACACCGCCCCCGCCCCCGCCCGTGGGCGGCGGGCTCGCGGGGTGGGGCGCGAGGGGACGCGCGACGGGGTGCGCGAGGCGGTACGGGACAGAGCCCGGGCCCGCACCCGGCGCCGCGGCCGGTTCCTGCGCGACCTGCGCGAGCGCGGCGGGCAGAGCCCCCGCGTCCTCACCTTCGCCGCCGGGGACGTCGTGGTGGTCTCCGGGCTGCCCGGGGCCGGGAAGTCCACGCTCATGGGCCGGGTCGCCGGCGGCCGGGCCGTCGACTCCCAGGACACCCGCGAGCGCTGGGAGGCCCGGCTGCCCCGCTTCCTGCCGTACGCCCTCTACCGTCCGCTCGCCCGCATCGCGCACTACGCGGGACTGCGCCGCGCGCTCGCGGCCGGCGCCGGGGTGGTCGTCCACGACTGCGGCACCCAGTCCTGGGTGCGCGGCTGGCTCGCCCGGGCGGTCCGGCGGCGCGGCGGCGCCCTGCATCTGATCCTGCTCGACGTCGACCCGGCGACCGCCCTGGACGGCCAGCGGGCCCGCGGCCGTACGGTGTCCGGCTACGCCTTCGCCCGGCACCGGCGCGCCGTCGGCCGGCTGATCCGTACCGCCGCGTCCGGCGCCCTGCCGCACGGCTGTGCCTCGGTCACCCTGCTCGACCGGGAGGCGGCCGACGCGCTGCGGAGGATCGACTTCCGGGAGCTCGTATGACGCGCGCGCGTGACGAAACCCGACCCCCTCCCGCTCCCCGTGGCCGGGGCGCGCCGTTAAGGTGCTGATCGCACCCGTGTGGCCCGGCGGGCAGGGGCCGGCGGGGCCGAGGGGCCGGGCCGACGCCGTGGCGGGCGGGAAGCCGCGCCGGGCGGACGCCGGGCGGGTCGAGAAGCCGGGGAAGCCGGAACACCGGAGAACCGGGAAGCCGGAGGACCGGGAAACCGGGTCAGCCGGAAAGTCGGGAAGCCGGGCCGTGAGGTCCGGGAGCCGTGGAGCCGTGAAGGCGCGAAGGGGACGAAGAGCAGCGTGGACGTGACGTGGCCGGGCAATGAACTCGAGGAGATACTGGCCGCCTCGCTCGGCAACCCCGCGGCGGGTGGCCGGCTGGTCGAGGTGCTCGGCCGCAGCAACGTCTGGATCCCGCTGCCCAATGGCGGCGGCCCCGACAGCCCCGACCTCGATCTGCCCACCCTGGAACTGGACGGCGCCGCCTATGTGCCCGTCTTCAGCTCCGAGCGGGAGTTCCGCGCCTGCGTCGGCGACCACATGTCGTACACCGTCGCCCCCGCCCGCGAGTTCGCCCGGGGTCTGCCCCCGCAGCTCGGCATCGCCGTGAACCCCGGCGGCACCATCGGCGTCCCGCTGCCGCCGCCCGCCGTCGTCGAACTGTGCCGGGTCGGCCGCAGCGAGTTGGACGGACCGGCCGCCGGCGGCCGGGTCCGTCTGTTCGAGCCCGACTGGCAGGACGACCCGGTCGACTTCCTGTCCGCCGCGTCGGCCGAGTTCGAGGCCACCGGAGTCGTCGCCACCGCCCGGCGGGCCCTCGCCAGCGTCGAGGGCACCGAACCCGCCCTCTTCGTCGGCGTCCAGCTCGTGGAGGGGACCGAGCCGGACCTGACGGTCCCGCTGGACGCCCTCGGCCGCGCCCTCGGCCGGGTCGAAGTCGCCTGGCCCGTCAACCTCGTCCTGCTCGACGTGGCCCAGGACCCGGTCGGCGACTGGATGCTGGAGAAGGTGCGCCCCTTCTTCCAGCGCGCCGCCGTGTGACGGACCCCCGCTTTAAGCTGAACTCATTCAAGACGCACGGATCCGGCCCGGGCGCGGCGGATCCGGCCCGGTGGGGCCCGGTCCGGTAGGGGCCGGTCCGGCTTCGCCCGGACGCATCCGTACGACCGGGCGACCAGCCGTACGTACGGCCAAGCGGCCAAGCGGCCGGGCCACCGGCCGTACGACAGCGAAGCGATACAGCGACACAACGACATCCGCGACAACCGCGGCGACACGGACAAGAGGGGCGGGACCGAGGGTGAGCGCGTCAGGCACCGCTGCCGCCGGACAGGTCGAGCACATGCTGCGCGAGGTGACGCCGGGGCGTCACGACGCCTACGAGCGGCTGTTGTACTCCCTGGCCGGCTCCGAGGTCTGGATGCTGCTCTGGCAGGGCACACCCGGCGCCCCCGACGCCCAGTACGGGAACATGGAGGTCGACGGCTTCGGCTACGCCCCCTGCGTCACCTCCGCCCAGGAACTCGCCGCCTCCGGCTGGACCCGCGCCCACGAGCGCATCGGCGGCCTGGAGATCGCCCGTGCCCTGTTCCCCGACCGCTGGGGCATCTGGCTCAACCCGCACGCCCCCGGCGGCGGCGTCGGCATCCCCTGGGCCGACCTGCGCCGCGTCGCCACCGGTCTGGACCGGATGCCCGCCGGACCGCTGCGGCTTTCCGAACCGTCGCTGGAGATGCCGCACTTCTACGCGCTTTTGTCGCAGAACGCCCATCGCACCCCGGCCGTCCGCTCGTTGCGCCGCGCCTGGGTGCAGCCCGCGCTCGGCTCCCCGTACCTCGCCATCGGTCTGGACCTCTACGACTCCTCGCCCGCCGCGGTCGAGTCGGTGCGCGCGATGATGCGCCAGACGGTCGGCGCCGTCCCCGACGGCCTGCCGGTGTCCACGGTCGCCATGTCCGATCCGTACGACCCGGTCGCCCTGTGGCTGTACGCGCACGCCCGGCCGTTCTACGACCGTGCCGCGCACGTCGCGCCCGTCGCGCCCCTCACGCCCGGTTACGGCTATCCGCCTGCCGCGCCGGGACTCGGAGCCTCCGTCGCCCCGCACGCCTACTGACGAGTAGTCGGTCGGTCCGCCATAGGTCCGTCACCAGTCCGCCGAATCGTCCGTTTCCACCCTTCCTGCCGCCCCAATTCGCGCCCGTCACGGCGCGGTTGGGGCGGTTGTCCGTTCTGGCCGAATAGTGTCCGAGATGGTCCGCTGAACCAGCCGGAACGTTCGGATAACGGAAGACAACGAACCGCATCACGGTTGCGCAACCATTCCCCACCAGGTCTGGCGGGTGATCGCGGGCCATTGAAGACTCCCCGGAACACCTGGCATTCGGTTTCTTCCGAGCCGGTGTCCAGCAGTTGTTCCACCAAGCCGCTACCCGCGGCGGTCAAGGGCCGGCGACCCGGCGGCCGAGAGGGGTCCTCACCAGATGACGGCACCACAGCAGGAGACGAGTGCGGCCGAACAGGCCGGCGCCGTCGACGCCGTCCCCGGCGCGGCGGCCAAGGCCATCGAAGGCCGTTCCCTCTGGCAGATCGCGTGGACGCGGCTGAAGAAGGACAAGCTCGCGCTCGCGGGCGGCTGCGTCGTCGTCTTCCTGATCCTGGTCGCGGTCCTGGCGCCGTGGATCGTGGCGGCGTTCGGCCACCCGCCGAACGAGTTCCACGAGGACCAGATCGACGCCCTGTTCGGCACCCCGGTCGGCAGCTGGGGCGGCATCAGTTCCGACTTCCTGCTGGGAGTCGAGCCGGTCAACGGCCGCGACGTGTTCAGCCGCATCGTCTACGGCGCCCAGATCTCGCTGCTCGTCGCCTTCCTGGCGGCGGTGTTCGCGGTCTTCCTCGGCACCATCCTCGGCATCGTCGCCGGCTACTTCGGCGGCTGGATCGACGCCGCGCTCAGCCGGGTCATGGACGTCATGCTGGCCTTCCCGCAGCTGCTGTTCACCATCGCCCTGGTCTCCGTGCTCCCCAACGAGCTGCTCGGCCTGACCGGTTCGGGCGTCCGCATCGCCGCCCTGGTCGTGGTCATCGGCTTCTTCGGCTGGCCGTACGTAGGCCGTATCGTCCGAGGTCAGACGCTCTCGCTGCGCAACCGTGAGTACGTGGAGGCCGCCCAGAGCCTGGGCGCCGGCCGGCTCTACATCCTGCGCCGCGAGCTGCTGCCCAACCTGATCGCCCCGATCACCGTCTACGCGACGCTGATGATCCCCACCAACATCCTCACCGAAGCGGCGCTGAGCTTCCTCGGCGCGGGCGTGAAGCCGCCCACCGCCTCCTGGGGACAGATGCTGTCCAAGGCCGTCAACACCTACGAGTCGGACCCGCTGTTCATGGTGATCCCCGGCCTCGCGATCTTCATCACCGTCCTGGCGTTCAACCTCTTCGGCGACGGCGTGCGCGACGCGCTCGACCCGAAGGGTTCGCGCTGACCCGTTCGCCGACGCGACACCACGAAAAGCCCTGCCCCTGCCGTTGCGACAGGGAAATTCTTCCTCGGCGGACCGACCCGAAAAAGGCCCCGCCCCTAACCCGGAGGTTGCCGGAACCATGATGAACACCTCTTCCAGGCGCAGGATCGCCGCGGGCGCGCTGCTCGCCGCGGCCACGATGGTCGCCACCACCGCCTGCGGCGGCGGCAACGGCTCGGACGACAAGGGCAAGGGCACCTCCGGCCTCGCCTTCAACGGCGCCGTGAACAAGGTCCTCAACGCCTCGGACAAGAAGGGCGGCGAGCTGAAGTTCATCGGCACGCAGGAGGCCGACTCGTGGGACCCGCAGCGCGGTTACTACGGCTTCGTGTGGGACTTCGCCCGCTTCTACACGCGTCAGCTGATCTCCTTCAAGGCCGCCCCCGGCGCCGAGTCGACCGAGCTGGTCCCGGACCTCGCCACCGACACCGGCAAGATCTCGGCCGACGGTCTGACCTACACCTTCACCCTGAAGGACGGGGTCACCTGGGAGGACGGCAAGCCGATCACCTCCAAGGACATCAAGTACGGCATCGAGCGCACCTGGGCGCAGGACGTCATCTCCGGCGGCCCGATCTACCTCCAGGGCGTCCTCGACCCCAAGAAGGAGTACAAGGGGCCGTACAAGGACAAGTCCGCCGACAAGCTCGGCCTGAAGTCGATCGAGACGCCGGACGAGAAGACCATCGTCTTCAAGCTCCCGAAGGCCAACGGCGACTTCCTCCAGATGCTGGCGATGCCCGCCGCCTCCCCGGTCCGCCAGGACAAGGACACGGCCTCCAAGTACGGCCTGAAGCCGTTCTCCTCCGGCCCGTACAAGTGGGACTCGTACACGCCGAAGAAGTCCATCAAGCTGGTCCGCAACGACAAGTGGGACGCCAAGACGGACACCATCCGCAAGGCGCTCCCGGACTCGATCAGCGTCACGTTCAGCACGAACGCCGACGACATGGACAACCGTCTGGTCGAGGGCGAGTACGACATCGACATCAACGCGACCGGTGTCGGCGCCGCGGCCCGCCAGAAGGTGCTCCAGCAGCACAAGGAGAACGCGGACAACCCGCAGACCGGCTTCATCCGGTACGCGGTCTTCCCGCAGTCGGTCATCCCGAACCTCGAGTGCCGCAAGGCCATCATCTACGCGGCCGACAGCAAGTCCCTGCAGACCGCCCGCGGTGGCCCGCAGGCCGGTGGCGACATCGCGTCCAACATGCTGCCGCCCATCGTCAAGGGCTCGGACGTGAAGGCCGACCCGTACGGCAAGCTCAGCGGCAAGCCGGACATCGCCAAGGCCAAGGACGCGCTCAAGAAGTGCGGCAAGCCGAACGGCTTCAAGACCACGATCGCGGTCCGCAACAACAAGCCGATCGAGGTCGCGACCGCCGAGTCGCTCCAGCAGTCGCTGAAGGCCGTCAACATCGACGCCCAGATCGACCAGTACGACGGCGCCCAGACCTCCGGCATCATCGGTTCGCCGAAGGTGGTCAAGGACAAGGGCTACGGCATCGTCATCATGGGCTGGGGCGCCGACTTCCCGACCGGTCAGGGCTTCCTGCAGCCGCTGGTCGACAGCCGCTTCCTCCTCGACTCGGGTAACAACAACTACTCCGAGACCAAGGACCCGGCCATCGACGCGCTGTTCGACAAGGCGCTGAAGGAGACCGACCCGGTCAAGGCCGGCGAGATCTACAAGGAGATCAACACCAAGGTCTCCGAGAAGGCGATCTACCTGCCGTTCACCCACGAGAAGAACATCATCTGGCGCAGCTCTCGACTGACCAACGTCTACACGGCCGACGCCTACAACGGCCGCTACGACTACGCGTCGCTCGGCGTCGTCAAGTAAACCGACCCGCTTCAACGGCGCACCACCCGCCGCCAGGTCCGAAGGGCAGGTGATGGCCGCGCGCGGCGGCCGGGCACCCCGTGAAGGGGGCCCGGCCGCCGTCCGGCCGACCGCATGCTTGCATACATCATCCGACGGCTGATCGCCGTCGCGCTGATGCTGATGGTCGTCACGCTCGTGACGCTCAGCATCTTCTTCCTCATACCCAAGCTGACCGGCAGCGACCCTGCCGCGATGTTCGTCGGCAAGCAGGCGGATCCGGCCACCATCGAGGGCATCCGGCAGAAGCTCGGCCTCGGCGATCCGCTCCTCGTGCAGTTCTGGCACTTCGTCTCGGGCATCTTCGTCGGCCGCGACTACGTGGGCGGCGGCTCGTCCATCCACTGCGCGGCCCCGTGCTTCGGCTACTCGTTCAAGACCGAGCAGGACGTCTGGAGCATCCTGGTCGACCGGGTCCCGGTCACCCTCTCCATGGTCGTCGGCGCGGCGATCATCTGGCTGATCCTGGGTGTCTCCACCGGCGTGCTCTCCGCGCTCAAGCGGGGCACCGTGATCGACCGCGCCGCGATGGTCACCGCCCTCGCCGGCGTCTCGCTCCCCATCTACTTCACCGCCATGCTGGCGATGCTCGTCTTCCGCACCCAGCTGGGCTGGCTCGACGCCCGGTACGTGCCGATCACCGAGAACCCGGGCAGCTGGTTCATGGGTCTGCTGCTGCCCTGGGTGACCCTCGCCTTCCTCTACGCGGCGATGTACGCGCGGCTCACCCGCGCCACCATGCTGGAAGTGCTGGGCGAGGACTACATCCGTACCGCCCGCGCCAAGGGCCTCACGGAGCCCGTCGTGCTCGGCAAGCACGCCATGCGCTCCACGATGACCCCCATCCTGACCATCTTCGGCATGGACTTCGGCGCCCTCGTCGGCGGCGCGGTCCTGACGGAGACCGCGTTCAACCTCCCGGGTCTCGGCAACGCCGCCTTCTCGGCGGTCAGCGAGCGCGACCTGCCGATCATCATGGCGGTCACCCTCATCACCGCCGGGTGCGTGGTCTTCGCCAACCTCCTGGTGGACCTGCTGTACGCGGTGATCGACCCCCGAGTGAGGCTCGCATGACCGACAAGCTCGCCAAGACCGGCGCCGCGCTCGGCGAACCGGTCGCCGCGTCCAAGGACGCACCGTCGGACGCCTTCCTCGACGTACGCGACCTCAAGATCCACTTCCCGACCGACGACGGCCTGGTCAAGTCCGTCGACGGCCTCACCTTCCAGCTGGAGAAGGGCAAGACCCTCGGCATCGTGGGCGAGTCCGGCTCCGGCAAGTCGGTCACCTCGCTCGGCATCATGGGCCTGCACACCGTCGGCCAGTACGGCCGGCAGAAGGCCCGGATCTCCGGCGAGATCTGGCTGAACGGCGAGGAGATCCTCTCCGCCGACCCCGACCGGGTGCGCCGGATGCGCGGCCGCGAGATGGCGATGATCTTCCAGGACCCGCTGTCCGCGATGCACCCGTACTACACGGTCGGGCACCAGATCGTGGAGGCGTACCGCGTCCACCACAAGGTCGACAAGAAGACCGCCCGCGCCCGCGCCGTCGAACTCCTCGACCGGGTCGGCATCCCCGAGCCCGCGAAGCGGTTCGACAACTACCCGCACGAGTTCTCCGGCGGTATGCGCCAGCGCGCGATGATCGCGATGGCGCTGGTCAACAACCCCGAACTGCTCATCGCGGACGAGCCGACCACCGCGCTCGACGTGACCGTCCAGGCCCAGATCCTCGACCTGATCCGGGACCTGCAGAAGGAGTTCGGCTCCGCGGTCGTCATCATCACCCACGACCTCGGCGTCGTCGCCGAGATCGCCGACGACATCCTCGTGATGTACGGCGGGCGGTGCGTGGAGCGCGGCACGGCCGAGGAGCTCTTCTACCAGCCCCAGCACCCGTACACCTGGGGTCTGCTCGGCTCCATGCCCCGCATCGACCGCGAGCAGACCGAGCGTCTCATCCCGGTCAAGGGCAACCCGCCCAGCCTCATCAACGTCCCGAGCGGCTGCGCCTTCAACCCGCGCTGCCCGTACGCGGACGTACCCAAGGGCGGCATATGCCGGACCGATCGCCCCGAGCTGAAGCTGACGGAGGCCGGTGACCGCCACTTCGCGGCCTGCCACCTCCCGCAGGGCGAGCGGAACCGGATCTGGACCGAAGAGATTGCGCCGAAGCTGTGAGCGACACCAAGGCCGTGGGCGACACCAAGGCCGCGAGCCATCCCAAGGCGGTGAGTGACACCATGGAGCCCTTGCTCAAGGTCACGGGCCTGCAGAAGCACTTCCCCATCCGCAAGGGGCTGCTGCAGCGCCAGAGCGGTGCGGTCAAGGCCGTCGACGGGATCGACTTCGAGGTCTACCCCGGCGAAACCCTCGGCGTCGTCGGCGAGTCCGGCTGCGGCAAGTCGACGATGGGCCGGCTCATCACCCGGCTCCTCGAACCGACCGGCGGCACCATCGAGTTCGAGGGCACCGACATCTCCCACCTCGGGGTGGCGAAGATGCGGCCGCTGCGCCGCGACATCCAGATGATCTTCCAGGACCCGTACGGCTCCCTGAACCCGCGCCACACGGTCGGCGCGATCATCTCGGCCCCCTTCAAGCTCCAGGGCGTCGAGCCCGAGGGCGGCCTGAAGAAGGAGGTCCAGCGGCTGCTCGGACTCGTCGGCCTCAACCCCGAGCACTACAACCGCTACCCGCACGAGTTCTCCGGCGGCCAGCGCCAGCGCATCGGCATCGCCCGCGCGCTCGCGCTCAAGCCGAAGCTCGTGATCGCGGACGAGCCCGTCTCCGCCCTGGACGTCTCCATCCAGGCCCAGGTCGTCAACCTCCTCGACGACCTCCAGGACGAGCTCGGCCTCACGTACGTGATCATCGCGCACGACCTGTCGGTCATCCGGCACGTGTCCGACCGCATCGCCGTCATGTACCTGGGCAAGGTCGTCGAACTCGCCGACCGCACGTCCCTGTACCAGGCGCCGATGCACCCGTACACGCGCGCGCTGATGTCGGCCGTGCCGATCCCGGACCCGCGCCGCCGGGGCCAGAAGAGCGAGCGCATCCTGCTCACCGGCGACGTCCCGTCGCCGATCGCGCCGCCGCCCGGCTGCCGCTTCCACACCCGCTGCTGGAAGGCGACCGAGGTCTGCAAGACGCAGGAGCCGCCGCTTCTTGAGCTGCGGCCCGGCCAGCGGGTCGCCTGCCACCACCCGGAGAACGCGGAGGGGATCACGATCCCGTCGGCGCGGGAGACGGTGACGGTGGAGGTGACGGCGGGGGGACCGGCGGAGCCGGCGAAGGCGGAGAAGGACGCCGAGGCGAAGGCGGAGGCGGAGGCTGGGAAGCCGGAGGCCGAGGCTGAGGCTGCCGAGGGGTCCGCTGAGGAATCCGCTGAGAAGGCTGCCGGGAAGTCGGCCGAGAAGGCGGCTGAGAAGTCGGCTGAGAAGTCGGCGGACAAGCCTTCGGAGGACTGAGTTCGCGAGCGGTACGCGTGTGAGGCTCCCGTCACTCTTGTGGCGGGAGCCTCATGACGTCGGGGGACCGGGTCGGAGACTGCACAATTGGGCGGTGCTCCACGATTTGTTCAATCCGTCCGTCCAACACGCGCTCGATCTCGTCGGCATCTTCGTCTTCGCGATCTCGGGCGCGCTGCTCGCCGTCCGCAAGAACTTCGACGTCTTCGGCATGGCCGTACTCGCCGAGGTCACGGCGCTGGGCGGCGGACTCTTCCGGGACCTCGTCATCGGCGCCGTCCCCCCGGCCGCCTTCACCGATCTCGGCTACTTCCTGATGCCGCTGGTCGCGACCGTCCTCGTCTTCTTCCTGCATCCGGAGGTCGAACGGACCCAGACGGCCGTCAACGTCTTCGACGCGGCCGGACTCGGTCTGTTCTGTGTGACCGGTACGACGAAGGCGTACGACTACGGACTCGGCCTGACGTCCTCGGCCGTGCTCGGCATGGCCACCGGCGTCGGCGGCGGTGTGCTGCGCGACATACTGGCGATCGAGGCGCCGTCGCTGCTGCGCTGGGACCGGGACCTGTACGCCGTGCCGGCCATCGTGGGCGCGACGATCGTGGTGCTGTCCATCCGGTTCGACGTGCTCAACGCGTACACCAGCACCGCCGCCGTGCTCGCCGCCTTCCTGCTGCGGCTGCTCGCGATGCGCTACCACTGGCGGGCGCCGCGCGCCTGGAACAGGCGTTCGTCCACACGTGAGTCCGAAAAAGCTACCGCTCAGTAGGGTCGGCCCTGTACCGTCGCGCCCATGAGCATGAGCAGCACCGAGACGACCCCGACCCCGGACCCGGCCCAGGCCACGCCCTCCGGTGGGGTGACGAGCGAGTTCGACCGCGACACGGCCATCGCCCTGCGCGAGCCCGGCGTCTACGACGCCGAACTGTCGGCCGGGTGGACGATCATCCAGGCCGTGAACGGCGGCTACCTCCTCGCTCTCCTCGGCCGCGCGCTCGGCGACCACCTGCCGCACCCGGACCCGTTCACGATCTCGGCGTACTACCTCACCCCGTCCGTGCCGGGCCCGGCGGTCATCCGCACCGAGACCGTCCGCACCGGCCGGACCCTCTCCACCGGCCAGGCGTCCCTCTTCCAGTACGCGGAGGACGGCACCGAGGTCGAACGCATCCGCGTCCTCGCCTCCTACGGCGACCTCGACACGCTCCCCGACGACGTCCGCACCTCCGCGACGCCGCCCGCGCTCGCCCCGATCGACCAGTGCTTCGGCACCTCCGACGGCCCCACCCCCGACATCCCCGGCTCCTCGGCCATCACCGAACGCCTCGACCTGCGGCTCGACCCGTCGACCGTCGGCTGGGCCATCGGCGCACCCTCCGGCAAGGGCGAGATGCGCGCCTGGTTCGGCCTCGCCGACGGCCGCGACCCCGACCCGCTGTCCCTGCTCCTCGCCGTCGACGCGCTGCCGCCGACCTCCTTCGAGCTCGGCCTCAAGGGCTGGACCCCCACCGTCGAACTCACCACCCACATCCGCTGCCGCCCGGCCCCCGGCCCGCTGCGCGTCTCCATCACCACCCGCAACCTCGCGGGCGGCTTCCTCGAAGAGGACGCCGAGGTCTGGGACTCCGCCGACCGCCTGGTCGCCCAGTCCCGCCAGCTGGCGCGCGCACCGCGGGGTTAGTGGCGCGCGTCGCGCCGTGGCTCTCCCCTGCCGAAGGCGGGGGAGGGTCGGGGTGCTGGAGTGGGGTTCGCGGCTGTGGGGGTTGGGGGTAGGTGCGGCGCTGAGGCTGGGCCCGCCACCGGAGGCCCCGTGAGTGCGGGCCACACCCATGCCGTCACGTCTTTGTGCGGGCCGGCCTCTACGGCCGAGTGAGCCGAAGGGGTGCGTCGGGGGAACAGTGCCGAACGCGCACAGGCCCGCGAGGAACGAGTGGGCCGAGCACGATCGGTGCTGTGAGTCCGACTCCAGCACCCCGGAGGCGAACCGAGGCACAAAAAAGATGTGCCGTCCCCGGGTGACACCCGTCTCAGTCCCGGCCCCGCACCCCGGACACCCTCCCGCGACGGGTGGGCGGGCTCGTAGAATCGGTCCCACCATGGCTTACCTCGACCACGCCGCGACCACGCCCATGCTCCCCGAGGCGATCGAGGCGATGACCGCCCAGCTCGCCGTCACGGGCAACGCCTCCTCGCTGCACGCCGCCGGCCGGCGTGCCCGGCGGACCGTGGAGGAGGCCCGTGAAGCCCTCGCCGGGGCGCTCGGGGCCCGGCCCAGTGAGGTCGTCCTGACGTCCGGCGGCACCGAGGCGGACAACCTCGCCGTCAAGGGCCTGTACTGGTCCCGCCGCGCCGCCGACCCGGCCCGCACCCGCGTTCTCGCCAGCCCCGTCGAGCACCACGCCGTCCTCGACGCCGTCGACTGGCTGGCCACGCACGAGGGCGCGACCGTCGAATACCTGCCGGTCGACTCCTACGGCCGGGTCCACCCCGACGCCCTGCGCGAGGCGATCGCACGCGACCCCGGATCCGTCGCGCTCGCCACCGTGATGTGGGCCAACAACGAGATCGGCACCGTCATGCCGGTCCGTGAACTCGCCGACGTCGCCGCCGAGTTCGGGGTTCCGCTGCACGCCGACGCGGTCCAGGCCGTCGGCCAGGTCCCGGTCGACTTCGCCGCGTCCGGACTCGCCGCGATGACCGTGTCCGGCCACAAGATCGGCGGCCCGTACGGGATCGGCGCGCTCCTCCTGGGGCGCGAGCACACCCCCGTACCCGTGCTGCACGGCGGTGGCCAGGAACGGCACGTCCGCTCCGGCACGCTCGACGTCCCCGCCGTCGCCGCCTTCGCCGTCGCCGCCCGGCTTGCCGCGGAAGGCCGCGAGGAGTTCGCCCGTACGGTCGGAGCCCTGCGTGACGAGCTGATCGACGTCGTCCGTACCGCCGTCCCCGACGCCATCCTCGGCGGCGACCCGGTCGACCGGCTCCCCGCCAACGCCCACTTCACCTTCCCCGGCTGCGAGGGTGACTCGCTGCTGCTGCTCCTCGACGCCGCCGGCATCGCCTGCTCCACCGGCTCCGCCTGCACCGCGGGCATCGCCCAGCCCAGCCACGTCCTGCTCGCCACCGGCGCCGACCCCGACCTCGCCCGTGGAACCCTGCGCTTCAGCCTCGGCCACACCTCCACCAAGGAGGACGTGGCGGCGGTCGCCGAGGCGATCGGCCCCGCCGTCGAACGGGCCAGGGCCGCTGGCCTGAGCTGACCGATCGGCCCCGGGGCCAATCGGTCGGGGGTCGGGATCCGGGGTCGGGGGTTTGGCGCCGGTCTCGGAACCGGCCACCCGGCCCCACTCCCGGCCCTCAGCCCAGCTTCGCCCGCGCCTCCCGCACCAGCCGCAGATACCGGGGCCAGTCCCAGTGCGGCCCCGGGTCGGTGTGATCGGTTCCGGGCACCTCCACGTGCCCGATGACGTGCCGCCGGTCCACGGGTATCCCGTAGCGGTGGCATATGTCCGCCGTGAGCCGCGCCGACGCCTCGTACATCTCCGGCGTGAAATCCTCGGGCCGGTCCACGAACCCCTCGTGCTCGATCCCTATGCTGCGCTCGTTCATGTCCCGGTTCCCCGCGTGGAAGGCCACGTCGAGCTCCCGGATCATCTGCGCGATGTGCCCGTCCTTGCGGACCACGTAGTGCGCGGCGGCCCCGTGCCCCGGGTCCTGGAACACCTTGAGCGCGGAGCCGTAGCTGCCCTGCGTCACATGGATCACGACCCGGTCGATCGGATAATCGCCGGGGCGGTTGGCGCGCCGCCAGTTGTAACGGGACGCCGCCACCCACTCCGCGCCCTTGTGATCCAGCTCGCCCTCGACCCGCTTGGCCTCCACCCCGGGCAGCCGCCACCACAGCCGGCCGAGCTCGTCCCGGGCGAACACCGCCGTCCCGGCGACCGCGACCGCGCCGCCGACGAGCACGGCCCGTCGCCCGGGCCCCGCCGGCCCCGCACCGCTCCCGGCCGCCTTGCCCGCACCCGCACCCGCACCCATGCCCTTGCCCACGCCCCCACCCGTGCCCGTACCCGTGCCCCCACCCGTACCCGCGCCCATGCCCACACCCCTGCTCTCGGCCCTGGCGCGGCCCCGGCCCGCCGATCTCTTCCCCGGATCCGTCACGACGTCCTCACCGGCTCCTTCGCGGCCGGCTTCCCCGCCCGCATCCCCGTTGTCCCCACATGACGAAAGAACGCGCACGGCCGCGACCCCGGTTCCCGGCGCCCCGTACCCTGGTAGGGCTATGACTCAGACCCCGCCGCAGCGCCCCCTCCGCGTCCTCGCCGCCATGTCCGGCGGAGTCGACTCCGCCGTCGCCGCCGCCCGTGCCGCCGAGGCGGGCCACGACGTCACCGGTGTGCACCTGGCACTCTCCGCGAACCCCCAGTCCTTCCGCACCGGCGCGCGGGGCTGTTGCACCATCGAGGACTCCCGTGACGCCCGGCGCGCCGCCGACGTCATCGGCATCCCCTTCTACGTGTGGGACCTGGCCGAACGTTTCCGCGAGGACGTCGTCGACGACTTCATCGCCGAGTACGAGGCGGGCCGTACGCCCAACCCGTGCCTGCGCTGCAACGAGAAGATCAAGTTCGCCGCGCTGCTCGACAAGGCCCTCGCCCTCGGCTTCGACGCCGTCTGCACCGGCCACTACGCCACCGTCGTCACCTGCGAGGACGGCGTCCGCGAGCTGCACCGGGCCTCCGACCAGGCCAAGGACCAGTCGTACGTGCTCGGTGTGCTCGACGAGAAGCAGCTGGCGCACGCCATGTTCCCGCTCGGCGACACCCTCACCACCAAGGACGAGATCCGGGCGGAGGCGGAGCGGCGCGGTCTCGCGGTCGCGAAGAAGCCCGACAGTCACGACATCTGCTTCATCGCCGACGGCGACACCCGGGGCTTCCTCGCCTCCCGCCTGGGCACGGCGGAGGGCGACATCGTCGACGAGTCCGGTACGAAGGTGGGCACCCACGAGGGCGCGTACGGCTACACCATCGGCCAGCGCAAGGGCCTGCGCATCGGGCACCCCGCGCCGGACGGCAAGCCGCGCTACGTCCTCGACATCTCGCCCGTGAACAACACCGTCACCGTCGGCCCCGCCGAGGCCCTCGACGTCACCGCGCTCACCGCCATCAAGCCCCGCTGGTGCGGCATCGCGCCCGACGGCCCCGGCCGCTACACCGCGCAGCTCCGCGCGCACGGCGACGAGACCCCGGTCAGCGCGGTCATGGTGGACGGCGGACTGTCCGTCACCTTCGACGAGCCGGTCCGGGGCATCGCCCCCGGGCAGGCGATCGTGCTGTACGACGGCACCCGCGTCGTCGGTTCGGCGACGATCGCGACGACCACGCGCCGGACGGCGGAAGCCACCGCCGGAGCCTGAGAAACGGTCCCGGCTGTAGGCCCGTAGGCCCGTAGGCCCGGATGCCCGGGCGCCCCGATGACGAAGAAGAGCGGTCGGCCTGATGGCCGGCCGCTCTTCCGTGTCCTATGTCCTATGTCGTATGCCCTATGTCCCGCGTCCCGTCGGTCACCAGCCGACGCGCGCCGCCACCGGCAGATGGTCGCTGCCCGTGTCCGGCAGGACCCACGAGCTCTTCGGTGCGAGGCCCCCGACCAGGATCTGATCGATCCGCGCCACCGGGAAGGACGCCGGCCAGCTGAAGCCGAAGCCGCGCCCGGCCGCCTCCTGGACCGAACGCAGCCGCGAGGTCAGGCCGTCGAACACGCGGTCGTCGGTGGTGCCGTTCAGATCGCCGAGCACCACCACCCGCTCGTTCGGCTCGGCGGCGACGGCCTGGGTGAGCGCGACGGCGCCGGCGTCGCGCGAGTCCGTCCAGAAGCCGCCCCTGGGCATCAGCCGTACCGACCCGAGGTGGACCACGTACACCGCGAGGGGTCCCCGTTCGGTGGTCACCGTGGCGCGCAGCGCCCGGGGCGGCTCCACGGGACGGTCCTCGGACCGCCGGGTCTTCGCCAGCGGCCCGACGTCGCCCCGCAGGACGTCGACCGCCCGGGAGTCCGACAGCGGCAGCTTGCTCCACAGCCCGACCGTGCCCTGGACCGAGTGGTACGGGTAGGCCGCCGCCAGCTCGCGCGCGTACACGTCGGCGGCCCGCGGAGTCATCTCCTGGAGCGCCAGCAGGTCCGCTCCGGCGGCGGCCAGATCGTGGGCGGTACCGACCGGGTCGGCGTTCTCGGCGTTGACGTTGTGGCTGACCAGGGTGAGGTCGCCGCCCGGCTGGGACCGGTCGGAGAACAGGCCGCCGAAGAGCGCCAGCCACGCCGACACCGGCAGCAGCAGCGCAATGACCGCCGCGGCCGAGCGACGCCACAGGGCCCCGGCGAGGAGCAGCGGGACGAACAGACCGAACCAGGGCAGGAACGTTTCCACCAGGCTGCCGAGACCACCCCGGTCCGTGATCCCCGAGTGCAGCGCGAGCAGCAGACCGAGGAGCAGCGCCGCCACCGTGAGCACCGGGCCGCGCGTCCACGGGCCCGGCTTGGCCAGGCCGGGGACGGCCCGTCGTATGCGGCGCGGGCGGGTGCCCGGAACGTCTCGTCGTGCGTCGTCCACGGGCGGTCGTCCTTCGGGAGGGTGCGGGGGTGCGGGCGGTGCGGGTGGTGCGTACGGCCGGAGCACCGGGCCGTGGTGGCGGCCCCGCGCGTGCCGGCGAACGGAAGCAGTCTCCCAGTGCGCGCGCTCCCGGCGGCGGGGGAGGGGGCCTCACCCCCTCATGACGCGGACCCTCGCACCGCCGCTCCGACCCGACCCGGGCCCCACCCCGCCCGGCCCCGCCGGATCACACCCCCGCCAGTTCCCTCGCGTGGAAGTCCGCGAGGACCGGCGCGAGGACGTGCGGGGCGACCTCGTGCGTCTGGCCGGTGAGGGTACGGTGCCGGCCGCGCGGGACGGCGGCGGCGACGGTACGGGCCGCGCGCCGCGTCCCGGCCGGGCTCGCCCCGCCGTCGACCACGAGTACGCGCGCGTGGACCCGGTCCAGCCCGCCCGCGTCCACCACGCCGTACGCCCGCTCGCCCCCCGACACCCACTCGCCCTCCTCCTCCGCCGCCGCGCGGACCGGCAGCGGCGGCTCGTACACCGACAGCTGACCCACCGGAACCCCGGCCGCCACCGCCGCGAGGGCGAGCGTGCCGCCGGACGCCGTGCCATGCATGGCCGCCGTCGTGCCGGTCTCCTCGCGCACCGCCTCGACGAGCGCCGCCAGATCGCCGATCTCCCGCGCTTCCCGGCCGGCCCGGCGGTCGTACGCGACCACCGTGAAGTGCCGGGCGAGCAGCGCGGCCAGCGCCCGCTCGCTCCCGTCCGTCGCCGCCCCCGGCACGCCGCCCACCAGGATCAGCGGCGGGCCGTCCCCGCACCGCTCGTAGGCGATTCGTGTGCCGTCCTGCGCCCTGACCAGGCCCTTGGTGCGGGCCGGTGTGGTTGTCACCTCGTCCATGAAAGAGGAGACCGCAGGCCCGCGCGGAACTCATCGCTCGCCGTCGGAAAATCTCGAAAAAACCCCGATGTCACAGGGTGTCAGTGCCAGGGCCTACGGTTCTGTCATGAATATCTGCGTCTTCCTCTCCGCCGCCGACCTCGCCGACCGATACACCGTCCCCGCCCGCGACTTCGCGGAGCGCATGGGCAAGGCGGGCCACACCCTGGTGTGGGGCGGCTCCGAGTCCGGCCTGATGAAGGTCGTCGCGGACGGTGTCGAGGAGGCCGGGGGCCGGCTGGTCGGCGTCTCCGTCGACTTCCTCGCCGCCAAGGCGCGTCAGGGCGCCGACGAGATGGTCATCGCCAAGGACCTCGCCGAGCGCAAGGCCCTGCTCCTCGCCAAGTCGGACGCGATCGTCGTCATGGTCGGCGGCACGGGCACGCTCGACGAGGCCACCGAGATCATGGAGCTGAAGAAGCACGGCAAGCACGACAAGCCGATAGTCCTGCTCAACACCGCCGGGTTTTACGACGGCCTGAAGAGCCAGTTCCGCCGCATGGAGGAGGAGGGCTTCCTGCCGGTCCCCCTCGCCGACCTGGTCTTCTTCGCGGAGGACGGCGAGGCCGCCCTGGCCTACCTGGAGTCGAGCCGCCAGGCCTGACCGCGCGCGGGGCCCTGCCCCTGTCCGGACCGTCCGCGCGCCTCACCGCGCGCGGGCGGGTCTTGCCGCGTCCACGCCCCGTCACGTCCGAGCCCCTCGCCCGCGTGCCCCGGCACCGACGTGTCCGACGACATGTCCGACGAAGCGTGCACCGACCCGTCCGACGACGTGCCCGACGACGCGTGCACCGACCCGTCCGACGCCCCGTCCTACGTAGCGTCCGACGACATGTCCGACGCCCACGCGTGCGCCGTCTCCGATACGCGATCGGGTGGCCCGTGTTCCCCCGCTGACGTACCGGCCACCCGATCGTGTGCCGATCGGCCGCGCGGCACCGCCGGAGGGGACCGGCGCTACTAGCGTCGGCGCGTGACCCACTTCACCACCCGCGCCCGCGCTCCGTACGGGCCGCGCCGATGAGCACGGCAGGCCCCGCCCTGACCTGGCGGCTGCTCCGGGATCTCAGGCTCACGGAACTGGCGGAGGCGGGCGACGGCTGGCAGCAGCTCTCGCACCGCGCCGGCACCGACCGGGGCCGTGTCGACCGGGCGATGACCGCGCGGCTGCGCGAGACCCAGGCGGGCGAGTCCGCCGAGGCCGCGCTCGGCCGGCTGCGCCGGCTGAGCCGTAACTTCCATTACCTGCACACCGAGTGCGGCCTGGTCCGGTCCACCCTGGACGCCCTGGCGGCGGACCTGGCCGAACCCCAGCGCCGGCTCCAGGACGCACTGCGGGACGCCGAGGAACGGGGCTTCACCGTCCACGAGGACGGCTCCGTCGCCTACCCGGCCGCCCCCGCCGACAGCCCCGTCCCGGGCGTCGGCGACACCACGGCCCCCGGCGGTACGGCCCGGGGCAGCCTCCCGCTGGACCCGCGCCGCCTCGCCGAGGCCGCCCGGCACCCCCTTCCCTTCGCCTCCGCCAACCCGCATGCCGCGCGGGCCCAGGACATCGCCGACCGGATCGCCGACGCCGTCACGACCGCCGCCTCCCTCGACGCGACGTTCGCCAGGACCCTGGACGGCCTCCGCGCCGCCGAGGGGCTCGACGTCACCGGGAAGACCTGGGAGGACGTGGCCCGCGACACGGCGGACGTCCGCTCGGCGGTCGGCCACCACCTCGTCGCCGCCGTCCCCGTGGACAAGAGCCCCGCCGACCGCCTCGCCTGGTGGGAAGGGCTCACCGACGAACAGCGCCGGGAGTACCTGGACATCGCCCCCGACCTGATCGGCGACGTCGACGGCATCCCCGCCGCCGTCCGCGACGAGGCCAACCGCCGCTATCTCCCGCTCCTCATCGAGGAGATGGAGGAGGAAGGCGGCCAGGAGTCCAAGATCGAGGCTCTCCGTATGATCCAGGACCGGCTGGACGAGCCGAGCGAGCCGCCGATGTTCCTGCTCGACGTCGACGACAAGGGCAACGGCCGCGCGATCGTCTCCTACGGCGACCCGGACACGTCCCGGAACGTTTCGGCGTACGTGCCGGGACTGGGCACGAAACTGGACGCCGATTTCGTGACGGACACGATGAAGCGCGCCCAGGACACGGCCATCGGGGCACGCCGGCTGGACCCGTCCAGCGCCGCGATCGTCTGGCTCGGCTACGAGGCGCCCAACGCGGCGACCGTCCTGTCCACCGGCAACGCGACGGCGGGCGCGCCCGCGTACCGCGCGTTCATGGAGGGACTCGACGCGACGAACAAGAACGCCGATCCCCATCTCACGGCCATCGGCCACTCGTACGGCTCGCTGACGGTGGGTACGGCGGCCCGCCAAAGCGGCGGGATCCCGGGCGTGGACGAGGTGATCCTGCTCGGCAGTCCGGGGGTGGGAGTGGACCGGGCCGAGGACCTTGGCGTGGGAAGGGAACACGTTTTCGTCGGGTCGGCGGAGAACGATCCGGTGACACACCTCCCCACGCCGGTCGAGTTCGCCCTCGGGGCGGTCATGACCGCCGGTCCTGTCGGGGCGCTCCAGGCGAGCCGTGTCACCGACCATCTCTACTTCGGCCGGGACCCGGCCGCCGCCGGCTTCGGAGCGCAGCGCTTCGAGGTCGACGACGGGCCCAGGATGGTCGCGGATCTGGGCGGCTTCGACGCGCATTCCCAGTACTTCACGCCGGAACTGGACCGTCAGTCGGCCAACAACATCAGCCGGATCGTCGTCGGCCGGCCCGACCAGATCACCAGGGAGGCGTACCGGTGAAGCGAGGGGAGCGGAGGCCGCTGCGGCGCGCCGTCGCCGTCGTCGTCCCGGCCGTCGTCCTGGCGGGTGTCATCGTGGCCGGCTGCGGACAGCGGAGCGGCGGAGGAGCAAGCACGGACATGAACATGCAGGAGGCGGCGGAGCGCGCCGACGGGATGCTGGACGAGACGCTGAAGGCCGTCGTGCCCGAGGTCCAGTGGGCCCATGAGACCTGGACCAGCGGGAGTTGCACGGTGACCCGGCGCCGGACCGTGACGACGGTCATCTCCGAGCAGCGGCGGGGCAATTTCCTCGGGGTGATCGAACGCTCCTGGAAGAAGAGCGGCTACGAGATCACCGGGGTCAACCGGAATCAGGAGATGCCGTCGATCTTCGCCCGGAGCCCCGAAGGCTTCCAGTTCGATCTCACGGTCGGCCACCAGGGGCAGGCGTTCTTCGACGTGACGACGCCCTGCGCCGGGAAGTCGGACGTCGCCGAGCCCGTGACCGCACCCAACGGTCCTCGGTACGCCTACGGCAAGATCCCCACCCCGCACGTCCACTCGGACTTCTGGTCCGCCACCACCCCGGTTCCCCCCTCCCCCTCCGTCCCCTCGCCCGCCCGGCCCTCTTCCTGACGACAAAGGCCCTCGGGCCCCCGCCCGAGCCCCGCCCTCTGCCCGTGCCCGGCCCCGCCCAAGCTCCCGACACAAGCCCTGGTCAGAGCCCCCTGGCCGGATTCCCTGGTGAGACCATGGGGCCATGGCTACTCATGTGATCACCGGAGCCGGCTCGGGTATCGGGGCCGCCGTCGCGCGGCGGCTGCACGCGCGCGGGGACGAACTCGTGCTGCACGCGCGCGATGCCGGGCGGGCGAAGGAGCTGGCGGCGCAATTCCCGGGGGCGCGGACGCTCGTCGGGGACCTCGCGGACCCGGACCGCCTGTCGTGGGCGTTCTCGCACCAGAAGATGCCCGAGCGCGTCGACACGCTGGTGCACGTCGCCGGTGTCGTCGACCTCGGGCAGGTCGGCGAGCTGACCCCGAAGGCATGGCACCATCAGCTGAACGTCAATCTGATCGCCCCCGCCGAACTGACCCGGCACTTCCTGCCCCAGCTGCGGGTCGGCAAGGGGCACGTGGTCTTCGTCAACTCGGGCTCCGGCCTGCGCGCGAACGCCGAGTGGAGCGCGTACGCCGCCTCCAAGCACGGCCTGAAGGCGCTCGCCGACGCGCTGCGGCTGGAGGAGCACGGCAACGGGGTGCGGGTCACGTCCGTGTACCCGGGCCGGACCGCGACCCCCATGCAGGTGAAGGTGCACCAGGCGCAGGGGGAGGAGTACGACGCGGAGCGCTGGATCGACCCGGAGTCGGTCGCCACCACGATCGTCATGGCGATCGACCTGCCGAGGGACGCCGAGGTCAACGATCTGACGGTCCGCCCGGGCCGCTGAACGCCTGTGCCGACGTACGACAGCGGTCGCGCGTCGGCACACGAGCGGTGACCGGAGACGGCCGCCGCCCGGGCGGGCCGATCCCGCCCGGGCGGCGGCTCCGGCCTCCCGGCCTCAGCCTTCCCGGCCTCAGCCTTCCCGGCCTCAGCCTTCCCGGCCTCAGCCTTCCCGGCCTCAGCCTCGGCCTCAGTCCTCTCCGCCCAGACTGACGGACCCGGTGGTGTTGCCGTCCCAGATGACATCTCCGGCGTTCACGATGCCGGACCCTTGGATGGCGACGGTGTCGGTCTGGGTGTGGCTGATGTCGATCTGCCCGAGGCCGTCGGCCGCCTGCCCGGCCGCCGGGGCGGCGAGGGCCAGGGCGAGCCCCGCGAACGCGGCAGCCGCCAGGTTGCGAACACGCATGATTCCTCCAGGTTTTAAGGGGATGTGCGACCACCCCATCGCACGGCGGCCCCGCGCGGCGGCCGACACCCTGAGGGGAACGGCCGGACTCCCCCGACCGGGCCCAGGCCATGGCCCCGCTCCTGCTCCTGCTCCCACGTTCACCTCCCCTGGGCCGCGCCCCGACCCCACCCCGACCCCGCCCCGGCCCCGCCCCACCCCTTCGCGCCCGAACCGTCGCCGACCCCCCGCCGCGTACCCTTCCGGGGTGAGCGAGAACACCAGCGAGACCACCGCGCCCGCCGAGCCCGCGCCCTTCCCCTGGGCCCCCGCCACCGGCGTCGGATCCCTGCCCGGCGGGGACGCGCGGGAGGCGGCGAAGACCGTGACCGGCTCCTTCGAGGACTTCCCGTTCCTCGCGGAGCTGCCCGCGCGCGGGCCCGGCGCGGACATGATCGGGCGGACCACGGGGATGCTGGTCGAGCTGTACGCGCGCGTGGAGCCGAGCGGCTGGCGGCTCGGCGACCGCCCCGGGCGCGACACCCGGCGCGCGCACTCCTGGCTGGGCGAGGACCTGGACGCCCTGGAGGAGTTCACCCAGGGGTACGAGGGCGCGTTGAAGGTGCAGGCGGTCGGGCCGTGGACGCTCGCCGCCGCGCTCGAACTGCGCGGCGGCGAGGCGGCGCTGTCCGACGCCGGCGCCTGCCGCGATCTGGCCGGCTCGCTCGCCGAGGGACTGCGGCTGCACCTGGCCGAGGTGCGCAAGCGGGTGCCGGGAGCCCGGGTGGTGCTCCAGCTCGACGAGCCGTCGCTGACCTCCGTGCTCCTCGGGCAGATCCGTACGGCCAGCGGCTACCGCACCCACCGGGCCGTGGACCGGCAGGTGGTGGAGAGCACCCTGCGCGAGGTCATGGGGGCGCACGAGGGGCCCACCGTGGTGCATTCGTGCGCGCCGGGCGTGCCGTTCGCGCTGCTGCGCCGGGCCGGGGCGGCCGGGGTTTCGTTCGACTTCTCGCTTCTCACCGAGCGTGACGAGGAGCCGATCGGCGAGGCCGTGGAGGCCGGTACGAAGCTGTTCGCCGGTGTGGTGCCCGCCACGGACGCCGCCGCGGGGGCGGTCGCGGGGGGATTGTCGGACCCGGGCGGTAGCGTCATGGGTGTCAGGACGCTGTGGCGCAGGTTGGGGCTGAATCCGGGGACTCTCGCCGAGTCCGTGGTGGTCACCCCGGCCTGTGGTCTGGCGGGTGCCTCGCCGGCGTACGCGCGCAAGGCTCTCGCCCACTGTGCGCGGGCGGCTCGCTCGCTCGCGGACAACCCAGAGTGACCGGATTCCAGGCTACGGGAGGACGAGAAACGGTGACAGTCGAACAGGGGGCCTCCGCCGCCCCCGCCGAGGCGCGGGAGAAGCACGCCGAGCTGGCGGAGCAGGTCGAGGAGCACCGCTTCCGGTACTACGTGAAGGACCAGCCGGTCGTCAGCGACGCGGAGTTCGACCGGCTCCTGCGGTCGCTGGAGGAGCTGGAGGAGGAGTACCCGGATCTGCGGACGCCCGACTCGCCGACCCAGAAGGTGGCGGGCTCGTACGAGACGGAGTTCACCTCCGTCGAGCACCGCTCGCGGATGCTGTCGCTGGACAACGCGTTCGACGACGCGGAGCTGGCCGCCTGGGCCGAGCGGATCGCCAAGGACGTCGGCGCGGGCACGTACCACTTCCTGTGCGAGCTGAAGGTCGACGGTCTCGCCGTCAACCTCACGTACGAGAACGGCCGGCTGACCCGGGCCGCGACCCGCGGCGACGGGCGTACGGGCGAGGACATCACGCCCAACGTGCGCACGATCGCGGACATCCCGCACCGGCTGCGCGGCGAGCGCGTCCCGGCGCTGGTCGAGATCCGCGGCGAGGTCTACTTCCCGATGGCCGGCTTCGAGGCGCTGAACGCGCGCCTGGTGGAGGCCGGGGACAAGCCGTTCGCCAATCCGCGCAACGCGGCGGCGGGTTCGCTGCGCCAGAAGGACCCGAAGGTGACGGCGACCCGGCCGCTGCACATGGTGGTGCACGGCATCGGCGCGCACGAGGGCCTGGAGATCGCCCGTCTCTCGGACGCCTACGAGCTGCTGCACGAGTGGGGCCTGCCCACCGCCCGGCACAACAAGGTGGTCGACTCCCTCGACGGCGTACGGGAGTTCATCACGTACTTCGGCGAGAACCGGCACTCCGTCGAGCACGAGATCGACGGCGTCGTCGTCAAGCTCGACGAGATCCCGCTCCAGGGCCGGCTCGGCTCCACGGCGCGCGCCCCGCGCTGGGCGATCGCCTGGAAGTACGCGCCGGAGGAGGTCAACTCCAAGCTGATCGACATCAAGGTCGGCGTCGGCCGCACCGGGCGCGTCACGCCGTACGCGCAGGTCGAGCCGGTGACGGTGGCCGGTTCCGAGGTCGAGTTCGCCACCCTGCACAACCAGGAGGTCGTCAAGGCTAAGGGCGTGCTGATCGGTGACACGGTCGTGCTGCGCAAGGCCGGTGACGTCATCCCGGAGATCCTCGGCCCGGTGGTGGACCTGCGGGACGGCACCGAGCGCGAGTTCGTGATGCCGGCCGAGTGCCCCGAGTGCGGGACGCCGCTGAAGCCGATGAAGGAAGGTGACATCGATCTGCGCTGCCCCAACGCGCGGACGTGTCCCGCCCAGCTGCGCGAGCGGCTGGCCTTCCTCGCCGGCCGCTCGTCCCTCGACATCGAGAACTTCGGCATGGTCGCGGCGGCGGCGCTCACCCGCCCGCTGGAGCCGGCCGAGCCGCCGCTGAGCGACGAGGGCGACCTGTTCGACCTCACCATCGAGCAGCTGTTGCCGATCCGGGCGTACGTCCTCGACCCGGACAGCGGGCTGCCCAAGCGGGACCCGAAGACCGGCGAGGAGAAGATCGTCTCGGTCTTCGCCAACCAGAAGGGCGAGCCGAAGAAGAACGCGCTCGCCATGCTGAAGCACATCGAGGAGGCGAAGACCCGCCCGCTGGCCCGCTTCCTCAATGGTCTGTCGATCCGTCACGTCGGACCGGTCGCGGCCGAGGCGCTGGCCCGCGAGTTCCGCTCCCTGGAGCGGATCGAGCAGGCCACGGAGGAGGAGCTGGCGGCGGCGACCGGCGGCATCGGCGGGATCATCGCCGCGTCCGTGAAGCAGTGGTTCGAGGAGGAGTGGCACCGCGAGATCGTGCGCAAGTGGCGCGCGGCCGGAGTCGCCCTGGAGGACGAGGGCGCGGGGGAGGAGCAGGGTCCCCGTCCGCTGGACGGACTGACCGTGGTCGTCACCGGCACTCTGAAGGACTACACCAGGGATGGCGCAAAAGAGTCGCTCCAGAACCTCGGAGCGAAGGTGACCGGTTCCGTTTCGAAGAAGACCGCTTTCGTGGTCGTCGGTGACAACCCTGGTTCCAAGTACGACAAGGCGATGCAGCTGAAGGTTCCGGTTCTGGACGAGGCGGGCTTCGCCGTCCTGCTCGAACAGGGCCCCGACGCCGCGCGGGACGCCGCTCTGCCCGTCGCCGAATAGCCCCCGGGCCCCGCTGCGGCACCGGCCCGGACCCCGTCCGGCCCCGCCCGGATCCGGTCCGCGGCGGGGTCGTCCGTGCGCCCCTCGGGGGAGGCGCACGGACGGTTTCCGGCCGCGGCCGGGGCCCCCGGAGGCCCCTCGGGGACCGGGCTAGCTCACCCGTTCGGCGCATACCAGATCGTTACGGGTGGCGGGGTCGCATTCGGGCAAGAGAAGGAGAGCACTGCCCGCAGCGGCCCTTCGCGGCCTACTGTGGTGACTGTGCGTCCGTCGCGCACGGCCGTGCGAGGGCCCAGCCGGCGCGACAGCGGAACACGCGGTTCGGACAACACTCGGCGCGGCGACCGCCCGGCGGCATGGCGACGGACCTGCCGGCGGCAGGTCGGCGGCGCCGTGTCGCGACGGCACCGCCGGCTGTGAGAGGGACGGGAATGAAACCGACCGAGAGCGCCGCCCCCATCGCGCGGCCCCAGGCCCGCGCGGCCTTCGTGGGCTTCGCCTCCGGGCTGCCCGCGGCGCTGGTGGGCATCGCCGCCGTCGCGTTCGCCGCAGGACTCCACCACACCCTGAGCACCGGTCAGGCACTCTTCCCCGACGGCGCGGCCGGCTGGTCCCTCGCCGTCCTTACCGGCCTCATCGTGGGCCACCTCGTCGCGCTCGGCCGCGACCGCTGGTGGGGCGGCACCGGCTCCGGCGCCGCGCTCACCCTCGCCGTCCTCCTCCTGTACGGCTGGGTGCCGGCCGCTCTGGTCTCGCTCTCCGTCGTCGTCCTCGTCGCCGCCGCCCGCCGCCACCGCTGGCGCCAGGGCCTGCTGCACGGCGCCGTGGACGTCCTCGGCACCGGCGCCGCCGCGCTCGTCCTCGCGACCTTCGGCGACGTCCCGACCGTCGCCCACCCCTGGCAGCCCCTGGACGGCGGTATCGCCGACGTCCCCGAGATCGTGCTCGCCGCCGTCGCCTACCTTGTCTGCACCCGCCTGCTGCTCTGGTACGCGCTCGCGCCGCAGGGCGGCGGACTGCCCACCATCGCCCGCAGCGCCCTGCTCCGCCAGGGCCTCGTCGCCCTCGCGCTGTTCGCGATCGCCCCGCTCGTCTGCGTCGTCACCGCCTCGCGCCCCGCGCTCCTGCCGCTCTTCGCCGTCCCGCTGATCGCCCTCGACTCCACCCTGTGGATCGCCCGCGCCCGCGCCGAGGAACAGCTCCGCGACCATCTCACCGGCCTGCCCAACCGCCAGTGGCTCCTGGAACGCACCTGGACCGCCCTGGAGGAGGCCGAGGGCCAGGGCGTCCGTTCCGCCCTCGTCCTCATCGACCTCGACCGCTTCCGGTCCGTCAACGACACCCTCGGCCACCTCGCCGGCGACCGGCTGCTGCTCCAGATCGCCGAACGGCTCCGGCTCGCCCTGCCGCGCGGCGCCGAGGCGGCCCGGCTCGGCGGCGACGAGTTCGCCGTCCTGCTGCCCACGGCCGACTCCACCACCAGCGCCCAGCGGGTCGCCCGCCACCTCGTCGCCGAGCTGTCCTCCCCGCTCGACCTCGACGGCCTCACCCTCGTCCTGGAGGCCAGCGCCGGCGTCGCCGTCTTCCCCGAGCACGCCCTGGACGCCGAGGGCCTGCTGCGCCGCGCCGACGTCGCCATGTACCAGGCGAAGCGGGACCGTACGGGCGTCGAGGTGTACGAGTCGAAGCGCGACTCCAACACCCCCGACCGCCTCGGCCTCCTCGGCGACCTGCGCCGCGCGCTCGACGCCGGCGACGTCGAACTCCACTACCAGCCCAAGGTCCGCTTCGACGGCCAGGTCGCCGGTCTGGAGGCGCTGGTCCGCTGGGTCCACCCGGACCGGGGAAAGGTCCCGCCGGACGAGTTCATCGCGATAGCCGAGTCCTCCGGACTGATGCCGCACCTCACCGAGTACGTCCTGGAGACCGCGCTCGCCCAGGTCGCCCGCTGGCGGGCGCAGGGCCTGGACGTACCCGTCGCCGTCAACGTCTCCCCGCGCGACGTCCACACCCCCGGCTTCGCCGGCGCCGTCGCCGCCCGCCTCGCCCGCCACGGCGTCCCGGCCGGCGCGCTCCAGCTGGAGATAACCGAGCACGTCCTCCTGGAGGACCCGCAGCGGGCCGCCGACACCATGGCCGGCCTCACCGGCCACGGCGTCAAGATGTCCCTCGACGACTTCGGCACCGGCTACTCCTCGCTCGTCCATCTGCGCCGCCTCCCGGTGAGCGAGCTGAAGATCGACCGCTCCTTCGTCGCCCGTCTCGCCGTCGACACCGAGGACGCCGAGATCGTGCGCTGCACCGTCGACCTCGCCCACTCCCTCGGCCTGCTGGTCGTCGCCGAGGGCGTCGAGGACGACGAGACCTGGGAGCGGCTGCGCGACCTCGGCTGTGACGCCGTCCAGGGCTGGCTCGTCGCCGCCGCCATGCCGCCCGCCGAGGCCACCGCCTGGCTGCGCGCCCGGGGCGAGCACGGCTGGCGCCGCCCCTCCGAGATCGCCGCGGAGGCGGCCGCGCAGGCTGCCGCGCAAGCGGCGGCACAGGTGGCAGCGCAGGTGGCAGCGCAAGCGGCGGCTCAGACGGCGGCGAACACCGGGATCACGGCGGTGAACACCGGGATCACGGCGGTGACGGACCTGGACCGTCCGTCGGGGCAGGTGGCGCGGTAGGCGGGCGCGGGCGGGGCTGGTTCACTTACTTACTTACTTGCTCAGTTCACGGGCAGTGGCGCGGGCCCCATAGGATTGGCCCCAACACCATCAAACTCACCCCGTGAGGATCCGCATGCCTGGCATCACGCGCGAGGAGGTCGCCCACCTCGCACGGCTGGCACGTCTGGAGCTCAAGGCAGAAGAACTCGACCACTTCGCCGGACAGCTCGACGACATCATCGGCGCGGTCGCCCGCGTCTCCGAGGTCGCCGACCAAGACGTACCGCCGACCTCCCACCCGCTGCCGCTGACCAACGTCATGCGCGCGGACGAGGTCCGACCGTCGCTCAGCCCGGAGCAGGCGCTCTCCGGCGCCCCCGCCCAGGAGCAGCAGCGTTTCAAGGTGCCGCAGATCCTCGGGGAGGACTGACCACTCCATGACGGACCACAGCACCATCATCAAGCTCACCGCCGCGGAGATCGCGGCGAAGATCGCCTCCGGCGAGCTCACCGCCGTCGAGGTCACCGAGGCCCACCTGGCCCGGATCGACGCCGTCGACGAGAAGGTCCACGCCTTCCTGCACGTCGACCGGGAGGGCGCCCTCGCCCAGGCCCGCGCCGTCGACGAGAAGCGCGCCCGGGGCGAGAAGCTCGGCCCGCTGGCCGGCGTCCCGCTCGCGCTCAAGGACATCTTCACGACCCAGGGCATTCCCACCACGGTCGGCTCGAAGATGCTGGAGGGCTGGATCCCTCCGTACGACGCCACGCTGGTCAAGAACCTGAAGGCCGCGGACGTGGTCATCCTGGGCAAGACCAACATGGACGAGTTCGCGATGGGCTCCTCCACGGAGAACAGCGCCTACGGCCCGACCGGCAATCCCTGGGACCTCACCCGGATCCCCGGCGGCTCCGGCGGCGGTTCCTCGGCCGCGCTCGCCGCGTACCAGGCCCCGCTCGCGATCGGCACGGACACCGGCGGTTCCATCCGCCAGCCCGCCGCCGTCACCGGTACCGTCGGCGTCAAGCCGACCTACGGCTCGGTGTCCCGCTACGGCATGGTCGCCTTCTCGTCCTCGCTCGACCAGGGCGGCCCGTGTGCCCGTACGGTCCTCGACGCGGCCCTGCTGCACGAGGCCATCGCCGGCCACGACCCGCTCGACTCGACGTCCATCGACGCCCCGGTCCCGCCGGTCGTCGAGGCCGCCCGCAACGGCTCCGTCGCCGGCATGCGCGTCGGTGTCGTCAAGCAGTTCCGCGGCGAGGGCTACCAGGCCGGTGTCGTGCAGCGCTTCGACGAGTCCGTCGAGCTGCTGAAGTCGCTGGGCGCCGAGATCGTCGAGGTGGACTGCCCCACCTTCGACCTCGCGCTGTCCGCGTACTACCTGATCGCGCCGTCCGAGTGCTCCTCGAACCTGGCCCGCTTCGACGGTCTGCGCTACGGCCTGCGGGCCGGCGACGACGGCTCGCGGTCCGCCGAGGACGTCACCGCCCTGACCCGCGAGGCCGGCTTCGGCCCCGAGGTGAAGCGCCGCATCATCCTCGGTACGTACGCCCTGAGCTCCGGTTACTACGACGCGTGGTTCGGCTCGGCCCAGAAGGTCCGTACCCTCATCACCCGCGAGTTCGAGAAGGCGTTCGAGCAGGTCGACGTGCTCGTCTCCCCGACGACGCCGACCACCGCCTTCCCGATCGGCGAGCGCGCCGACGACCCGATGGCGATGTACCTCGCGGACCTGTGCACCATCCCGACCAACCTGGCCGGCAACGCCGCCATGTCGCTGCCCTGCGGCCTCGCGCCGGAGGACGGCCTGCCGGTCGGCCTGCAGATCATCGCCCCCGCCCTGAAGGACGACCGCCTGTACAAGGTCGGTGCCGCCGTCGAGGCCGCCTTCGTGGAAAAGTGGGGTCACCCGCTGCTTGAGGAGGCTCCGTCGCTGTGACCAGTGCACTGCAGAAGGCCAAGGGCTTCAAGAAGTCCAAGACCGGTACGTACCTGTCCATGGGCACCACCGCGTTCGGTGCCGTCGGCGTCGCCAAGCAGGTCAAGAAGGCGCGCTCCGAGCACGACACGCTCCAGCTCATCGACGCCGTCGTGTCCGCCGCCGCCATCGTGACCGGCCTCGCGATCCTGTACCGCGAGCTGAAGCGCCTCGGCGACGACGACGTCCTGCTGGGCTGAGAGGGAAGTTCCACCGTGACTGTCACTGAACTGCTGTCGTACGAGGCGGCTCTCGCCGTGTACGACCCCGTCATGGGCCTTGAGGTCCATGTCGAGCTGGGCACGAAGACGAAGATGTTCTGCGGCTGCTCCACCGAGCTGGGCCAGGACGCCAACACGCAGACGTGCCCGACCTGTCTCGGCCTGCCCGGCGCCCTGCCGGTCGTCAACGAGATCGGCGTCGAGTCCGCCATCAAGATCGGCCTCGCGCTGAACTGCTCGATCGCCGAGTGGTGCCGCTTCGCCCGGAAGAACTACTTCTATCCGGACATGCCGAAGAACTTCCAGACCTCCCAGTACGACGAGCCCATCGCCTTCGACGGCTACCTCGACGTGCAGCTGGAGGACGGCGAGATCTTCCGCGTGGAGATCGAGCGCGCCCACATGGAGGAGGACACCGGCAAGTCCACCCACGTGGGTGGCGCGACCGGCCGCATCCACGGCGCCTCGCACTCGCTGCTCGACTACAACCGGGCCGGCATCCCGCTGATCGAGATCGTCACCAAGCCGATCGTCGGCGCGGGCGAGCGGGCCCCCGAGGTCGCCAAGGCGTACGTCGCCGAGCTGCGCGAGCTGATCCGTGCCCTGGGCGTCTCCGAGGCGCGCATGGACAAGGGCCAGATGCGCTGCGACGTCAACCTGTCGCTGATGAAGAAGGATGCCGAGCAGTTCGGCACCCGCTCGGAGACGAAGAACGTCAACTCGCTGCGCTCCGTCGAGCGTGCGGCGCGCTTCGAGATCCAGCGTCACGCGGCGGTCCTGGAGGCCGGCGGCACGATCATCCAGGAGACCCGTCACTTCCACGAGGACGACGGCTCCACCACCTCGGGCCGCATCAAGGACAACGCCGAGGACTACCGCTACTTCCCCGAGCCGGACCTGGTGCCGGTGGCCCCCGCGCGCGAGTGGGTCGAGGAACTGCGGAAGGGTCTGCCCGAGCTGCCGAGGCTGCGCCGCAACCGGCTGCGCGAGGAGTGGGGCGTCGCCGACCTGGAGATGCAGTCCATCCTCAACGCGGGCGCGGTCGACCCGATCGTCGCCACCATCGAGGCGGGCGCGGACGCGGCGTCGGCGCGCAAGTGGTGGATGGGCGAGCTCGCCCGTAACGCCAACGAGCGCGGTGTCGCCCTGGACGAGCTGCCGATCACCCCGGCGGACGTCGCCCGGGTCTCCGCCCTGGTCGCCGGCGGCGACCTGAACGACAAGCTGGCCCGTCAGGTCATCGAAGGCGTTCTCGCGGGCGAGGGCACCCCGGACGAGGTCGTGGAGAAGCGCGGTCTGAAGGTCGTCTCCGACGACGGCGCGCTCGGCACGGCCGTGGACGAGGCCATCGCGGGCAACGCGGCCATCGCCGACAAGATCCGCGGCGGCAAGGTCGCCGCGGTCGGCGCCCTGGTCGGCGCGGTCATGAAGGCCACCCGTGGCCAGGCGGACGCGGCGAAGGTCAAGGACCTGATCCTGGAGAAGCTGGGCGTCAGCGAGGGCTGATCCGCCCCGTTTCGACGGACGCGAGAGAGCGGCCCGCACCCTGATGAGGGGTGTGGGCCGCTCTTTGCTTGTCGTGCGGTCGGTCAGTGCGTGGTGCCGAGGAAGGTGTTCCAGGCGGTGGGGGAGACGGTGAAGACGGGGCTGGTCTCGCCGAGTTTGGAGTCGCGGACGTGGACGGCGGTGGGGTGGGCGGCGACTTCGACGCAGGCGCCGCCTTCGTCGCTGCTGTAACTCGACTTGCACCAGTGGTAAGCGATCTCCAGGCAGTTACCGCCCTCGTCACCGCTGTAGCTCGACTTGAACCACTGGTAGGCGACTTCGAGGCAGTTGCCGCCTTCGCTGCCGCTGTAGCTGGACTTGAACCACGAAAGTGGTGCTGCGTTCATGTCTCTCCTGTCGGAGGTATCCAGGGTCTGCGAGCGCAGCATTCCCCTCGCGGCTTGGAGAATGCCGACGAAACGAGAGAGCGGCCCGCACCCCAGGGGGTGTGGGCCGCTCTCTCGTGCGGTCGGTCAGTGGGTCGTGTCGACGAACGCGTTCCAGGTGGTGGGGGAGACGGTGAAGACGGGGCTGGTCTCTCCGAGCTTGGAGTCGCGGACGTGGACGGCGGCGGGGTGCGTGGCCACCTCGACGCAATCACCGCCCTCGCTGCCGCTGTAGCTGGACTTGCGCCAGTCGTAGGCGACTTCGAGGCAGTCGCCACCCTCATCGCTGCTGTAGCTGGACTTGAACCACGAAAGTGCTGCTGCGCTCATGTCACTCCTGCCGTACGTTCCAACAGGCCCATGGTTTCTTCCGGCGTCAGGGCCTGTGAGCGCAGCATTCCATACTTGGCCTGGAGGATCCCGACCTCGTCGGGGTCGTCGATGAGGAAGCTGACCCGCTGCCCCTCGATGTAGGCCACGTGTTCGTGGTCAGGCGTTTCGATGAGCACCATGGGCCCGGCGAGCCCCGCGTGTTTCGTCCGCGACTTCGGAACGATCTGCAGTCCGATGGTGGGGAGTTCGGCCATCTCGCGCAGATGGAGGATCTGCCCCCGCAGTACCTCCGGCCCGCCGATCGGACGCTCCAAGACGGACTCGTCCAGCAGGAAGGACATCAGCGGCGGCCACGGCGTCTTGTCGAAGATCCGCTGACGGTCGATCCGGTCGAGCATCCGGTCCTCCGCCTCCTGCGGAGTGATCGGCGGGTACAGGCAGTCGAAGACCGCGCGGGCGTACTCCGGCGTCTGGAGCAGCCCCGGGACAACCCCGTTCTGGTACGAGCAGAGGCTGATCGCCTGCGCCTCCAGCTCAATGAAGTCTTGTACGAAGACCGGGTAGCGCTCTTTCTGCGGTGCCTTCGCGACCGCCACCGACAGCGCCCCACCGGTGTTCAGCAGGTCGTCCATTTCGCCGGCGAGCTTCAGTCGCAGTGCCCGGCGCCCCTGCTCGATCGATCCGAGCGTCTCCAGGCCCAGGTTCACCTGGGAGGCCAACTGCGGCTGTGTCAGCCCCGCCTGCCTGCGGTACAGCGCCAGGAGCGCGCCGACCACTTCCCAGGACGGGACTTTTTTGGTCTTGTTGGTGTGTTGCATGAGCGGTCCATCCCCACGACACACGGACGCGATGCACGACAAACCCGTACAACGAATTTGTACGGGTCGGGTCCCTGGGGCGGGTGGGGCGGAAGAGTCCACTGTGGGCGCCGTGAACGACCAACTCCCCCTGTTTCGCGAGGCGTTCTACCGCCGCGAACGCCTGTCCGTCCCGCTCGCGCGGGACTTCACCCGGAAGGCTCTGGCCGACTGGGGCGCGCACACCCGTGCGGACGACGTACTCCTGTGCGTCAGCGAACTCACCACCAACGCCCTCCGCCACGGCGTCCCGCCCGGCCGGGGCTTCCGTCTCGTCCTCTTTCTGCACCACCCCGCTCTCCTCCGCGTCGAAGTCCACGACAGCGGCGACGGCACCCCGGCGGTCCGCACCCCCGACGGCGAATCGGGCCGCGGCCTCCAGATCGTCGACGCCCTGTCCGACCTCTGGGGCGTGGCCGAGCGGGACCCCGGCAAGATCGTCTGGTGCCAATTCGCGGTGAACGAGCCGCTGCCGACGCAGTCGGTCCGAGGGGAACCCGAGGTCTCCTCGGTCCGCGTCTGACGCCGTAGCCCTGCCCCCCCCGGCGATGTTCGCGCGCGGCTCGCCGCGCGCGAACATCACTCGGAGGTGCGGCTCAGCAGGGCCGGGAGCCGGGGCCGTCGAAGCGGGCCCAGATCGGGGACCAGTCGCGGGCGTACAGGACGATGTTGGCGTCCTTCTGGACCCGCAGCCAGGCGCCCAGGCCGCCGCAGCCGTTCGTGCCCGTGTTCCACAGAGGGTTGCCCCATCCGTCGTAGAGGACGACGTTGCCGTCCCACTGCATCCACAGCGACGTCTTCCAGTTGCCCTGGGTCCCGGTCTGCCACAGGGCCTTGTAGGGCGACTCGTTGTGGTCGTAGAAGACGAGGTTGCCGTCGGCTTGGACCCACAGCTCGTACCAGCGGTTGAACATGACGTTGACGGCGATGTACGTGTCCGAGGTGAGGCACTCGCCGGGGTTCAGATAGTCGTGGTAGCTCCAGCCCTGCGGGGGCGTGGAGCAGCCGGGCCCGGGGAAGTCCTGGGTCGTCGCCTCGCCCGGGGCCGTCACGGGCCCCGCGAGAAGGCCCCGCTCCTGGGCCTCCCGCAAGGTCGGCAGGCCGTCGAGGGGTGCGGACGGCAGGACGGGGACCGTGCGGTCCCCCTTCTTCGGGCGGGCGGATGCGTCGGGCCCCGGGTGGGGCGTGGCGACCGTCGTGTGCGCGGTGGCGGTGGTGGTGGCGGCGGTGGTCGTCGGGGCCGTGGCCGGACCCGACTGGGCGACGGCGCCGGTCGCCAGCGGGCCGCAGGCGAGGGTGGCGGCGAGGGCGGTGCCCGCCAGGGTTCGTCTCAGGTTCATGCCGCCATGTCAGCGCGCGCCGTTCACCGGCCCGTCAACAGGCGATGAATGTGCCGGGAGAGCGCTTGATCCGTACGTCCTCCGCCCGGTCGCTCTCCCAGTGCCTCTCCCAGTGCCTCGCCCGGCCGCCCTCCCCGGCCCGCCGGACCCCCTCGCGCATATGCCTTGTGAGGAACGCCACGAAAAGGGCAAAGGATCATTATTGGCTGCAAGAGTGGCCGCACCGCCCATCCACCCTGGGAGCACGCCCGTGGCAGCCATCGCACGGTGGTGCGTCAAGCACCGCCTCGTCGTCGTTCTCCTGTGGCTGTTCACCCTGGGCGGGACCGTCGCCGGCGCGGCCGTCGCGGGCAGCGCGTACTCCTCCGACTACGAGGAGCCCGGCACCGAGTCCGGCCGCGCCCTCGCCCTGCTCGACCGCGGCTTCCCCGGCATCGGCGGCGACGGCGGCACCATCGTCTGGCACACCGAACGCGGCAGCGTGCGCGATCCCGCCGTCGAACAGCGGATGGCCGCGATGCTCCACCGGGTGGAGGAACTGCCCGGGATCGCCTCCGTCGCCTCCCCGTACGGCTCCGCGCCCGGCAGGATCAGCGCCGACGGCCGTACCGCGTACGCCTCCGTCACCTTCGCCTCCCAGGCCGACGGGGTGGTGACCGAACGGGCCCAGGCCCTCGTCGACACCGCCCGGACCGCCGCCGGGGACGGCGTCCAGGTCGAACTGGGCGGCGAGGCCGTCGGCCTCACCGAGGCACCCGGCGGGCATCTCGCCGAGGCCATCGGAGTGATCGTCGCGGCCGTCGTCCTCTTCCTCGCCTTCGGCTCGCTCGCCGCGTCCGCGCTGCCCATCGCGACCGCGCTCGTGTCCGTCGGCACCGCGTACTCCGCCATCGTGCTGCTCGGGCACCTCATGACGGTCGCCGACTTCGCCCCCATGCTCGGCCTGCTCATCGGCCTCGGCGTCGGCATCGACTACGCGCTGTTCATCGTGACCCGGCACCGCGCCGGGCTCAAACGCGGTCTGCCCGTCGCCGAGGCCGCCCGGATCGCGGTCGCCACCACCGGCCGGGCCGTCGTCTTCGCCGGGGCCACCGTCTGCATCGCGCTGCTCGGCATGCTCATCCTGCGGCTCGGCTTCCTCAACGGCGTCGCCGTCGCCGCGTCCCTGACCGTCGTCCTCACCGTCGCCGCGTCCGTCACCCTGCTGCCCGCGCTGCTCTCCTTCATCGGCATGCGCGCGCTGAGCCGCCGCGAACGCCGCCGGCTCGCCGAACACGGCCCCCGGCCCGAGCTGCCCACCGGCTTCGCGGCCCGCTGGTCCGCCTTCGTCGAACGCCGCCCGAAGCTCCTCGGCGCCTTCGCCGCCGCCGCCATACTGCTGCTCGCGCTGCCCACCTTCTCCCTCCACCTCGGCACCTCCGACCAGGGCAACAACCCGGCCGGCGCCACCACCCGCAAGGCGTACGACCTGATCGCCGACGGCTTCGGCCCCGGCGTGAACGGACCGCTCACCCTGGTCGCCGCCCTCGACGGCGCCGACGACCGCCCCGCCCTCGACGCGCTGCCCGCCCGCCTCGCGCACACCGAGGGCGTCGCCTCCGTCTCCCCGATCACCTACAGCCCGGCCGGCGACATCGCCTTCCTCACCGTCGTCCCCGACTCCTCACCCCAGGACAAGGCCACCAGCGAACTGGTCCACCGGATCCGCGCCGAGGTTCTTCCCCCCGCCGCGCAGGGCACCTCGCTCCAGGTCCACGTGGGCGGAGTCACCGCCTCGTACGACGACTTCGCCGAGACCCTCGTCGGCAAACTGCCCCTGTTCGTGGGCGTCGTGATCTCCCTCGGCTGCCTCCTGCTGCTGCTCGCCTTCCGCTCGATCGGCATCCCGCTCAAGGCCGCCGCGATGAACATCGCCGCCGTCGCCGGAGCCTTCGGCATCGTCGTCGCCGTCTTCCAGTGGGGCTGGGGGAGTGAACTGCTCGGCCTCGGCAGCGCCGGGCCCATCGAACCCTTCCTGCCCGTGATCATGGTCTCGGTGCTCTTCGGGCTCTCCATGGACTACCAGGTCTTCCTGGTCAGCCGGATGTACGAGGAGTGGCTGGAGACCGGCGACAACCGGCGGGCCGTCCGGGTCGGGCTCGCCGAGACCAGCCGGGTGATCAACTCGGCGGCGGTCATCATGATCTCCGTCTTCCTCGCCTTCGTCCTCTCCGGCGACCGGGTCATCGCGATGTTCGGGATCGGGCTGGCCGCCGCCGTCGCGCTCGACGCGTTCGTCCTGCGCACCCTGCTCGTGCCCGCGCTCATGCACCTGCTCGGCGGGGCCAACTGGTGGCTGCCGCGCCGGCTCGACCGGATCCTGCCCCGGATCAGCATCGAGCCGCCGGAGTGCCGGGTGGCCGCCGAGGCGCGTACGGAAGCGGAAGCGGGTGCGGGATCCGGTACGGGAGCCGGCGCCGGGACCCGTACTGGGACTCGTACCGAAATCCGTACCGATACCCGTACCGAAGCACGCGAAGAGACCAGGTCAGGGGCCTGAGCGGCGGAAATCGGCCGCGCCGCCGGCGCCCGCCGTGCGAAGATCCCCGCGCGACAAGTGACCCTGATACAGCCGGAGGAAAAACAAGGATGTTCGCGATATCGCTGGGTGACGACGGTGCCGAGCTGACCCCGCTCCAGCCTTGGCAGGCGGAGGAGTTCTTCGCCCACATCGACGGCTCCCGCGCGTTCATCGGTGCCCACATCGGGATGCCCGACGCCGTCTCCGACCTCGCCGCCGCCCGGGCTTTCCTGCGGGCGTACGCGCAGAAGAGCGTCGACGACGCGGGGTACCTCTACGGCATCCGCCTCGACGGCCGGCTGGTCGGCGGTCTGATGTTCCGGACCTTCAACACCACCAACGAGACCGCCGAGGTCGGCTGCTGGGTGGAGGAGTCCGCCACCGGGAAGGGCCTGGTCACCCGCGCCTGCCGGGCCATCATCGACTGGGCTGTGGAACAGCGCGGCATGCACCGCATCGAGTGGGTCGCGCCGTCCGAGAACACCCCCAGCCTCGCCGTCGCCCGCCGTCTCGGCATGAGCCGCGAGGGAGTGCTGCGGGAGCAGTACCCGTACCGGGGCAAGCGCGCCGACATGGAGGTCTGGTCGGTCCTGGCCCACGAGTGGCGGGCGGCGAAGGCGGCCGCCGCTACGGACACCGGGGCGGAAGCCGGGGCCGGGGTGACCGCGAGCTGAACGGCCGGCGAGGCCGGAGCCCCTTCTCCATGGGCTCCGGCCTCGCCGTTCCTGTCATCCGCTGCCGGACCGTCCCCCTCGGCCGGACGGTCGGATCAGAAGTTCGACGGGACGTAGTTGTAGCAGTAGTTGGTGCCGCCGTAGTACTGGTCGCCCTCGATCAGCAGCCAGCCGCCGGTGCTCTTGCCGACGATGCCGTCCGGCGTGAGGTTGAAGGGCGCGGTGCCCTGGTACCACTTGACCCAGCTCTTGGTGTTGGGGCCCCACTGGCCGTCCTCGGTCAGCGGGCGGCCGTGGCCCAGGCCCTCGGCGACGTCGTTGAGGAGATGCTGCACGCACCACACCCCGTGCGTGTTGTTGGCGTAGCCGTCGCCGATGTAACCGGCGCTCGTGGACGCCTGCGCCTGCGTCATGGTGCCGACCGTGAGGAGCGCGACCGCGGCCGTGAGGCCGGCCGCCTTCGCCGCGGTGGCCCGGAGCAGACCCTTGCGCGTCTTCGTTGCCATGGAGACCGTGTCCCTTCCGTCTGTCTGGTTGTCCGACTGTCTGGTTGTCGGATTCGTTTGCCGGGCGGAGCGGCGTGGCCGCCGCCCGACGGGAACCAGACTGTCCCGGGCCGTGATCCCCGGACTATCCGCTCAGGGGCCGGAGCCCGGCGCGTTTGCGGATAGCGGGGGCCGGCCCCGTGAGGTATCCGAGGGCAGCCGGCCGTACGCCCGCCGGTACTCGGCGCTGAACCGGCCGAGGTGGGTGAAGCCCCAGCGGCAGGCGACCTCGGTGACCGAACCGGTGGCCCGGCCCTCCGCGATGGCCGTCAGCTCGTGATGGACACGGTCGAGCCGGACCCGGCGCAGATACGCCAGCGGTGTGGTGTCCAGATGGGTCCGGAACCCTTCCCGCAGGGTCCGTACGCCGACCCGGGCCGCCCGCGCGATGTCGGAGACCGAGACGGCCTCGTCCGCGTGCTCCGCGCAGTAGGCCGTCGCCCGGCGCACGGCGCTCGGCAGCATCGCCGTCGCGCCGCCGCCGGTTGAGGCACCGGCCGCCCCGCCGCCGGCCGCCGCGCCGCTCCAGGAGTGCGGCTGGACGTCCAGCAGGGTGTCGGCCAGGAGGCGTTCGAAGTGCCGTACGCCCAGGTCGGAGTGGTGCGCCAGCGGGGAGGCGACGAACAGCCGGAAGGCGTGGACGAGCGCCAGCCAGGAACATACGGCCGGGTCCGCCGGGTCGAGCTGGTGCCGGTGGAACCGCAGCGGCCCGGTCGGTACGTCCCCCAGGCGTACGGTGAGCATCTCGTCCACGATCCGCCGGGACAGCGACAACGCCCCGTTGACGGCCCGGGGGTCCCACTCCATCGACACTACGTCCCCGGGCCCGGCGACGGACAGCGGGGAGGTCAGCGCCGTGCCGTTGACGGTCACCACCCCGCCGCCGGCCTGCGGCAGGATGACGTTGTAGAAGTCGGGAAGTTCCCTCACCAGCAGCCGCACCGGGGTGCCGTAGGCGAGGTCGTACAGTCCCACCGGGCCCTCGTGGAAGGCCCGGAACCGGCCGGGCAGCCGCTGCTCGCCCAGGACCGTCAGCCGGTGCGGCGACAGCCGCCCGCCCACGATCCGGCGCAGCTCCTCGATGTCCCCGCCCTCGTAGATCGGGACCGGACCCCCCGTACCGGCCCCGTGCGCCGGTGCGGCGCTCACCAGGCTCGCCAATTCCCACCCCCGTAGTGATCGGATCCCGTGCGCGCCGCCCACGCGGAGGCCGCCGCCCCACTGTGGAGCCCGAGGGGCGGCGGGGCAAAGGAGATCGGGGCGGTGGGCGATCGGCGTGTCGCACATCATGACGAACCGTCAGATTTGGCCTGGGGCGAGGGAGTACGGCCGGTGCGGCGTCCGGAGCGGCTTCGTAAGGCCCTCCGTACACGCCCCAGGGCTTCGTAAGGCCCCCCAGGCATGCCCTAAGGACCTGCCTACGCCGAACATGCGGCACCCTCCCGATGCGACCGCACCCCCTCGGCGAGCAGAGTGGAGACATCGCAAGGGGCACCACCAGAAACGGCGAACAGCCCCGAAAAACCAGAGGAGATGGCCATGTTCACGTACGAACTCCACCGCGCCCAGCACGCCGAGCTGGTCCGCCAGGCCGACACCCGCCGCCTCGCCCGGGAAGCCGCCCGGGCCACCCGGAGCGCCGCCCGCGCCGGCCGCCGCAGCGGACGCCAGGAAACGGAGGGGCGGGTGAGCACCCTCGCCGACCGCTTCGCACGCGCCGCGTGAGCCGGGCCGGCCACGTGAGCCCGGCCGGCCGCGTGAGCGGTGGCCCGAGCGCGGGGGCGGTCGCCTGTGCGATGCTCGGCGCCGTGGAGACCAGGTCAGTCAGCCCCGTGTTCGTCGGCCGGGCGAGCGAACTCGCCGCCCTCACCGAGGCGCTGCCCCGCGCCGGCGCGGGAGAACCGCAGGCGCTGCTCGTCGGCGGCGAGGCGGGCGTCGGAAAGACCCGCCTCATCGAGGAGTTCACCCGCCTCGCCACGGACCGGGGCGCCGTCGTCGCCGTCGGCGGCTGTGTGGAGATCGGCGCGGACGGACTGCCGTTCGCGCCCTTCTCCGCCGCCCTGCGCGCCCTGCGCCGCGCGCTGCCCGCCGAGTTCGACACCGCCGCCCGCGGCCAGGAGGGCGAACTCGCCCGACTGCTCCCCGAGATCGGCGACCCGACCGGACACGACCCCGCCGCCGAGGACGCCACCGCCCGCCTCTTCGAGCTGACCGCACGGCTCCTCGAACGCGTCGCCCAGGACCACACCGTCGTCCTCGTCCTGGAGGACCTGCACTGGGCCGACGCCTCCACCCGCCATCTGCTCGCCTACCTCTTCCGCACCCTCGCCCGGGGCCGGATCGCCGTCGTCGCCACCTACCGCTCCGACGACATCCACCGCCGCCACCCGCTGCGGCCCCTGCTCGCCGAACTCGACCGGCTGCGCTCCGTCCGCCGCGTCGAACTCGCCCGCTTCACCCGCGCCGAGGTCCACCGCCAGCTCACCGGCATCCTCGCCGCCGAACCCGACCCCGCCCTCCTCGACGCGATCTTCAGCCGCTCCGACGGCAACGCCTTCTTCGTCGAGGAACTCGTCGCCTCCGAGGCGTGCGGCCGCACCGTCGGCTCCCTCAGCGACTCGCTGCGCGACCTGCTCCTCATCCGGGTCGAGACCCTCCCCGAGACCACCCAGCAGGTCGTCCGCACCGTCGCCGAAGGCGGCTCCACCGTCGAGTTCGGCCTGCTCGCCGTCGTCACCCGACTGTCCGAGGACGCCCTGATCGAGGCGCTGCGCGCCGCCGTCGGCGCCAACATCCTCGTCCCCGCCCCCGACAGCGACGGCTACCGCTTCCGGCACTCCCTCGTCCGCGAGGCCGTCGGCGACGACCTGCTGCCCGGCGAACGCTCCCGGCTGCACCGCCGCTACGCCGAAGCCCTGGAAGCCGACCCCGCTCTGGTCCGCGCCGACGAACGCGCCAGCCGGCTCGCCACGTACTGGTACCACGCGCAGGACGCCGCCCGCGCCCTGCCCGCCGTCCTGCGCGCCTCCGTCGAGACCCGCAAGCGTCACGCGTACGCCGAACAACTCCGGCTCCTCGAACGGGCCATGGAACTCTGGGACACCGTCCCCGACGAGGTCCGCGGCGCGCTGCGCCCCATGGACTACGCCGAGTCGTACCCCGCCTGCGGCTGCGACCCCGAACACACCCCGCTCACCTACCTCGACCTGCTCGCCGAGGCCGCCGTCGCCGCCCGGCTGTCCGGCGCCCGCGAACGCGCCCTGAAGATCGGCCGGACCGCGCTGCGACTCCTCGGCGGCGAGGAGGCGGACGACCCGCTGCGCGCCGCCTGGTTCCACGTCGAGCGGGCCCGCCTCGAATCCCAGCTCGGCCGGGGCGACGGCTGGGCCGAGATCAGCCGCGCCCAGGAACTCGTCCGAGGCCTGCCGCCGTCCGCCGTACACGCCCTCGTGCTCGCCATCGCCGCCGGCTGGGGCATGCTCCGTCTGCCCGGCTCGGAATCCCTCGCCGCCGCCGAACGCGCCGTCGAATACGCCCGATTGGTCAAGGCCGAGGGAACCGAACTCACCGCCCGGCTCACCCTCGGCACCATCATGGTCGCCGCCGGGGACACCGAGGCCGGACTCGCCGAGATGCACGCCGTACGCGAACGGACCACCGTCCTCGGCCAGTTGCACGAGGCCGCCCGCGCCTACATCAACATCTCCTCCAGCCTCGAAGGACTCGGCCGCTCCCGGGAGGCCGTGAAGGTCGCCACCGACGGGATCGCCTTCGTCCGCGCCCACGGCCTGCTCGAATCCGGCGGCTGGATCCGCGCCAACCTCGTCGAGTCGCTCTTCGCGCTCGGCGAGTGGGACCGCGTCCAGGAGGAGTCGGAACTGCTGCTGCGCACCGCCGCCGCGTCCTCCAAGCCGGGCGGCACCGCCCTGCTCCAGCTCGCCCGGCTGGCCCTGCTGCGCGGCGACACGGCGACGGCCACCGCCCAGGTCGCCGAGGCCCGCACCCGGTACGGCACCGCCCACGACCCCATCCCGCAGTACACCCTGCCCACGACCCGGGCCGCCGTCGCCGTCGCGGCCGTCGAGGGCCGGATCGAAGAGGTACGGGACGGCCTCGCCGCCGCCGTCGAGAGCGGCTTCCCGCCCGGCACCCACCGCTACGGATGGCCGCTGCTGCTCGCCGCCGCCGTCGCCGAGGCCGACCTCCGGGGCCTGCCGGCCGCCGACGAGGGCCGGGCCGACGCCCTCGAACGGATCCGCCGCTGCCTGCTGAGCCTGGCCGCCCCGCACCCCGTCTGGCAGGCGTACTCCCTCTACGTCTCCGCCGAACTCGCCCGCGCCGAGGGCCGCGACACCGCCGCCCGCTGGACCGAGGTCGCCGCCGCCTTCGCCCCCCTGGACCGGCCCCACGAGCTGGCCCGCGTCCGCTACCGGCTCGCCGACGCCCAGCTCGCCGAAGGCGGCCGGCGCGACGAGGCCGCCGCCCTGCTCCGCGACGCCCACACCACCGCCGTACGCCTCGGGGCGCAGCCGCTGCGCGAGGACACCGAACTCCTCGCCGCCCGGGCCCGGCTGGCCCCGCTCACCGGCGAACCGGCCGCGCCCGCCGCACCCGAGCCGGGGCAGGACGACACCTTCGGGCTCACCCCGCGCGAACAGGACGTGCTGCGGCTGGTCGCCGAGGGCCGCACCAACCGGCAGATCGCCGAGACCCTCTACATCTCACCGAAGACGGCCAGCGTCCACGTCTCCAACATCCTCGCCAAGCTCGGTGTCTCCGGCCGGGGCGAGGCCGCCGCGCTGGCGCACCGGCTGCGGCTTCTGGAGAGCCCGGTCTGATCCCGGAGTTGGTCCCCGATCCGATCCTGGTCCCGGCTCGGGCTCCGGTTCCGTAGCCCCGGCCGGGGCGGGACCGGCCGGGGCCGGGATCCGTATCGTCACCTTGCCCGAGGCGAGATCTATCGGGCCCCGGTACGGATCGGCGTCACCCAGATCCTCCCGGGTGAGCGCCAGACGCTGCCGCTCGTCGTCCGTGTGCTTGCGACCGGGAGCGAAGAACTCCTCCGCGACGTTGAACATGCTTCCTCCCACCGCACCGGCTACCAGGAGTGCCTACCGCGTGAAGAACGCCCGGGGCCGCCCGGGGAGTTCCGTTCCCGCGAGGGGTCCTCGCCGCACTCCGAAACCCGCAGGCAGGGGCCGGGGACGGCGTGCGAGGGTGGCACGCATGGGCAACTCGCGGGCTTATCCGGTTCTCCGTACCACCAGCGCCGAAGAGGCATGGGCGCAGGCACTTCGCCTGAACGCCCTGCTGGAGGAGCGGGACGACGAGGTGATCCTGATGGCCGATCTGCTGACCGTCGAGGACGCGCGGCGGATGGCCGCGGTGCTGCCCGACGCGGAATTCGACTACGAGGAGCCCCGGACGGACCCGGCGACGGGTGACTTCCTGACCTTCGGCCTGGACATCGGCACCGCGGAGCACTCCGCCCTGGAGAAGGAACTTCCGCTGTCCTTCCTTCACTGCGTCGCACCGGGCACCGTGGAGCGCCGGTTCGTGGAGGCGGTGGGCCGGGGCATCGCCTCGATCGGCTTGCGGGGCAGGTGGCCCGAGGATCCGGAGACGGATGCGTACGGCTGCTCGACGTACGACGGCGTGGAGGTCCTCTTCAACTGCGACGACGTGAACTGGTTGCGGCCAAGCGATCGCCACACGGTGTTCGTTCACGTCGACAAGCGGGGCGATCTTCCCCGGGCCGAGAGCCTCGCCGCGTATCTCGGCAGCACCGTGCTGGGGGAGTCCCAGGGCGGGTGGTGAGGCAGGCGTACAGCCGGCCGTTCCGGTACGCGAGATCCGGCGGCCCGCCCTCGCCGTCCCACCCCCGGCCGTCCCGCATCACCCCCTGAACCCCACCGAGTGAAGCGTGATGTTCCCCGGGTCCGGAGACAGCGGGGCCACCGCACCCCGAACCCCGCACCCCGAACCCCGAACCCCGCGCCCCCTCCCATCTCCCGTCAGTCCCAGGAGCCCCGGGGCACCGGCAGTGCCGCGATCTCCGCGAGATCCGCCGCGTCCAGGACAAGCTCCGCCGCGCGCGCGTTCTCCACGGCCCACGACTCGCGCTTGGTGCCCGGGATCGGGATCACGTGCCGCCCCTGGGCGAGCACCCAGGCGAGTGCCACCTGCGCCGCGGTGACCCCGGCGCCGTGCCGGGCCGCGACCCGGCGCAGGCCCGCCGGCAGCGCCTGGTTCGCGGCCATCATCTCGGCCGTGAACCGGGGGTGCCGGGCGCGCGGGTCGTCCGCCTCGAAGCCGACGCCCGGCGTCAGCGTGCCGGTGAGAAAACCGCTGCCCAGCGGCATCGCGGCGAGGAACCCCACCCCGCGCGCCGCGCACCAGGGCAGCAGCCGTTCCAGGGCCTCCGGCGACCACACCGACAGCTCGGCCTCGACCGCGCTGACCGGGAAGACCTGCTGGATCCGCTCCAGTTGGCGGATCGTTCCGGCATGGCCGCCGCCGAGGGTGCGCCGGCGGGTGGTCCGTGCGCCGACCGCGCACAGCCCGAGCGCGCGGACCTTGCCCGCCCGGACCAGATCGGCCATGGCGCCCCAGGTCTCCTCGATCGGCACCTCGGGGTCGGCCCGGTGCAGTTGGTAGAGGTCGATCACATCCGTCTGGAGCCGCCGCAGCGAGGCGTCGCAGGCCCGCCGGACATAACCGGGCCGGCCGTTGGCCACCACGTGCTGATCGCCCACGAGCAGCCCGCACTTCGTGGACACGAAGGCGTCCGCCCGGCGCTGCCGCAGCACCCGGCCCAGCAGCAGTTCATTGGTGAAGGGCCCGTACATGTCGGCTGTGTCGAGCAGGTTCACCCCGGCGTCCAGCGCCGCGTGCACCGTCCGCAACGAGAGGTCGCCACGCCGCTGGGAGGCGCTGTACGCCCAGTTCATCGGCATGCATCCGAGGCCCACCGCACCCACACCGAGCGCCGTCGCCCCGATCGTCCTGCGCTCCACTTGCCGGTACCCCTCCCTGTGCCTCCCCCAAAGTAACCAATGAGGTGCGGGATTCTTCGCATAGCCTCCCGGTCATGACTGTGCATGAGACTCCCTTGGACGTATGGCTTCCGATTCCCGCCGACGAGATCGACGGACTCCCCGAACCGGGCGTGTCCGGCCTGAACTACCTTTTCTGGGACGGCGGACCGGATCTTCCCGGTGATCCGGCGAACTGCGCCTTCTATGTCGTGCCGTACATGAAGGGCGAGAAGATCGCGGTGCGCCCGCTGTCCGGGATGAGCCGGGTCCGCGTCGTGCAGACGCTGTCGGCCGGCATCGACCATGTGACCCCCGGAATCGGATTGCTGCCGTCCGGCGTCCGGCTCTGCAACGCGAAGGGCGTCCACGAGGCCAGCACGGCCGAACTGACGCTCGCCCTCATACTCGCCTCGCTGCGCGGCATCCCCGGCTTCGTCCGAGGTCAGGACGCGGAGGAGTGGCGGTCCGGCTTCTACCCCGCCCTCGCCGACAAAACAGTTCTGATTGTTGGGTACGGCTCCATCGGCGCCGCGATCGAGGACCGGCTCACGCCCTTCGAGTGTGCGCGGGTGGTACGCGTCGCACGTTCCCCGCGCATGGGGGAGCACGGACCGGTGCACGCCCTGGACGACCTGCCGGAACTGCTCCCGCAGGTCGATGTCGTCGTGCTGTCCACGCCGCTCACCCCGCAGACCAGGCATCTCGCCGACGCGGCCTTCCTCGGCCGGATGAAGGACGGCGCGCTGCTCGTCAACGTGGCGCGTGGGCCGGTGGTGGACACCGAGGCGCTCCTGAAGGAGGTCGAGACGGGCCGGATCACGGCCGCCCTGGACGTCACCGACCCGGAGCCGCTGCCCGCCGGACACCCGCTGTGGCACGCGCCGGGTGTCCTGGTCACCCCGCATGTGGGGGGCTCCACCTCCGCTTTCATGCCGCGCGCCAAGCGGCTGCTCGCGGCCCAGCTCACCCGCTTCGCGGCGGGCGAGGAGCCGGTGAACGTCGTCCTCACGACCTGAGTTGCCCGATAGGGGGTGTCTTGGCGACCGTGCGAGCTGGGCATGATCGGCACGGCACCCCCCGCAGGGCGCTGCGACGGCGTGCGCCCCCGCGTGCGCATCGCGCCACCCCCAGGCCGTCACGGAGAGTGCTGCGACCCTGTCCCTGAGTGACGAACCTGGTGTATGGTCCCGGAGCGGGGGACTGCGTCGAGTACGAGCGGACGCTGGGGAGTGACGTGACGGGACATCAGATTCCGAGGGGGGCGACGGATGACGTACGGACGGACGACCGCCGGTCCGGTGCCGCGATGCCGCCGCCGGCCGCCCTCTCATACCGCATCGCCCTCCCGGCCCCCCGCGCGGCCGAGGGGGCGGGGACCTGTGTGTGCATCCGCCCCGCGGCGGGTGGAGCGCCGCCGCCCGGGGCCGCCGACGGCCCCGGTGACGCCGCCCGCGTGGACCGGGGCTGCGGCTGCGGATGCGGCTGTGGCTGCGCCGCGGGCGGTGGTCATGCCGCCCTGGCGTGGCCGGACCCGGAGGCGAGCCGCTCCGCGCTCAGTCGCGGTGTGCCCGCCCCGCGCGGCGGGCACACGGCCGCCGGAGCGGACGAGGGCGGCGGAGGCCAGAGGGTGCGGCAGCACCCGGGTGAGACGCGGGGGTGGGCGATGATCGCCGGGGCGCTCGCCGAAGGCACGGCCGGCACCAAGGGCGTGGTCGGCACGACCGGACACGCTCCGTGGATCGGCCACCCCGACCCCGACGACCGGTTCGGCCCGGCCGACTACCCCGACTTCACCGGCTTCACGGACTTCGCCGACCCGGCGGATCGCACCGGTCCCGCCGGTCGCACCGGTCACACGGGTCATGCCGATCGGTCCCGTGGCGCCGCTCACGAAGGCTCCGAAGGCCCCGAAGACCCCGAGGGCGTCGGCGGACCGCCCGGCAGGGCCGCCCGCTCCGCTCCCGGCCTCGGCACGGTGCTCGCCCAGATCGGCCTCGGGCTGATCTGCGGGGGATACGCGACCGGCGCGGCCCTCGGCTGGGGCTCGGCCGAACTGGCGGTCGTCATGGGCGACTTCGGACTGAGCGGCGCCGCGCTCGCCGCCACGGTCTCCTGCCTGCTCTACGCCCGCCTCCAGCACCCCCACCGGGGGGTCCGCCCCGCCTGGCTGCTCTTCGCCGTCTCCTCGTTCATGGCCGCCGTCGGCAACGGCGTCTGGGGCTGGTACGAGGTCGTCCTCGACCGCCCGGTGCCCAGCCCGTCCCTCGCCGACCTCTGCTTCTTACTCTTCGCACCGCCCGCCATCGTCGGCCTGCTCGTCCTCGCCCAACGGCCCCGTTCCCGGGCCGGATGGGTCTGCCTCGGCCTCGACTCCTGGCTGATCGGCGGCTCGCTGCTCACCCTGTCGTGGAGCCTCGCGCTCGCGCACACGGCCTATCTGCCGGGCGAGAGCGTCACCCGGGCCGCGCTCTCCCTCGCGTACCCGCTGCTCGACATCGTCCTGGTCAGCATGGTGCTCGCCCTGCACTTCCGCCGCTCGCACCTGAACCGCTCGGCGGTCAACACCGCCATCGCCGCCCTCGCGCTCACCGTGCTGTGCGACGCCCTGTTCACCTCGCCGCTGCTGCGCGAGCACTACAGCTCCGGCCAGCTCCTGGACGCCGGCTGGTTCGCCGGCTCCCTGCTCCTCGCCTACGCGCCCTGGGGCGCCCGCCGCGCCGCCGAGGCGCACCGCGCCCCCGTACCCCCGCCCGCCCCGCGGCCCCGCGGTCCGCGCAGCCGTCCGTTCGCCGCGCTCACCCCGTACCTCGCCGCCGCCGTCTGCACCCTGAGCATCCTGTACAACGTGGTCGAGGGCCGCCGGGTGGACCGGGTCGTCGTCCTCACCGGCTGCGCGGTCGTCCTCGCGCTCGTCGTCCGCCAGGCGATCATGCTGGTCGACAACATCGCCCTCACCCACGAACTGGCCCAGAAGGAGAACCACTTCCGGTCCCTCGTGCAGGGCTCCAGCGACGTCATCATGATCGCCGCGCCCTCCGGAGTGCTGCGCTACGTCAGCCCCGCCGCGGCCGGGGTCTACGGGCGCGAGGCCGAGGAACTGGTCGGCTCCGCGCTGGCCTCCCTCATCCACCCCGAGGACCTCGGCGCCGTCGTCCACGAGGTGCGCCGGTTCCTCGCCGCCGCCCCGGCCGAGGAGCCCACCACCCGCATCGAGTGCCGCTTCCGCTCCGGCGGCGGCAGCTGGCTCAACGTGGAGTCCACCGTCAACCGCCACCAGGGCGGGCTGCTCTTCAACAGCCGCGACGTCACCGAACGCGTCCGGCTCCAGGCCCAGTTGCGCCACAACGCCGAACACGACCCGCTCACCGGCCTGCCCAACCGGGCGCTGTTCACCGACCGGGTCCGCGGCGCGCTCAGCGGGCGGCGCGCCACCGACCCCGGCACCGCCGTGCTCTTCATCGACCTCGACGGCTTCAAGGCCGTCAACGACCGCCTCGGCCACCAGGCCGGCGACGACCTGCTCGTCCAGGCCGCTCACCGCCTCCAGGACTCCGTCCGCGCCGGGGACACCGCCGCCCGGCTCGGCGGCGACGAGTTCGCCGCGCTCATCCTCGGCGACGGCACCCACGACCGGTCCGCCCGCGAACACCGGGTCCACGAGATCGCCGACCGGCTGCGCGCCACCCTGTCCCAGCCGTACCGCGTCGGCGGCGGCGCCGAGGTGCGGGTCGCCGCCTCCATCGGCGTGGCCTTCGCCGACCCCGGCGTCGGCTCCGGGGACCTGCTGCGCAACGCCGACCTGGCCATGTACCGGGCCAAGGCCGCCGGAAAGAACCGGGTCGAGCTGTACGCCCCGCAGATGCAGGCCGAGGTGGAACGCCGTACCGAACTGGCCACCCGGCTGCGCACCGCCCTGCACGACGGCGAGTTCGCCCTGCTGCACCAGCCCGTGGTCGACCTCGCCACCGGCCGGATCGCCGCCGTCGCCGCCCAGGCCCGCTGGCGCTCCACCCAGGGCATCCTGTTCACCCCCGCCGAGTTCCTGCGCGCTTCCGACGACGGCGAACGCACCGCCGAACTCGGCCACTGGCTCCTGCGGGAAGCCGTCGAGCAGGCCGCCGACCGGGTGAGCAGCGGCCACCGCACCCCCGTCACCGTCCGGCTCACCGCCCGCAGGCTGCTCGACCGGTCCATGCCGCTCGGCACCGTGGAAGCCCTGCTGACCCGGCACAAGCTGCCCTCCGGCGCCCTGATCGTCGAGCTCGCCGACTGCGACCCCCAAGGTCCCAGGGACGTCCGGGACCCCCGGGTCGCCTTCGCCGAACTGGAACAGCGCCTGGCCGCCCTGCGCCGCCTCGGCGTCCGGATCGCCCTGGACGGCTTCGGCAGCGGACACGCCGCCATCGACGCCCTGCGCGGCCTCCCCGTCGACATCCTCAAGATCGACCACAACCTCGTCGAGGGCATCGTGGAATCGGCCAGACTGCGCAAGATCACCAGCGGTCTGCTGCGGATCGCCGGCGATCTCGGGATGCAGTCCGTCGCCGAGGGCGTGGACCAGCCGGAGCAGGTGCTCGCCCTGCGCGCCATGGGGTGCACCCACGCCCAGGGCGCCGCCTTCGCCGGCCCGCTCGACGAGTACCGGCTGCGCCGTGCCCTGGTCAGGGGCGGCTACCCGCTGCCGGTGGCGGCGGAGGCGGGCGTCCCCGTGACCGCCGGAAACGGACCCTCGCTGCGCTCACATGATGAGACGCCCATCCCACCCACTTGACAGTAACCGTGCGCCGGGGGGAGGGTCAGTGACATGCGCACCCGAATTCTCGTACTTGGACAGCGCGTCGGTTGAGGAGGGCCTGCGAAAGGCCCCCTGACACAACACCGACGCGCTCCCCTCGCTTGCCTCCGGGCACGAGGGGTTTTTTGTTGCACTGGCTCACCCCGAAGTCGTCTCAAACCCCCGTAAGACACCTCGCACAAACCCTCTGCTTCGAGAAGAGATTGCTGATGACCGAGCAGGCCACCGGGCACCATCCGCAGCCGCGGACCCGTCACGGCGCACCGACCGCCACCCCCGTCGAGCACGTCACGGGTGCGCAGTCCCTCATTCGCTCTCTCGAGGAAGTAGGGGCCGACACCGTCTTCGGCATTCCGGGCGGAGCGATCCTGCCGGCGTACGACCCGATGATGGACTCGCGGCGGGTGCGCCACATCCTGGTCCGTCACGAGCAGGGCGCGGGCCACGCCGCCACCGGCTACGCCCAGGCCACCGGCAAGGTCGGCGTCTGCATGGCCACCTCCGGCCCCGGCGCCACCAACCTGGTCACCCCGATCGCCGACGCCCACATGGACTCCGTCCCGCTGGTCGCGATCACCGGTCAGGTCGCCTCGCACGCCATCGGCACCGACGCCTTCCAGGAAGCCGACATCTGCGGCATCACGATGCCGATCACGAAGCACAACTTCCTGGTCACCCGCGCCGAGGACATCCCGAAGACGATCGCCGAGGCCTTCCACATCGCCTCCACCGGCCGCCCGGGCCCCGTCCTCGTCGACATCGCCAAGGACGCCCTCCAGGCGAAGACCACCTTCAGCTGGCCGCCGCAACTGGACCTGCCGGGCTACCGCCCCGTCACCAAGCCGCACGCCAAGCAGATCCGCGAGGCCGCCAAGCTGATCAGCGCCGCCAAGCGGCCCGTCCTGTACGTCGGCGGCGGTGTCATCAAGGCCGGCGCGACCGCCGAGCTGAAGGTGCTGGCGGAGCTCACCAACGCCCCCGTCACCACCACCCTGATGGCGCTCGGCGCGTTCCCCGACAGCCACCCGCTGCACGTCGGCATGCCGGGCATGCACGGTTCGGTCACCGCCGTCACCGCGCTGCAGAAGGCCGACCTGATCGTCGCCCTCGGCGCCCGCTTCGACGACCGCGTCACCGGCAAGCTGGACAGCTTCGCCCCGTACGCCAAGATCGTCCACGCCGACATCGACCCGGCCGAGATCGGCAAGAACCGCGCCGCCGACGTCCCGATCGTGGGCGACGCCCGCGAGGTCATCGCCGACCTGGTCCAGGCCGTCCAGGCCGAGCACAGCGAGGGCAACAAGGGCGACTGCACCGCCTGGTGGAGCGACCTCGCCCGCTGGCGCGAGACCTACCCGCTCGGCTACGACCTGCCGAAGGACGGCAGCCTGTCGCCGCAGCAGGTCATCCAGCGGGTCGGCGAACTCGCCCCCGAGGGCACCATCTTCGCCGCCGGCGTCGGCCAGCACCAGATGTGGGCCGCCCACTTCATCGGCTACGAGCAGCCCGCCACCTGGCTCAACTCCGGCGGCGCCGGGACCATGGGCTACGCCGTCCCCGCCGCCATGGGCGCCAAGGCCGGCATGCCCGAGCGCACCGTCTGGGCGATCGACGGCGACGGCTGCTTCCAGATGACCAATCAGGAACTCACCACCTGCGCCCTGAACAACATCCCGATCAAGGTCGCCGTCATCAACAACGGCGCGCTCGGGATGGTCCGCCAGTGGCAGACCCTGTTCTACAACCAGCGCTACTCCAACACCGTCCTGCACTCCGGCCCCGACAACGTCGACCCGGCGGCCAAGGGCACCCGCGTCCCGGACTTCGTCAAGCTGTCCGAGGCCATGGGCTGTGTCGCGCTGCGCTGCGAGGACCCGGCCGACCTCGACCGGGTGATCGCCGAGGCGAACGCCATCAACGACCGCCCCGTCGTGATCGACTTCATCGTCCACCAGGACGCCCAGGTCTGGCCGATGGTCGCCGCCGGCACGTCCAACGACGAGGTCATGGCCGCCCGCGGGGTGCGCCCCGACTTCGGCGACGGCGCGGACGACTGACGGCAGAGCGAACCGGAAGACAGGAAGAGATCCCCACCATGTCCACCAAGCACACGCTCTCCGTCCTGGTCGAGAACACCCCCGGCATCCTCGCCCGGATCGCCGCCCTGTTCTCCCGACGAGGCTTCAACATCGACTCGCTCGCGGTCGGTGTCACCGAACACCCCGACATCAGCCGCATCACCATCGTGGTCAGTGTCGAGGACCTGCCCCTTGAGCAGGTGACGAAGCAGCTCAACAAGCTGGTCAACGTCCTCAAGATCGTCGAACTCGAGCCCGGCGCCGCGATCCAGCGCGAGCTCGTCCTGGTGAAGGTCCGCGCCGACAACGAGACCCGCTCCCAGATCGTCGAGATCGTCGAACTCTTCCGCGCGAAGACCGTCGACGTCTCGCCGGAGGCGGTCACCATCGAGGCCACCGGTTCGGGTGACAAGCTCGAAGCGATGCTCAAGATGCTGGACCAGTTCGGAATCAAGGAACTCGTCCAGTCCGGCACCATCGCCATAGGGCGCGGCGCCCGGTCCATCACCGACCGGTCCCTGCGGGCCCACGACCGCAGCGCCTGACCCTCCCGCAGCACCCGGCACGACCGCCGCGTGTCATGCCGTCAAAAGGCCCCGGCCGCCCCCTCATCGGGCGGCCGACCAGGCAAGACCCGGCACCCCGACCTTCCGCGCCGCACCGTACGGTGGGACGCATCACCAGCACCTCAAGGAGACCCCCAGTGGCCGAGCTGTTCTACGACGACAACGCCGACCTGTCCATCATCCAGGGCCGCAAGGTCGCGGTGATCGGTTACGGCAGCCAGGGCCACGCCCACGCGCTGTCGCTGCGTGACTCGGGCGTCGACGTCCGCGTCGGCCTGCACGAGGGCTCGAAGTCCAAGGCCAAGGCCGAGGAGCAGGGCCTGCGCGTCGTCACCCCGGCCGAGGCCGCCGCCGAGGCCGACCTGATCATGATCCTGATCCCGGACCCGATCCAGGCCAAGGTCTACGAGGAGTCCATCGCGCCGAACCTGAAGGACGGCGACGCCCTCTTCTTCGCGCACGGCTTCAACGTCCGCTTCGGCTTCATCAAGCCCCCGGCCGGCGTGGACGTCGCCCTCGTCGCCCCGAAGGGCCCGGGCCACCTGGTCCGCCGTCAGTACGAGGAAGGCCGCGGCGTCCCGGCGATCGCCGCCGTCGAGCAGGACGCCACCGGCAACGCCTTCGCCCTGGCCCTGTCGTACGCCAAGGCCATCGGCGGCACCCGCGCCGGTGTCATCAAGACCACCTTCACCGAGGAGACCGAGACCGACCTCTTCGGCGAGCAGGCCGTGCTGTGCGGCGGCGCCAGCGCCCTGGTCAAGGCGGGCTTCGAGACCCTGGTCGAGGCCGGCTACCAGCCGGAGATCGCCTACTTCGAGTGCCTGCACGAGCTGAAGCTGATCGTGGACCTCATGTACGAGGGCGGCCTGGAGAAGATGCGCTGGTCCGTCTCCGAGACCGCCGAGTGGGGCGACTACATCACCGGCCCGCGGATCATCACCGACGCCACCAAGGCCGAGATGAAGCAGGTCCTCACGGAGATCCAGGACGGCACCTTCGCCAAGAACTGGATGGACGAGTACCACGGCGGTCTGAAGAAGTACAACGAGTACAAGACCCAGGACGAGCAGCACCTCCTGGAGACCACCGGCAAGGAGCTGCGCAAGCTCATGAGCTGGGTGAACGACGAGGCGTAAGCCTCCTGGGTGCGGGCCGGACGTTGCGTCCGGCCCGCACCTCGGCATGTCCCGTACGGGGCCGAATCGGCGTCTCGTACGGGACACGCCACCTCCCCGTACGGGGCGCGTCACCCTTTTCCTGCGGGCCGCGCCGGACCCCGTACGGCCCAGGTCGCCCGCCCCGTACGGCGCTTGGACACCCCGGCCAACCACGGACGGGTGATCCTTCCAACGCGGCGTACAAGACCTTCCGGCGCACCACCTACACTGCACAACAACATCGCGTCCAGCCCACAGCGTCGTGCGCTTCCACGCGGCAAGCCCCCTCCACCGCTTCGGCCGTCGGGACGGCCGTCCGCACTGCCCTTGTGAGGACTCACGTGAGCTCGAAACCCGTCGTACTCATCGCTGAAGAGCTGTCGCCCGCCACCGTCGACGCACTCGGACCGGACTTCGAGATCCGGCACTGCAACGGCGCCGACCGCGCCGAGCTGCTCCCCGCGATCGCCGATGTCGACGCCATCCTCATCCGTTCGGCCACCAAGGTCGACGCGGAGGCCATCGCGGCCGCGAAGAAGCTGCGCGTCGTCGCCCGCGCCGGGGTCGGCCTGGACAACGTCGACGTCTCCGCCGCCACCAAGGCCGGCGTGATGGTCGTCAACGCCCCGACCTCCAACATCGTCACCGCCGCCGAGCTGGCCTGCGGTCTGCTCCTCGCCACCGCCCGCAACATCCCGCAGGCGAACACCGCGCTGAAGAACGGCGAGTGGAAGCGCTCGAAGTACACCGGTGTCGAGCTGAGCGAGAAGACCCTCGGCGTCGTCGGCCTCGGCCGCATCGGCGTCCTGGTCGCCCAGCGCATGTCGGCCTTCGGCATGAAGGTCGTCGCGTACGACCCCTACGTGCAGCCCGCCCGCGCCGCCCAGATGGGCGTCAAGCTGCTCTCCCTGGACGAGCTGCTCGAAGTCGCCGACTTCGTCACCGTCCACCTGCCGAAGACCCCGGAGACCCTCGGTCTCATCGGCGACGAGGCGCTGCGCAAGGTCAAGCCGAGCGTCCGCATCGTCAACGCCGCCCGCGGCGGCATCGTCGACGAGGCCGCGCTGTACGCGGCGATCAAGGAGGGCCGGGTCGCCGGCGCCGGCCTCGACGTGTACACCAAGGAGCCCTGCACGGACTCCCCGCTCTTCGAGCTCGACCAGGTCGTCTGCACCCCGCACCTGGGCGCCTCCACCGACGAGGCCCAGGAGAAGGCCGGCATCGCCGTCGCCAAGTCGGTGCGCCTCGCGCTCGCCGGCGAGCTGGTCCCGGACGCGGTCAACGTCCAGGGCGGCGTCATCGCCGAGGACGTGAAGCCGGGTCTGCCGCTGGCCGAGAAGCTCGGCCGCATCTTCACCGCGCTGACCGGCGAGGTCGCCGTCCGGCTCGACGTCGAGGTGTACGGCGAGATCACCCAGCACGACGTCAAGGTGCTCGAACTCTCCGCGCTCAAGGGCGTGTTCGAGGACGTGGTCGACGAGACCGTGTCGTACGTCAACGCCCCGCTGTTCGCGCAGGAGCGCGGCGTCGAGGTGCGTCTGACCACCAGCTCCGAGTCGCCCGACCACCGCAACATGGTCACCGTGCGCGGCACCCTCGCCGGCGGCCAGGAGGTCTCGGTCTCCGGCACGCTCGCCGGCCCGAAGCACCTCCAGAAGATCGTCGCCGTCGGCGACTACGACGTCGACCTGGCGCTCGCCGACCACATGCTGGTGCTGCGCTACGACGACCGTCCGGGCGTCGTCGGCACCGTCGGCCGGATCCTCGGCGAGGCCGGGCTGAACATCGCGGGCATGCAGGTCTCCCGTACCGAGGAGGGCGGCGAGGCGCTCGTCGTGCTCTCGGTCGACGACAACGTCCCGGCGGGCGTGCTCGCCGAGATCTCGGAGGCGATCGGCGCGGCCGCGGCCAGCTCGGTCAACCTGGTCTGACCCTCCCTGACTCGCTCTGACCTGCCCTGACCTGCTCTTTCGCGGATCCCGCAGCCGTCGTACCCGGCCCCTTCGGCCGGGTACGACGGAGAGCGACGTCAGAGCCGGGCCGCCTTGAGCGCCATGTGCAGCAGCAGCCGGTCCTCGCCCTCGTCGAGGTCGAGACCGGTCAGCTGTTCGACCCGCGACAGCCGGTAGTACAAGGTCTGGCGGTGGATCCCGAGCACGGTCGCCGTCCGCCCCGCCTGTCCCGCGTGGTCGAGGAACGCCTCGGCCGTGCGCGCCAGCTCGGTGTGGGCGGGGGCGAGCAGGGCGCGCACCACCGGGTCGGGCCCGGTCCGGGGGAGCGCGGTGAGCATCCGGTACGGGCCGATGGCCGACCATTCGGCGAGCGGTCCGAGGTGCGGATGCGCGGTCGCCGCGCGGGCGGCCGAGGACGCCTCGCGCCACGAGACGTCGAGGTCCGCGAGCCCCCGCCGGGGCGCGGCGATCCCGGCCATCCCGGCGGCGTCGCCCGCGGCGGTGCGCAGCCGGCCGGCCGCGGTGGCGGCGGGGGAGAGGTTGTCGGCCGCTCTCAGCCGTACGAGCACGGCGAGCGCGCGTCCCGCCGGGGCGCCCGGCGCGGGTCCGGCGGGGTCGGCGGATCCGTCGGGTCCGTGGGCGGCCGGGCCACCGGTGAGCAGACCGCCCGGCGCGGTCCACGGCACCGTGCACAGGGCCGAGGCGGCCGGGACGGACCGGGGCGAGGGGGAGTCCTCGCCGGGCCAGGGCGCCAGGCAGACCAGCGCGTGCAGCCCGTCCGCGTCCGGGCCGAGCGCCGCACGCAGGTCGGCCACCGCCGTGTCGTACTGCCGGCCGCGTTCCGCCGTCAGGGTGGTCCGCAGCTCCCGGGAGACGTCCGCACCGGCCCGTTCCTCGGCGGCCAGCAGATCGCCGATCCGGGCCGCGACGTCCATCGCGGCGCTCAGCCGTTCGGGTGAGGGGCCCGGCTCGGCGTCGAGCAGCCACACGTAACCGAGGGCCACGCCCCGGTGGCGTACGGGCAGACAGATCCGGTCCCGGTAGACACCCGCGTCCGGGGTGGCCGGGATCCGCACCGGGCCGGTCGCCCGGGTGATCCCGAAGCCCTCGAACCAGGCGCGGACCGCCGGGGTGGACTTCTTGGTGAGGATCGACCGGGTACGGACCGGGTCCATGGCGCTGTCGTCGTCGCTGTCGTGCGCACCGAAGGCGATCAGCCCGAAATCGCGGTTCTCCAGGGTCGCCGGGGTGTCGAGCAGTGTCGAGATCTCGTCCACCAGCTCCTGGTAATCGCCCTTCACGGCGCCATTCTCGCACCGTGGGCGTCATATTTCAGACACATGTCCAAGCGCGTGGTCATGGATGCGTGACAGCTGTAGATGGCGGGCGACGCGAGTGGTCCATAGGTTTCAGAGTGGTTCTTCGTGCTGTTCCCGGCGATTCGCAAAGATCGGGTACGGCACATTCGTCACCCTTGCCTTTGGAGGTGCCTCGTGCTGGCTCCCGTGATCCTCGCCGCGTCGCGCAGCGACAAAATGCGCCGTTTCGTTTCGGCCGCCCCCGGGACCAAGCAGGTCGTGGCACGCTTCATCGCCGGTGAGACGGTGAACGACGTGGTCCCGATCGTGCGGGACCTGTCCGCCCGCGGCCTGGAGATCACCCTCGACGTCGTCGGTGAGGACATCACCACCGTCGAGCAGTCCTACGCCGCCCGTGACGCGTACCTCGAGCTGATCGGCAAGCTGAAGGACCTCGGCCTCGGCGCCCGCGCCGAGATGTCGGTCAAGCTGTCGATGTTCGGCCAGTCCCTGGAGAACGGCCACGAGCTGGCCCTCGCGAACGTCCGCCCGGTCGTCGCGGCCGCCGCCGAGATCGGCACCACGGTCACCCTCGACGCCGAGGACCACACCACCCTCGACTCGATGTTCGCCATCCACGAGGAGCTGCGGAAGGACTTCCCGCAGACCGGCTGTGTCATCCAGGCCTACCTCTTCCGTACCGAGGAGGACGCGCGCCGTCTGGCCGCCGCCGGCTCCCGGGTGCGTATCGTGAAGGGTGCCTACAAGGAGCCCGAGTCGGTCGCCATCCAGGACAAGGCGGAGATCGACAAGGCGTACGTCCGGATCATGAAGATCCTGATGGACGGCGAGGGCTACCCGATGATCGGGTCCCACGACCCGCGCCTGATCTCCATCGCCCAGGAGCTGGCCCGGAAGGCCGGCCGCAAGCTGGACGAGTACGAGTTCCAGATGCTCTACGGCATCCGCACCGAGGAGCAGAACCGGCTGGCGGCCGAGGGTCACCGGATGCGTGTCTACACCGCGTACGGCACCGACTGGTACGGCTACTTCATGCGCCGTCTGGCGGAGAAGCCGGCCAACCTGCTCTTCTTCGTCCGCTCCATCCTGACCAAGGGCTGAGCCCACTACCTCTTTGAAGGAGTCCCGAGAGACATGGACGCTGTAACCCAGGTCCCCACTCCCGTCAACGAGCCGGTGCACGGCTACGCCCCCGGCTCCCCCGAGCGCGCGCGCCTCGAGGTCAAGCTCAAGGAGCTGGCCGACAACCCGCGTGACCTCCCGATGACCATCGGTGGCGTCAAGCGCATGGGCGGCGGCGACGAGTTCAAGGTCGTCCAGCCGCACAACCACAAGGCCGTCATCGGTACCCTCCGCGGTGCCACCCAGCAGGACGCCCAGGACGCGATCGACGCCGCCCTGGCCGCCGCCCCGGCGTGGCGCGCGATGGCCTTCGACGACCGCGCCGCGATCATCCTGCGCGCCGCCGAGCTGCTGGCCGGCCCGTGGCGCGAGACGCTGGCCGCGTCCACCATGCTCGGCCAGTCGAAGACCGCCCAGCAGGCCGAGATCGACACCCCGTGCGAGCTCGTCGACTTCTGGCGCTTCAACGTGTCCTACGCTCGCCAGATCCTGGCCGAGCAGCCGCCGGCGAACGCGCCGGGCGTCTGGAACCGTCTGGACCACCGCCCGCTCGAGGGCTTCGTCTACGCGATCACGCCGTTCAACTTCACGGCCATCGCCGGCAACCTGCCGACCGCCCCGGCCCTCATGGGCAACGTGGTCGTCTGGAAGCCGTCCCCGACCCAGACCCACTCCGCCGTGCTCCTCATGGAGCTCCTGGAGGAGGCCGGTCTGCCGAAGGGTGTCATCAACCTGGTGACCGGTGACGGCATCGCCGTCTCCGAGGTGGCCCTGAACCACCGCGACCTGGCCGGCATCCACTTCACCGGCTCGACCAAGACCTTCCAGCACCTGTGGAAGACGGTCGGCAACAACATCGAGAACTACCGCTCGTACCCGCGGATCGTCGGCGAGACCGGTGGCAAGGACTTCGTCGTCGCCCACCCGAGCGCCGACCGTGCCGTCCTGAAGACCGCCCTGACCCGCGGTTCCTTCGAGTTCCAGGGCCAGAAGTGCTCCGCGTCCTCGCGTGCGTACGTTCCGGCCTCCATCTGGAACGACGGGTTCAAGGAGGAGTTCGCGGCCGAGGTCGACGGCATCACCATGGGTGACGTCACCGACCTGTCGAACTTCATCGGCGCCGTCATCGACGACCGATCGTTCGCCAAGAACAAGGCCGCGATCGACCGTGCGAAGGCCGACGAGACCTGCACGATCGTCGCCGGTGGCACCTACGACGACTCGGTCGGCTACTTCGTCCGCCCGACCGTCATCGAGTGCTCCGACCCGGAGAACGAGGTCTTCACGACCGAGTACTTCGGTCCGATCCTCGCAGTCCACGTATACGACGACAGCTCTGCCGAGAAGTACGACGAGATGCTGACCCAGATGGAGTCGGTCTCGGACTACGCCCTCACCGGTTCGGTCATCTCCGGTGACCGCGCCGCCGCCGCGTACACGATGGAGAAGCTGCGCTTCGCGGCCGGCAACTTCTACATCAACGACAAGTCGACCGGTGCCGTCGTCGGCCAGCAGCCCTTCGGTGGCGGCCGCGCGTCGGGCACCAACGACAAGGCCGGCGCCCCGCAGAACCTGATGCGCTGGACGCTGACCCGCGCCATCAAGGAGAGCCTGGTCTCGCCGACCGAGTACGGCTACCCGCACATGGGCTGACCAGCCCTCTTCCGGGCCGCCGCCCCGCGCGTGCGGCCCGGCCCCTGACACCGCCCCCTTCCCCGGTCCCCCAACCGAGGACGGGGGCGGTTTCCATTTCCCGGTGTCGGTGCCGGACCCGGCTCTCGCGGCGGGTCCTGGTTCCAGCGGCCGGGGTTCTTACTTTTCGGCACAGGGGACATGACTCCCGCTGTCGGCAGCGGCTCCCGCTCTCGGCTCCCGCTCTCGGCTCCCGCTCTCGGCTCCCGCAGGCTTGTCGTACGTCTGTCGGAAGGGCGCGTTCCGGTGGCGGTCCGGCAGGGCGCTCGCGCGGCCGTCTCAGATAGTAGGAAGCCCGAGTATTTGTGGAGACAAGTGCGAAGGTCTGTCCTAGCTTTGTAGAAGCCGAACGTCTCGCTTCATCAGCGAATGGCGGCCCAGAGCGCGACGCCCCGCGCAGGCAACCCCTGCGGCGGCGCTCTCCGCCCCTTCCGGCGCCTGCACGCACGTATGCACGTATGCACGTACGCACGTATGCACGTACGCACCTTCGCTCACCGTGGATCTCCGCACGTCCGGATGATCGTGGATCTCAAGGAGTCGATCTCTCATGGCCGCTCAGACCGCCCGCCGCGTCCGCCACTCCGCCGCCCGCTCCACCGACGAGGCCCGCCAGAACGCCGCGGCCGCCCTCCAGCGCGCCCTCGACCGCCGCGACAACGGCGGCTCCACCGGTCACTGATCCCTCTTCGCCCCCGTCGTACCCCGTCTTCCCGGGGGACCGGCATCTCTCGGGCTCCGGCGTACGGCCGGTGCTCCCCGGAGCGCCGGGTCCGCGATCCAGGAAGCGGAGCCGTCCGCATCGTGGACGTCATGTGTCAGACGGTGGGACGGCACGTAAGGTACCCGCATGTCTCACAGCATCGATCTCGCAGTCATCCCCGGCGACGGCATCGGCCAGGAGGTCGTGGCCCAGGGCCTCAAGGTCCTCGCGGCCGTCCTCCCGCAGGATGTGAAGCTGGAGACCAGCACGTACGACTTCGGCGCCCGGCGCTACCACGCCACCGGCGAGACCCTCACCGACGCCGACCTCGACGCCCTCAAGCGGCACGACGCCATCCTGCTCGGCGCGATCGGTGACCCGTCGGTCCCCTCCGGCGTCCTGGAGCGGGGCTTCCTGCTGAAGCTCCGCTTCGCCTTCGACCACCACGTCAACCTGCGCCCCTCGAAGCTGCTCCCCGGCGTCGCCACTCCGCTCGCCGGCCAGCCCGCGATCGACTTCATCGTGGTCCGCGAGGGCACCGAGGGCCCGTACACCGGCAACGGCGGCACCATCCGCAAGGGCACCCCGCACGAGGTCGCCACCGAGGTCTCCGTCAACACGGCCTTCGGCGTCGAGCGGGTCGTCCGCGACGCCTTCGCCCGCGCCCAGGCCCGCCCCCGCAAGAAGCTCACGCTGGTCCACAAGAACAACGTGCTCACCTTCGCGGGCCACCTCTGGACGGACGTCTTCGAGCGGGTCGGCCGTGAGTACCCCGAGGTGACCTGCGACTATCTGCACGTCGACGCCGCGACGATCTTCCTCGTCACCGACCCGGCCCGGTTCGACGTGATCGTCACCGACAACCTCTTCGGCGACATCATCACCGACCTCGCCGCCGCCGTCTCCGGTGGCATCGGCGTCGCCGCCTCGGGCAACATCAACCCGAGCGGCGAGTTCCCCTCCATGTTCGAGCCGGTGCACGGCTCCGCCCCGGACATCGCGGGCCAGGGCAAGGCCGACCCGACGGCCACCGTGCTCTCGGTCGCCCTCCTGCTGCGCCACCTCGGACACGAGTCCGAGGCCGCCCGGGTCGAGGCGGCCGTCGCCGCCGACCTCATCGAGCGCGGCGACCGCGTCCGTACGACGGACGAGATCGGTGACGCGCTCGTGGTACGCGTAGCGAGCTGACCCGCCGGTTCCGCAAGGCAGCCGCCGGGTCGCAGACGCCCGGCGGCTGTACCGACGACGGTCGCGGAGGGCACCATCACTTCGGACCGCGTCCACACCGTTTCGTGCACCGGCCGTCACGCGCGATAATCGAACGTGGGGCCGCGGCATGCGTGAATGCTCGGACGTCCTGGCAGTGGCTCACGTGACATGACATGTGACGTGAGTGGCTGCGGAGCGGCGTGAGCGCGGTCCGACACACACAACGGTGAAGGACACGCACATGACGACGCCCACGATCGAGCTCAAGCCCTCCTCCAGCCCGCTGTCCGCCGTAGAGCGCGAGGCCGTCCTGGCCGACCCGGGATTCGGCCGGCACTTCACCGACCACATGGTCACCATCCGCTGGACCGAGGGCCGCGGCTGGCACGACGGCCAGCTCGTGCCGTACGGCCCGCTCGCCCTGGACCCCGCGACCAACGTCCTGCACTACGCGCAGGAGATCTTCGAGGGCCTGAAGGCGTACCGCCGCCCCGACGGCTCGGTCGCCACCTTCCGTCCCGACGCCAACGCCCGCCGCTTCCAGGCGTCGGCCGCCCGGCTCGCCATGCCCGAGCTGCCGGTCGAGACCTTCATCGAGGCCTGCGACCTCCTCGTCCAGCAGGACAAGGAGTGGGTGCCGGCGCACGGCGGCGAGGCATCCCTCTACCTGCGCCCGTTCATGATCGCGACCGAGGTCGGCCTGGGCGTCCGCCCGGCCAACGAGTACCTGTTCGTGGTCATCGCCTCCCCGGCCGGCCCGTACTTCCCGGGCGGCGTGAAGCCCGTCTCCATCTGGGCCTCCGAGGACCGCGTCCGCGCCGTCCCCGGCGGCATGGGCGACGCCAAGACCGGCGGCAACTACGCGGCCTCCCTGCTCGCGCAGGCCGAGGCGGCGGCGAAGGGCTGCGACCAGGTCTGCTACCTCGACGCCGTCGAGCACAAGTGGGTCGAGGAACTGGGCGGCATGAACCTGTACTTCGTGTACGGGGGCCGCGACGGCGCTCCGACGCGGATCGTCACCCCGACCCTCACGGGCTCGCTGCTCGCGGGTGTCACCCGTGACTCGCTCCTGAAGATCGCCCGCGACCTCGGGTACGAGTCGGAGGAGGCGCGCGTCTCCATCGACCAGTGGCAGAACGACACCGAGAACGGCACCCTCACCGAGGTCTTCGCCTGTGGTACCGCCGCCGTCATCACCCCCGTCGGCACGGTCAAGGCCGAGCGCGGCGAGTGGCAGCACTCGGGCGGCGAGCCGGGCGAGGTCTCGATGAAGCTGCGCGAGGCGCTGCTCGCCGTCCAGACCGGCAAGGTCGAGGACGTCCACGGCTGGATGCACGAACTCGGCAAGAAGTAAGAAGTAAGGGCTCGAAGGGCCGGAGGAAGGCCCGCGGGAGGGCCGGAGTGGTCCTTCGATCGGAGCGCCCGGGTGGTTTCACCGCCCGGGCGCTCCGGCGTATCCGGGGCTGTGTCGGGCGAGTAGCGTCCGGAGGGGTGGTTCGAGTGCTGCTCAATGACTTCTGATCGCTCTGTGGGTGCGGTGCCGGTGTGCTGTGGTCCAGCTGGTGATCACGCCTTGGAAGATCCCTGTTCGGCATTTAGAGTGCTGCTCTAAATGTTGGACCGGTTCGATCAAGAGGTGTACGGCGTGCGACTGACCCCCACCGAGCGCGACCGGCTGCTGCTCTTCGGCGCCGCCGAGCTGGCCCGCGCCCGGCGTGCCCGCGGTCTGCGGCTCAACGTGCCCGAGGCGACCGCGCTCATCGCCGACACCGTCTGCGAGGCGGCCCGCGACGGCAGGCGACTCGCCGAGGCGATCGAGGCGGCCCGGGCCGTACTCGGACCGGCGGACGTGCTGCCGGGCGTGGCCGGCATCGTCACCGAGGTGCAGGTCGAGGCCGTCTTCGACGACGGTTCGCGGCTCGCGGTCGTCACCGACCCCATAGGCGGGGAGGTCGGGGCGCCCGAGTCGCAGCCGGTGTCTGTGTCGGGGGCGGGGTCGGCGCCGGTGCCGGGCGCTCTGCTGCCCGGGCCGGGGGAGGGGTACGAGGAGACCGTGCCGGACGTCCGGTTGACCGTACGCAACACCGCCACCGTCCCGGTCAGCGTCACCTCCCACTTCCACTTCTTCGAGGCGAACCCGCGCCTCGCCTTCGACCGCGCCGCCGCCTACGGGATGCGGCTCGCGCTCCCGGCCGGGGCCTCCTTCCGGTTCGACCCGGGCGGCAGCGCCGAGGTGGGGCTCGTCCCGCTCGGCGGAGCCCGGGTGGCCGTCGGCTTCGCGGGTCTGGTCGACGGTCCGCTGGACGCCCCCGGCGCCCGGGCGGAGGCCCTGCGCCGGGCCGCCGCCTGCGGCTACCTCGGCGCCGGGCCGGACGCGGACGGGGACCGGGGCGGGGACGGGGACGGGCGCGGAGGCGGGGACGGAGTCGGGCCGGGTGCGGGACCGGGGGCCGTGCCGGGCGTCGAGCCGTACGCCGTATCGGACTCCGTGCCGGATCCGGCATCCCGTACAGGGTCCCGTAGGGCATCCCGTACGGGATCCCGCGAGCCGTCCCGTACGGCACCCCTGCCGGTGTCCCGTACGGCATCCCCTCAGGAAGGCGAGTGATGGACCCCTACGAGTACGCCTCCGTGCACGGCCCCCGGGCCGGCGACCGTGTCGTCCTCGGCGACTCCGGGCTCGTCGTCCGCGTCGAGTCCGACGCCCAGAAGCCCGGCGACGAGTTCCTCGCCGGCTTCGGCAAGACCGCCCGCGACGGACTGCACCTCAAGGCCGCCGCCGTCCGCGACACCTGCGACATCGTGATCAGCAACGTCCTGGTCATCGACGCCGTCGCCGGTATCCGCAAGACCTCCATCGGCATCCGCGAGGGCCGGATCCACGCCATCGGGCGGGCCGGGAACCCCGACACCCTCGACGGTGTGGACGTCGTCGTCGGCACCGGGACGTCGATCGTCTCCGGCGAGGGCCTGATCGCCACCGCGGGCGCCATCGACACCCATGTCCATCTGCTCTCGCCCCGCATCATGGAGGCGTCGCTGGCCAGCGGTGTCACCACCGTCATCGGTCAGGAGTTCGGGCCGGTGTGGGGCGTCGGCGTCAACTCGCCGTGGGCGCTGCGGCACGCCTTCAACGCCTTCGACGCCTGGCCCGTCAACATCGGCTTCCTCGCCCGGGGTTCCTCCTCCGACCCGGCCCCGCTGACCGAGGCCCTCGCCGAGGGCGGCGCCTGCGGCTTCAAGGTCCATGAGGACATGGGCGCCCACACCCGGGCCCTGGACACCGCGCTGCGGGTCGCCGAGGAGCACGACGTCCAGGTCGCCCTGCACAGCGACGGGCTGAACGAGTGCCTGTCGGTCGAGGACACCCTGAGTGTCCTGGACGGCCGCACGATCCACGCCTTCCACATCGAGGGCTGCGGCGGCGGCCATGTCCCCAACGTGCTGCGAATGGCGGGCGTCCCGAACGTCATCGGCTCCTCCACCAACCCGACGCTGCCCTTCGGGCGCGACGCGGTCGCCGAGCACTACGGGATGATCGTCTCCGTCCACGACCTCAAGACCGACCTGCCCGGCGACGCCGCCATGGCCCGCGACCGGATCCGGGCCGGCACGATGGGCGCGGAGGACGTCCTGCACGACCTCGGCGCGATCGGCATCACCTCCTCCGACGCGCAGGGGATGGGACGGGCCGGCGAGACCGTACGCCGGACCTTCGCCATGGCCGGGAAGATGAAGGCCGAGCGCGGCCCCCTGCCGGACGACGGCCCGCACGACGACAACGCGCGCGTGCTGCGCTATCTGGCCAAGCTCACCATCAACCCGGCGATCGCCCACGGGCTCGCGCACGAGATCGGCTCGATCGAGGTCGGCAAGCTCGCCGACATCGTGCTGTGGCGGCCCGCGTTCTTCGGCGCGAAGCCGCAGCTGGTGCTGAAGTCCGGCTTCCCGGCGTACGGCGTGGTCGGCGACCCGAACGCCGCCACCGACGCCTGCGAACCCCTCGTCCTCGGGCCCCAGTTCGGCGCCCACGGCGCCACCGCCGCGGACCTGTCCGTCGCCTTCGTCGCCCAGGCGGCGGTGGGCCTCGGCGCCGACCGGATGCCCACCCGCCGACGCCGCGTCCCGGTACGCGGCACGCGTGGCATCGGCCCGGCGGACCTCCGGCTCAACTCCCGTACCGGACACGTCCAGGTCGACGACCGCACCGGACTCGTCTCGCTCGACGGCGCGCCGATCCGCGCGGACGCCGCCGAGTCGGTCGCGCTCAACCGCCTGTACTTCCTCTGACTTCCTCCCCCGCTTCCGCGCCCCGCGCCGCCTCCGCGCCCCCGTACCGCCTTCGCCAGGAGCCCCTCATGACGACCTACCGCATGCCCGCCGAGTGGACCCCGCACGCCCGCACCTGGATGGCCTGGCCCAGCCCCAACCCCACCTTCGCGAACGACGCCGAACTCGCCGGGGCGCGCGCCGCCTGGGCGGCGGTCGCCCGGGCCGTACGCCGCTTCGAACCGGTGACGCTGGTCGTCGCGCCCGGCGACGCACCGTCCGCCCGGGCCCTCGTGGGGGAGGACGTCGACCTGCTGGAATGCCCGCTCGACGACGCCTGGATGCGCGACATCGGCCCCACCTTCGTCCTCGACGAGGAGGGCCGGCCGGCCGCCGTGGACTGGGTGTTCAACGGCTGGGGCGACCAGGACTGGGCCCGCTGGGAACACGACGCCGAGATCGCCCGCCGGGTCGCCGGCGCGGCCGGGGTGCCCGTCCTGCCGTCCCCACTGGTGAACGAGGGCGGCGCGATCCACGTCGACGGCGAGGGCACCGTCCTGCTCACCGACACCGTCCAGCTCGGCCCGGACCGCAACCCCGGCTGGACCCGCGAGGACGTCGAGCGGGAGATCCACGCCCGGCTCGGCACCACCAAGGCGATCTGGCTCCCGCACGGACTGACCGGCGACTACGGCCGCTACGGCACCCAGGGCCATGTCGACATCGTCGCCTCCTTCGCCCGCCCCGGCACCGTGCTGGTCCACAGCCAGCGCAGCCCCGAGCACCCCGACCACGAGCGCTCCCGCCTCTACGCCGACCTGCTGCGCGGCGCGACCGACGCCCGGGGCCGCGCGCTGGAGGTCGTGGAGGTGCCGGCCCCGACCGTCCTGAAGAACGAGGACGGCGGCTGGGCCGACTACTCGTACATCAACCACTACCTCTGCAACGGCGCCGTGATCCTCTGTGCCTTCGACGACCCGCACGACGAGATCGCGGCCGGGATCTTCCGCCGGCTCTTCCCCGAGCGCGAGATCGTCCTGGTCGACGCCCGCCCGATCTTCGCGGGCGGGGGAGGCGTCCACTGCATCACCCAGCAGCAGCCCGCCGGGTGAGATTCCCTTGAGAAAGGCCCGGGGAAACGCGGGTGCGGGGCACGGAGTGGGCGTGCCAGGCTGACCGGCATGCCCGGCCCGAACCCCCGCCCCGGCGCGTACGCGCTCACCTTCCACTACTCCCTGCCCGACGACGCCTGGTACGTGGAGCTGGACGACCTCGCCGCCGGCGGGCGGACGGTGCTGACCGGGGTCGTGCCCGACGAGGACCCGGCGCGCGAGCCGACCGTCCGTTACGACCCGGTCGCCGGCCACCAGGACATCCCGTACGACGTCATGCGCTGGTTCCTGGAAAACGTCGAGGAAGAGATCCGCACCTCGCGCGCGTGGATGGCGCTTCGGCCGGAGACCGTCGAGGCGATCCGGACCCTGCGCGAGGAGTACCTCGGCGTGATCGGCGACGAAGAGGTCGCCCCCGTGCTCGCCGGGCTGCGCGGCACCGTACCCGAGGCCGATCTGGCCGACGTGATGCACCACGCCTTCGGGCGTGGAGCGGACGGAAGCCTGCCGGAGGGCCCCTGACAGGGGATCCCCTGGGGAGGATCCCTGACAGGGAAGGCCGGGCGGAGGCCCCCGGACGCGGACGGCCCGTGCCGCCCGATCCTGTAGAACGGACCGGTGAGCCAGCACAGCGACCCGCCCGCCCCCGCCGACCCCCGTCCGCGCCGCAGGAACCAGCCCGCGCCGCCCCGCGAGGACGTGCTCGCCGCCGCGATGGACACCATCGCCGAGCGCGGTCTCGACGGGCTGACCATGGCCGGACTCGGCAGGCAGGTGGGGATGAGCAGCGGGCATCTCCTCTACTACTTCCGCAGCCGGGACGAACTCCTGCTGCGCACCCTGGAGTGGAGCGAGAGCCGGCTCGGCGCGGCCCGCGCAGCCGTGCTGTCCGGGCCCGGCACCGCGCGCGAACGGCTCGACGGCTATGTGGACGTGTACGTGCCGGTCGGCCCGCGCGACCCGCACTGGACGCTCTGGCTGGAGGTCTGGAACCGCTCGCGCGGCGCCGACGACGACGCCCGCGCCCGCCAGGCCGCCATCGAACGGGCCTGGCACCGCGACCTCGTCGCGCTCCTCGCCGAGGGCGTGTCGCGCGGAGAGTTCCGGAAGGACCTGGACGCGGACCGGGCGGCGCACCGGACGCGAGCCCTGCTCGACGGATTCAGCGTGCACGTCGCGGTCGGCGTCCCCGGCACGGGGCGCGAACAAGTACTCGACCATGTGCGGGAGTTCATCTCCGAAACCCTGCTTCCGTGATCTTTAGGCACGCAAGTAATCCCGATCGTTGTGCCATGTTCCCTTGTTGGGGGCAGCGGTCTTCCGGCACGGTGTCGGGCCATGGGACGAGAGCACTGGAAGAAGATCTGGGTCGGCTCCGCCGGCAACATGGTCGAGTGGTTCGACTGGTTCGTGTACGCGAGTTTCGCGACGTACTTCGCGGGGGCGTTCTTCCCCGAGGGCAACGACACCGCCAAACTCATGAACACCGCCGGCATCTTCGCCGTCGGCTTCTTCATGCGGCCGGTCGGCGGCTGGCTGCTCGGCCGGGTCGGTGACCGAAAGGGCCGCAAGGCGGCCCTCACCCTCACCGTCACCCTGATGTCCGCCTCGGCGGTCCTCATCGCCGTCGCCCCGACGTACGGCGTGGCCGGTTACGGCGGCGCCGCCGTGCTCCTGATCGCCCGGCTCCTCCAGGGCTTGTCGGTGGGCGGCGAGTACGCCGCCAGCGCCACGTACCTCACCGAGGCGTCCGCGCCCGAGCACCGGGGCTTCGCCTCCAGCTTCCAGTACGTGTCGATGACCGCCGGCCAGATCCTCGGCCTCGGCCTCCAGATCATCCTCCAGCGCACCATGTCCGACGACACCCTGCACAGCTGGGGCTGGCGCATCCCCTTCATCGTCGGCGCCCTCGGCGCGGCCGTGGTGTTCTACCTGCGGCGCACCATGCTGGAGACCGAGGTGTACGAGGAGACCGCGGACGACGGCGTGGCCAGTGGCGAGAAGGGCACGATCAAGGCGCTGTGGGCGCACAAGCGCGAGGCACTGCTCGTGATCGCGCTCACCATGGGCGGCACGGTGGCCTACTACACGTACACCACCTACCTCACCAAGTACCTGTCCAACTCCGCCGGACTGTCCAAGCAGACCGCCACCTTGGTCTCCTTCTGCGCGCTGATCGTCTTCGCCTGTCTGCAGCCGCTGGCCGGCCGGCTCTCCGACCGGATCGGCCGGCGACCGCTGCTCATCACCTTCGCCGTCGGCTCGACCCTCCTCACCGTGCCGATCATGACGATGCTGAAGCACGCGGGTTCCTTCTGGCCGGCCCTCGGTCTGTCGCTGCTCGCGCTCGTCGTCGTCACCGGCTACACCTCCATCAACGCGTGCGTGAAGGCCGAACTGTTCCCGACCGGCATCCGTGCGCTCGGGGTGGCCCTGCCGTACGCCATCGCCAACGCGCTGTTCGGCGGGACTGCCGAGTACGTGGCGCTGTGGTTCAAGGACGCGGGCGTGGAGTCCGGCTACTACTGGTACGTCGCGGGCTGCGCGGCCGTCTCGCTGATCGTGTACGTGACGATGCGCGAGACCCGGGACATCGACCTGGGGCGGGTGGCCGGGGCCGGAGCCGGGGCCGGGATCGAGGGAGCCTCGGCGGGGCCGGCCGGGAAGCCGGTTCCGTCCGCCGATTCCGCATCGTGAGATCGGCGTCCACAGCGCTCGGAGCCTGTGGCAGACTGCCGGCGTGCTCGCTACCACGATGATTATCGGCAGCAGCGCGCCGGTCCGCAGTGACCGCTGAGCCGTGGGACCGTATATCCCCACGGCCGGCGGCCATCGTGCCCCAGACCCGCGCGCAGACCTCTCGCACCCGCGAGGGGTTTTTTCGTTTTCAGAGCCCCATCACAGGCCGAAACGGACCGCGCGTGAGAATGGGGGCAAGTGGATCCAGACCTTCCGGAGCCACATCCGACAGGAGCCATCACGTCATGACCACGGAGAACGGCGAGAACGGCCAGAGCGCCGTCCGCGACGACCGCGACGACAGCTTCCACGTCTTCGACACGACGCTGCGCGACGGCGCGCAGCGCGAGGGGATCAACCTCACCGTCGCCGACAAGCTGACCATCGCGCGGTATCTCGACGACTTCGGCGTCGGCTTCATCGAGGGCGGCTGGCCGGGCGCCAACCCGCGCGACACCGAGTTCTTCGCGCGCGCCCGGCGCGAGATCACGTTCAAGAACGCCCAGCTCGTCGCCTTCGGCGCCACCCGCCGGGCCGGCTCCACCGCCGCCGAGGACCCGCAGGTCAAGGCGCTGCTCGACTCCGGCGCCCCGGTGATCACGCTGGTCGCCAAGTCGCACGACCGGCATGTCGAACTGGCCCTGCGCACCACCCTGGAAGAGAACCTGGAGATGGTCCGCGACACCGTCTCCCACCTGCGCGCCCAGGGCCGCCGGGTGTTCGTCGACTGCGAGCACTTCTTCGACGGCTACAAGGCCAACCCCAACTACGCCAAGGACGTCGTCCGCACCGCGCACGAGGCCGGCGCCGACGTCGTCATCCTCTGCGACACCAACGGCGGCATGCTGCCCGCCCAGGTCCAGGCCGTCGTCGCCACCGTCCTCGCCGACACCGGCGCCCGGCTCGGCATCCACGCCCAGGACGACACCGGCTGCGCCGTCGCCAACACCCTCGCCGCCGTCGACGCCGGTGCCACGCACGTGCAGTGCACCGCCAACGGCTACGGCGAGCGGGTCGGCAACGCCAACCTCTTCCCCGTGGTCGCGGCGCTCGAACTCAAGTACGGCAAGAAGGTGCTGCCCGACGGCGCGCTCGCCGAGATGACCCGGATCTCGCACGCCATCGCCGAGGTCGTGAACCTCACCCCCTCCACCCACCAGCCGTACGTCGGCGTCTCCGCCTTCGCCCACAAGGCCGGGCTGCACGCCTCCGCGATCAAGGTCGACCCCGACCTCTACCAGCACATCGACCCCGAGCGGGTCGGCAACACCATGCGGATGCTGGTCTCCGACATGGCGGGCCGCGCCTCCATCGAGCTCAAGGGCAAGGAGCTGGGCGTCGACCTCGGCGGCGACCGCGAACTGGTCGCCCGCGTCGTCGCCCGGGTCAAGGAGCGCGAGCTCCAGGGCTACACGTACGAGGCCGCCGACGCCTCCTTCGAACTGCTGCTGCGCGAGGAGGTCGAGGGCCGGCAGCGCCGTTATTACCGCACGGAGTCCTGGCGCGCCATCATCGAGGACCGCCCGGACGGCACCCACGCCAACGAGGCCACGGTGAAGCTGTGGGCCAAGGGCGAGCGCATCGTCGCCACCGCCGAGGGCAACGGTCCCGTCAACGCCCTCGACCGGGCGATGCGGGTCGCCCTGGAGCGGATCCACCCGCAGCTCGCGCAGGTCGAGCTGACCGACTACAAGGTCCGCATCCTGGAGGGCCGCCACAGCACCGAGTCGACGACCCGGGTGCTCGTCACCTCCACCGACGGCAACGGGGAGTGGCGGACGGTCGGCGTCGGCACGAACGTCGTCGCCGCCTCCTGGCAGGCCCTGGAGGACGCTTACACCTACGGGCTGCTGCGGGCGGGCGTCGAACCGTCGGAGTGAGCAAAGGGGCCGGCGCCTCGGGGCGAGGAAGCCCGGGGGCGTCGGCCGCCGGCCGCCGGACACCAGGGATCTGCGGTCGCCGGTGGCTGGTCGCCGGCCGCCGGGACCCGTGATCACCGGACGCCGGGAGCGGGGACCGGAGCCCGGGGGCCCGCGGGTCTCCGGGGAAATCAGGGGCGCCTTTCAGGGAAATCCCCTATGTCCCGTTCGATTGCGTTCGGGTAGCGTCGAGGCATGAGGATCAGGGCCATGTCCACCCGGCAGACGGCGACCGCGCTCGCCGGCCTGCTGCTCCTGCCGTTTCTGCTGCTTCTGCTCCTGGCGCCCGCCGCGGACGCCAGGTCCGCCGGGGTCACCGACGTGGCCGCCGCCCTGCGCCAGGGACCGGTGTACGTGGATCCGGCGGCGGCCGGGCAGCTGTCCAAGGCCGACGCGGACGCGCTCGCGAAGAAGATCAAGGACGCGGACAAGCCGCTGTTCGTGGCCGTGCTGCCCGCGAACGAGCAGTACCCGCCGAAGGACCTCTTCTCGAATCTGCGCACCCGGACCGGGATCACCGGTCTCTACGCGATACGCCTGGGCGACGGCTTCGACGCCAAGGCCGACCACACGGTGATCTCGAAGGCCGCCGTGCACAACCTCGTCACCGCTGTACGCCAGCCCGGCGTGGACACGAAGACCGAGCTGAACGACTTCGTCGACCAGGCCCTGCCCACCCTGCGCGGCCACGCACCCGCGTCCTGGGGCGCGTCCGGCACCGACTCCGGGGTGCCGACGGGCGCCCTGATAGGCCTGGGCGCGGTGGTCGTGGCCGGCGGCGCCGGGGTGTACGCGGTCGCGCGCCGCAACCGGCAGCGCAAGGAGGCCGAGGAGCGGGCCGCGCTCGACCGGCTGCGGGTCGTCGTCGACGAGGACATCACCGCCTTCGGCGAGGAACTGGACCGGCTCGACTTCCAGCCCGGCGAGCCGGGCGCCACCGATGCCATGCGCGCCGACTACGAGCGGGCCCTGGACTCCTACGACCGGTCGAAGTCCCTGATGGCCGCCGCCACCCGGCCGGGCGAGGTGCGCCCGGTCACCGAGACCCTGGAGGACGGCCGCTTCGCGCTCGCCGTGCTGGCCGCCCGGCGCGAGGGCCGGCCGCTGCCCGAGCGGCGCGCCCCCTGCTTCTTCGACCCGCGCCACGGCCCGTCCGTCGCGGACCGCACCTGGACCCCGGCCGGCGGCGCCTCCCGCGAGGTCCCGGTCTGCGCCGCCGACGCGGCCCGACTCGACGACGGCCTCGACCCGCAGGCCCGCACGGTCGAGACCGACGCCGGCCGCCGCCCCTACTGGGAGGCGGGCCCGGCCTACGGCCCCTGGGCCGGCGGCTACTTCGGCGGCGGCATGCTGCCCGGCCTCCTGGTCGGCACCATGCTCGGCTCGATGCTCGCCACCCCGGCCTACGCCTCCGAGTACGGCGGCGGGGACTTCCAGGGCTTCCAGGATTTCCAGGGCGGCGACGTCTCGGGCGCCGACTTCGCCCCCGGTGACTTCGGATCGGGCGACTTCGGCGGAGGCGGCGACTTCGGGGGCGGCGGCGGGGACTTCGGCGGGGGAGGCGACTTCGGCGGCGGCTTCTGACGCGGGGGCCCTGGCGGGCTCAGCGGGTCCGGTGCTCCGGGGCTCCGGCGGGCCGGTGACTCTGGCGGCCTGTCCGACGGCCGCAGGGGACCTGGGCGGGCTCGGTCGGTCCTGGGCCTTGGCGGCTCTGGTGACCCTGGCCGTCCGGTGGCCTTCTCGGCCCCGGTGACTCTCTGACGGCCTGTCCGGCGGTGTCGGGGACCCTGGCGGCTTCGGTGGTCCTTGGCCCGTGGCGGTCCCGGTGACCTCGGTGGTCCGGCAGCCCTCGTGGCCCGGTGTCCAGTCCGGCGGCCTCCGTAGTCCTTGGTCTGTGGCGGCCCTGGTGGCCTCAGTCGTCAGGTGACCTGGGTGGCACCCCGGGAGCCTGTCGGTTGGTCTGGCGGTGTCGGGGACCCCGGCGGCTTCTGCGGTTCTTGGCCTGTGGTGGTCCCGGTGACCTCGGCGGTCCGGCAGCCCTCGTGGCCCGGCGCCCGGTTCGGCGGCCTCCGTAGTCCTTGGTCTGTGGCGGCCCTGGTGGCCTCAGTCGTCAGGTGACCTGGGTGGCACCCCGGGAGCCTGTCGGCCGGTCCGGCGGTCCCGGGAGTCTTGGCGGCTTCGGTGGTGCTGGGGGTCTGGGGGTCCCGGCGGCCTGAGTCGTCCGGTGACGCCTGCGGTCCCTGCCCCGGTCCCATCCGGCGGCCGTAGAGGTCCCGGCGGCCTCCGGGGTCCTTGGTCTGGGGGCCCGGTGACCTCAGTCGTCAGGTGACTTCGGCGGCCCCCGCCGCCTGTCGGTCGGTTCGGCGGTCCTGGGGGTCTTGCTGTCCCGGCGGCCTGAGCCGTCCGGTGACGCCTGCGATCCCTGCTCCGGCGGCCCATCCGGCGATCCCAGAGGTCCCCGCAGCTTTTATGGCCCTTGGTCCATGGCGGTACCGGTGACCTCAATCGGCAGGTGATTCCGGCGGCCCCTGCGGCCCGGCGGTCCGTCCGGCGGCCCCGGGGAACTCGGCGGCCTCGGTGGTCTGGGGCGTCTGGCGGTCCCGGCGGCCTCAGTCGTCCGGTGATCCCGGTGATCCCGGTGACCCCGGCGGCTCCCGCAGCCCGGCGGACCATCGTCCGGGAGCCCCGGTGATGCCGCCGGTCCCGCCAGTTCTGCTGGTCCCAATAGTGCTGACGGTGCCGCCGGCCCCTTCGGCCCTTCGGTCCCAGCAGCCTCCGACCGCTCAGACCAAGGGCTTGACCGACATCAGCAGGTGGCGGTGGGATCCGGCCCCGCCGTCGGCGGGGCCGGTGGCGTCGGTGAGCAGGGCCCGCTGGCCGGGTCCGAGGAGGCGCAGGCCCAGGCGCGGGGCCTCGAAGGAGGCGAGTGCGTCGAGCAGATAGCCCGGGTTGAAGGCGACCGTCATCGTCTCGGCGCCGGTCAGTACGGCCGGCAGCCGCTGCGAGGCCACGTCGTCCTCGTATCCGGCCTGGAGGTGCACGGTCGTGCCGTCGAAGGCGAGCTGTACGGGACTGTCGCCCTCCGCCACCACCGCGACCCGCTTCACGGCCTCCACCAGGGGCGCCCGCTCGGTGACCGCGACCGCGTGCTCGCCCAGCGCGAAGAGCTTGTCGTGCCGGGGCAGCCGTCCGTCGAGCAGGCGGGTGGTGGTGCGCAGGCCGCCGCTCTCGAAACCGAGCGAGCCCGCGTCCAGGGCCAGCCGGACCGTCCCCGCGCCCGCGAGCGACCGGGCGATCTCGACCAGTCGGCGGGCCGGCACCACCACATCGGCGATGTTGCCCGCTCCGGCCCCGTCACCGGGCCCGGCTCCCTCCCCGGGTCGCGCCCCTTCCCCGGACCCGGACTCCGCCCCGGTACCGGACCCGGACTCCGCCCCTTCCCCAGCCCCGGGCGTCTCCGGCTTCCAGTCGAGGGTGCGCACCGCGTACCGGTAGCGGTCGGTGGCGGCCAGTGTCATCGTCGTGCCGTCCAGGGCGAGCCGGATGCCGGTGAGTACCGGCAGCGAGTCGTCCCGGCCGGCCGCCACCGCCACCTGGCCGACGGCCGCCGCGAAGGCGTCCGCTTCCACCGCGCCGCGCCAGGCGGGCAGTTGGGGCGGGGCCGGGTAGTCCTCCAGGGGCAGCAGGGAGAGACCGAAGCGGGCCTCGCCGCTCGTCACCGAGAGCCGGGCGCCCTCGACCGCGCACTCCACCGGCCCGTGCGGCAGCACCTTGCAGATGTCGAGAAGCCGACGGCCGAGCACCAGGGCCCGGCCGTCCAGGGCGACCTCGGCGTCGGCCTCGATCCGAGCGGACGCCTCGTAGTCGAGCCCGGAGACGCGAAGCCGTCCGTCCGCCGCCTCCAGAAGCAGCCCGCCCAGGACGGGTACGGGGGAGCGGGCGGGCAGTACGCGGGCGGCCCAGGCCACGGTCTCGGTCAGAACGGCGCTGTCGATGCGGAATTCCATTCCGCCGACGCTAACGACCGCCACTGACAATCACGCTGCACGCCGGCCCGCAACTCCGGCCGAGTCAAGGCGAGATCGGGGCGTGGGCGCCCCCTTCGTCCTTCCTGAGCGCTGGTCCCGAGCACCGGGAATCCGGCAACGCCTTTGATCGTTCCGCTGTTCGAGACCGGGAACGGATCAAGGGGAGCGGGGACATGACCGAGGTGCACGGGACGGTGGCGGCCGGATTCGAGTCCGTACGGGAGGCGTTCGCGACCGTCGCGGCGGCCGAGGCCCGCGACGGCGGCGCGCAGCTCGCCGTCTACCACCGGGGCCGTCAGGTCGTCGACCTCTGGGGTGGCGACGGCGTCGACGGGGACTCCCTGCTCGCCCTCTACTCCTCCTCCAAGGGCGTGACGGCCCTCGTCGTCGCCCTTCTCGTCCAGGACGGCGCACTCGACCCGGACCATGAAGTGGCCTCTTGGTGGCCCGAGTTCGCCGCCGAGGGCAAGGAACGCCTGACCCTGCGCGAACTGCTCGCGCACCGCTCCGGGGCCATCGGCGTCGAAGGCGGCTTCACCCCCGCCGAGCTCACCGACGACCGCGCTGCGGCCGCCCGGCTCGCCGCCCACCGCCCGTACTGGGAGCCCGGCTCCGGCCACGGCTATCACGCGCTCACCTTCGGCGCGCTGGCCGGCGAGGTGGTCGTGCGGGCCACCGGCCGGACGGTCCACGAGCATTACGAGGAGCGGATCCGCGCCCCGTACGGCATCGACTACCACCTGGGCCTGCCCGAGGAGTTGGAACCGCGCTTCCGTACGGCGCTGCCGCTGGTTCCGTCCCCCGCCCAGGCGGCCTTCCTGAGGATGGGCAAGGGCCGGCCGGACAGCCTCCTCGACATCGCCTTCGGGCAGCACGCCGACCCGCCCTTCGACGCGGTCGCGTACGGCAACACGCGGGCCATCCGGGCCGCCTCCCCGCTCTCCGCCGGTGGCGTCGGCAGCGCGCGGGGGCTCGCCCGGGTGTACGCGGCGGTCGCGGGCGAACTCGACGGCCGCCCACCGCTGCTCACCCCCGGCACGCTCGCCGAGGTCTCCCGCGTCCACTCCTCGGGCAAGGACCTGGTCACCGGCGAGCGCAACGCGTTCGGCCTGGGCTTCGTCCCGCTCACCACCCGCCATCCCGAGCTGGGCCCGACCGCCATCGGCCACAGCGGTGTGCCCGGCAGCCAGTCCTTCGCCGACCCGTCCCGCGCGCTCTCCTACAGCTACGCCCGCCGCCGTTTCGCCTTCCTCGGCGGCCCCGGCGCCCTGGAGAACAACCGGCTGATCCGCGCGGTGACGCGCGCCGCCGACGAGGCCGCAGAGTGAGGCCGGCCGGGCGCCGGCCCGGGGCCGGGTCGGTACACCCGGCGATGTGCCCGGCGGGACCCCGGGGCTCGCGCACCGGATGCCATGGTCGGTCCGCCACCCCTGATCCCCCACCCCTGACCCGACACCCCTGATCCCTCGCCCCGATGCCCCGCCCTGGCTTCCCGCCGGTCGGAACCCGAGGCGGGCAGGAGCGCCGAGTTCCCGCGCGCGGTCCGTCTCGCCCGTCTCGCTCGTCTCGCCGCACGCGAGAACTCCCGCCCCACCAGGGTCACTTGCCGCCGTCGATCCTGGACATCTAACATCCGGATATGAGGATGAGTCACGGAGTGGAATGGGCGCTGCACTGCTGCCTCGACCTGGTCTGGCTGGCCGAGGAGGACCGCCCGGTGCCGACCGCCCGGCTGGCCGAGTTCCACGACCTGGCTCCCGCGTACCTCAACAAGCATCTCCAGGCGCTGGCCCGTGCGGGGATCCTCGGCTCCACGCCGGGCAAGCGCGGCGGGTTCCGTCTCGCCCGGCGCCCGGACAAGATCTCGCTGCTGGACGTCGTCACGGCGGTCGAGGGCCCCGATCCGGCCTTCCGCTGTCTGAACATCCGCAACCAGGGGCCGGGTGACGCGGTGATGGGCGGATCCGGCCGCCGGGCTTGCGTGATCTCCCACTCCATGCGCCGTGCCGAACTGACGTGGCGCCGGGAGCTGGCCGGCACCACGCTGGCCGACCTCGCCGAGGAGGCCCAGCAGCACGCCGCGGACGTGGCGGCCCGTACCCGCCGCTGGTTCGCCGACGCCTGATCAGGCGACCTGGCACCGCCCGCCCCCGGACACCCGGGTGAGCTTCCGAACGGACAGCCCCGACCCCAGGGTCTTCCGCTGTCCAAAACCAAGACAAAAAATATCCAGATTTCACGGTCTCAAGGAGAGAGCACCATGGCGAAACTGTCGCTGGGAGCCCTGCTGCCGGGCGGGAGTGCCCGCAAACCCGTCCTTCTGCTGGCGCTGGGATCCTTCGCGCTCGGTACCGACTCCTTCGTCATCAGCGGCGTCTTACCCGAACTGGGCGACGACCTCGGTGTCTCCCTGGGCACGGCGGGCCTGCTGATCACCGTCTTCTCGGCGGTCTACGCCGTCGGCGCCCCCGTGCTCGCGGTCGCGACGGGACGGGTGAGCCGCCGGAAGGTGCTCATCGGCTCGCTCACCGTCTTCGTCCTGGCCAACCTGCTGGCGGCGGTCGCCGTCGGCTACCCGCTGATGATGGCCGCCCGGGTGATCGCCGCGCTCTCGGCCTCCGTCTACATGCCGACCGCGACGGCCGCCGCCGCGGCGGTCTCCGCGCCCGAGGAACGCGGCCGCGCCCTGTCCGCGGTGCTCGGCGGACTCACCGTGGCCAACGCGCTCGGCGTACCGCTCGGCACCCTCGTCGGACAGTCGGCGGGCTGGCGCGGCACCTTCGCCCTGGTCACCGTGATCGGAGTGATCGCCCTCGCGGGCATCCTGCGCACCCTCGACGACATCCCCTCGCCGGGTGTCGCCTCCCTTCGGCAGCGCGTCGCCGTCGCCAAGGTCCGCGGTGTCCCGTCCACCCTGCTGGCCACGGCGCTCGCCATGTGCGGGGTGTTCGTCCTCTACAGCTACCTCGCCTGGTTCTTCGACCGTGCGGCCGGGGTCCACGGCGGCATGCTGACCCTGATCTATCTGATCTCCGGCATCACCGCGGTGGTGTCCAACCTCGCCGCGGGCTGGATGATCGACCACATGCCGCCCACGCGCGTCGCGGCCATCTCCATGGGCGGACTGACCGTCGCGTCCCTGGGCATGGCGCTGATGGCCGGGCTGTTCGCGCCGGGAATCGGGGCGGCCATCACCCTGTCCGCGGGGCTGGCCGTCTGGTCCCTGATCGGCTGGCTCTTCAACCCCGCCCAGCAGCAGCGGCTGCTCGCCGCGGCGGGGCCGCGCGGCCCGATCGCCCTGTCCCTCAACTCCTCGGCCATCTTCGCAGGTCAGGCGGTCGCCGGCATCCTCGGCGGTCTCGCCCTCGGCGGCGGGCCGGCGGCCCTGGCCCTGGTCGCGGCCGGGTGTGTCGCCGTGGCCGTGGTCCTGCTGGGCGTCTCCCATGTCCGCACCCGGCCGGCCGGCCCGCCGGTCACGTCCGACAGCCCCGCGGGTGCCGCAGGCACCTCAGGCGCCGCCGTCGCGGCCAAGTGACCCGACCGGACCACCCGCCTCCGCCCCGCTCCCCGAAGGAGCGGGGCGGAGGCCGTCCAGACGTCCGCCACCCACCACGCCACCCGCCCACCACGGCACCCGCCCCCGGGGACCCGCCCCGCACCGACCGACACCGACCGACACCGCCCCGCACCGCCCGGCGTCCACGGGTGCCGCCCCACGCCGAGCGCCCGCCTTCCACCGCGAGGTGGAGAGACGGGCGCGCTCGGTCGTGCTGTGCCGTGGGACGGATCCCCCGGGGCGTGGCCTCAGGCGGCCTTCTTGATGGCGGAGATGTCGAAGTTCAGCTTGACCTTGTCGCTGACCATGACGCCACCGGTCTCCAGGGCGGCGTTCCAGGTCAGGCCCCAGTCGGAGCGCAGGATCGTGGCCGAGCCCTCGAAGCCGACGCGCTCGTTGCCGTAGACGTCGGTGGCCGAGCCGTTGAACTCCAGGTCGATGGAGAGCGGACGGGTGACGTCCTTGATGGTGAGGTCGCCCGTGATGCGGTAGGTGTCGCCGCCCAGGTGCGCGGCCTCGGTGGACCGGAAGGTCATCAGCGGGAACTGCTCGGCGTCGAAGAAGTCCGCGCTGCGCAGGTGGTTGTCACGGTCGGCGATGCCCGTGTCGATGGAGGCGATCCGCACGTCGATGGAGGCGCTGGACTCGGCCGGGGTCGTGCCGTGCAGGTTCAGCGTGCCCTCGTGGTCGGCGAAGGTGCCGCGGACGTTGGTGACCATCGCGTGGCGGACCGTGAAGCCGATGCTGCTGTGGGCCGCGTCGATCGTGTACGAGCCGGTCAGCGCGGCGAGCGCGGGGTCGACCGGGAGGGTGGCGGTGGCGGTGGCGGCGGACTCGGTGTTCTTGCGGCCGAAGAGACCCATGGCGTGCTCCTTGTGGGGACGGTGCGCGGGGGGGAGGTCCGCGCTTTGTTGAACCTTCAACGAGAATGACTGTAGACGCATTCCGTTCAACTTTCAACATCTGAGTTTTTTGGCGTGCCCAGCCTCTGGCGGACGCGCGTGGATCTACGGCACCATCGTCGTGCACATGACAACCCACGCGTCCCGTGCGTCCGACAACCCCGTGCCCGCCCCCCGGTCCGGTCCCCATCAGGAGGCCCCGTGAAACTCCGCTCCGCCCTCACCGCCACCGCCCTCGTCGGCGGCGCCCTCTTCGCCCCCGGCTTCGGCGTGATGGCCACCGCCACCGACGCCCAGGCCGCCACGAAGATCACCCAGGCCACCGCGGTCTCGATGTTCAACTCCTCCGGCATCACCTGGTCCTCGTCCGGTGGCTGCTCGGACCGCAACAACTCCAGCTGTACGTCCTTCGACCAGCTCAACCTCACCACCGCCCAGGGCGCCCAGACTCTCAAGCGGTCCAGCGGCTGCGCCCTCAACATCACCGGCGGCACCGAGACCGGGCACGCGAGCGGCACCTACTCGCACTGGAACGGCTACAAGCTCGACTTCGCCAAGGCCACCTGCCTCACCAACTACGTGAAGAACACCTTCACCTACATAGGTCTGCGCGGCGACGGCTACCCGCAGTGGCAGTCCGGCGCCGGCAACCTCTACGCCGACGAGGGCAACCACTGGGACGTGACCTTCTACAACTGCGGCGGCTGCTGAGCCCCCACCCTGGGCCCCCGCCCCCGCCCCCGTCCCGTGCCCCTCGGCGACGAGCACGGCGGCAGGCGGCAGGCGGCAGGGTGGCAGGGCGGCACAGCGACGAGCGCGGCGGTACGGCGGTGCGGCGGCACACCCGTGCCGCCGCGCTCATTGAACGAGCCGGAGGGCCGCTGTAGAACCGGGTTCCGACCGGTCCTCGCCCCCGCCCCCTCCGGGAGGTCCCCGTGCCCGTCCCCGCGACCCCGTACGGCTGGTCCCGCCGCACCTTCCTGACCACCGCCGCCGCCACCACCGCCACCGCGGCCACCCTCGCCCTCGCCCCGCACGCCCGGGCGAACCCCCGGCCCGGGCCCCAAGCGCACCCCCACCCCCAGGCCACCGCCGTCGCCGCAGCGGACGAGTTCGAGACGCTGCGCCTGCGCTGGGCGGACCTCCAGCTCGGCTCCGGCTACGACCCGCACGCCGAGCCCTACGCCTCCCGGCTCGCCGAGACCGGCACCCTCGCCCGCGCGTTCCGCGCCACCATGGCCCCCGCCGCCGGCTCCCTGTGGCCCGACTGCCCCTTCGACCCGCCGTCCGGCATCACCCAGGGCTACGGCCGGCTGTGGACGATGACCCGGGCGTATCTCCAGGACGGCACCGGCCTCACCGGCGACCCCGTCCTGCTCGCCGCCATCCTGCGCGGCCTCGACCATCTCGCCGAACGGGTCTACCACCCCGCCACCACCCCGTACGGCAACTGGTGGGAGTGGCAGATCGGCTCCCCGCGCCTGCTCATGGACCTCGTCGCCGCCCTCCACCCGCTGCTCGGCGCCGACCGGATCGCCGCCGCCTGCGCCGCCGTCGACCACTTCGTCCCCGACAGCGCGCTCGGCGCGTACACGGGCACCTCCACCGGCACCAACCGGGTCGACCTATGCCGCTCGGTGGCGGTCCGCGGGGTCGTCGGTGCCGCGCCCGCCAAGATCGCCCTCGCCCGTGACGCGCTCTCGCCCGTTTTCCCGTACGTGGACCAGGGCGACGGCCTGTACGCCGACGGCTCCTTCGTCCAGCACACCTGGGTCGCCTACTCCGGGACGTACGGCCAGGTGATGCTCGACGGCCTCGGCCGGCTCTTCACGCTCCTGGCCGGCTCCCGCTGGGAAGTGACCGATCCGCAGCGGCAGATCATCCTCGACAGCGTCGAGCAGGCATATGCCCCGCTGATCTACGACGGTCTGATGATGGACAGCGTCAACGGCCGGGCCGTCAGCCGCGGCTACCTGAAGAGCGACGAGCGGCGGATCATGCGGTCCGACCACTTCCACGGCCAGGGCCTCATCGCCGCCATCGCCCTCCTCGCGGGCGGCGCGAGCCCCGCCGAGCGAAGCCGCTGGCACGCGCGCGTGAAGGGCTGGATCGCCCGCGACACCGTCACCCCGATCCTCGCCGCCCCCCAGTTCGACGTCGCCGACCTCGCCCGGCTGCACGCCGTCGCCGCCTCCGAGGTCCCCGCCGCCCCCGAACCGACCGGCCACCGGCTCTTCCCCGCCATGGCCCGCGCCGTGCACCGCCGCCCCGGCTGGGCGGCGAACCTCTCCATGGCCTCCGACCACATCGCCCACTACGAGTGCGGCAACGGCGAGAATCCGCGCGGCTGGCACACCGGCGCCGGGATGCTGTACTGGTGGACCGCCGGCCGGGGCGACCAGTACACCGACTGGTTCTGGCCCACCGTCGACCCCTACCGGCTGCCCGGCACCACCGTCTCCACCCGTCGCCTCGCCGACCGCGCGGGCGGCGAATGGGGCGAGCCCCGGCCCGACGCGCGTGCGGTCGGCGGGGTCACCGACGGCGAGTTCGCCGCGATCGGCCAGCACCTCAAGGGCCTCGGCTCCACCCTCCAGGCCCGCAAGTCCTGGTTCTGCGCCGCCGACGCCGTCATCTGCCTCGGCGCCGGGATCACCGCCACCGACGGGGTGCCGGTCGAGACGATCGTCGACAACCGCTGCCTCGGCGAGGCGGGCACCGCCGCCTTCACGACGGGGGAGGGATGGGCCCACCTCGACGGCCACGGCGGCTGGGTCTTCCCCGGCCCAGTGACTGGCCCCGCGACGAGCCCCGCGACCGGCCCGGGCTCCGCGACCGGCTCCGGCCCCGCGACGGGCCCCGCGACCGGCTCCGGCCGCGCGCCCCGCCCGCACACCCTGAGCGAGGACCGCACCGGCGCCTGGAGCGACATCAACACCGGCGGCTCCACCGAGCGCCGCACCCGCCGCTACCGGACCCTGTGGTTCGATCACGGCACAGACCCGGTGGACGCCTCGTACGCCTATCTGCTCATGCCCGGCGCCTCGCCGCGCACCCTCGCCGCCCGGGCCGCCGACCGGCACTGGCCGGACATCCTCGCCAACGACTCCGGCCGGCAGGCCGTCGCCGTCCCGTCCCTCGGGCTGACCGCCGCCGTCTTCTGGCGGGCCGGTACGGTGGAACGGCTGGCCGTCACCGCCCCCTCGGCCGTCCTGCTGCGGCGTACGGGCGGCACGGCGACCCTCTCGGCGAGCGAGCCGGAGCGGACCGGCCGCCCCTTCGAACTCGCCTGGGACCGTCCGGTACGGGCGGTCCGGGCGCACGACGACACGGTGGAGGTGCTGGCCGCCGGGCCGTCCGGGCTACGGCTCCGGATCACTCCGGGGAGCACGGGCGCCGGCCACCACTGCACGCTCCTCTTGTGAGAACCCCACAACCGGACAGGGGCCTGTGCTGTCGAATCGGTCTGGTGGGGCGCAGGTTCTGTCAAGCCTCACCAGGATTCGACACACGAACCTGTACGGATTCGACGGTGAGGTTTTCTGGCCCCGCTTCGTAGGGTCGGTACATGACCGTTGTGGACCAGACCCCGAGCGAGCCCGCCGACGCCCGTGGCCGTGTGGCGGAGCTGCACGAGCTGCGCGAGCAGGCCCGGCGCGGCCCGAGCGACCGCGCCACCGAGGCCCAGCACGCGAAGGGCAAGCTGACGGCCCGCGAGCGGGTGGAGCTGCTGCTGGACCCCGGCTCGTTCAACGAGGTGGAGCAGCTGCGCCGGCACCGGGCGGTCGGCTTCGGCCTGGAGGCGAAGAAGCCGTACACCGACGGTGTCATCACCGGCTGGGGCACCGTCGAGGGCCGGACGGTCTTCGTCTACGCGCACGACTTCCGGATCTTCGGCGGTGCGCTGGGCGAGGCCCACGCCACCAAGATCCACAAGATCATGGACATGGCCATCGCGGCCGGTGCCCCGCTGGTCTCCCTGAACGACGGCGCGGGCGCCCGGATCCAGGAGGGCGTCTCCGCCCTCGCCGGTTACGGCGGCATCTTCCAGCGCAACACCAAGGCGTCCGGTGTCATCCCGCAGATCAGCGTGATGCTCGGCCCGTGCGCCGGCGGCGCCGCCTACAGCCCGGCGCTGACCGACTTCGTCTTCATGGTCCGCGAGACCTCGCAGATGTTCATCACCGGTCCGGACGTCGTCAAGGCGGTCACCGGCGAGGAGATCACCCAGAACGGTCTGGGCGGCGCGGACGTGCACGCCGAGACCTCCGGCGTGGCGCACTTCGCGTACGACGACGAGGAGACCTGCATCGCCGAGGTGCGCTACCTCCTGTCGATGCTCCCGCAGAACAACCGCGAGAACCCGCCGCCGGTCGCCTCCGAGGACCCGGCCGACCGCCGCTCCGACGTGCTGCTCGACCTGGTGCCCGCCGACGGCAACCGCCCGTACGACATGCACAAGGTGATCGAGGAGCTCGTCGACGACGGCGACTACCTGGAGATCCACGAGCGCTGGGCCCGCAACATCGTCTGCGCCCTGGCCCGGTTCGACGGCCAGGTCGTCGGCATCGTCGCCAACCAGCCGCAGACGCTGGCCGGTGTGCTCGACATCGAGGCGTCGGAGAAGGCCGCCCGCTTCGTTCAGATGTGCGATGCCTTCAACATTCCGATCATCACTCTTTTGGACGTACCCGGCTTCCTGCCCGGTGTCGACCAGGAGCACGGTGGAATCATCCGGCACGGCGCGAAGCTGCTCTACGCCTACTGCAACGCGACCGTGCCCCGGATCTCGCTGATCCTGCGCAAGGCCTACGGCGGCGCGTACATCGTCATGGACTCCCAGTCCATCGGTGCCGACCTGACCTACGCCTGGCCCACCAACGAGATCGCGGTGATGGGTGCCGAAGGCGCCGCCAACGTCATCTTCCGGCGCCAGATCGCCGAGGCCGAGGACTCCGAGGCCATGCGCACTCGCATGGTCAAGGAGTACAAGGCCGAGCTGATGCACCCGTACTACGCCGCGGAGCGCGGTCTCGTCGACGACGTCATCGACCCGGCCGAGACCCGCGAGGTGCTGATCAAGTCCCTCGCGATGCTCCGCACCAAGCACGCCGACCTGCCGTCCCGCAAGCACGGCAACCCGCCTCAGTAAGAGGAGCGCACCGAAAGTGACCACGCCCGCCACAGCCAACCTTTTCCGCGTCGAGAAGGGCCACGCCGAGCCCGAGGAGCTGGCCGCCCTGACCGCGATCCTGCTCGCCCGCGCCACCGCCCGCCCCGCCGAGCCGGCCTACGCCGCCGCCGGCCGCACCCCGGTCGGCTGGCGCCGCCTGGAGCGCGAGGGCGGCTTCCGCGCCCCGCACAGCTGGCGCTGACCCCCGCGGACGCGGCCACGACGCGCCGCACGCACCCAGCACGCACCGAGGGCCCCCTTCTCCCACCCGGGAGGAGGGGGCCCTCGCTGTCGTACGGCAAGCGCGGGCGTACGGGCAAGCCGGAAACCGGCCGAGCCGGAAACCCTGCCGAGCGGGCGGAGACGGCACGGACAGCGCCGACGGCGGCCACGGCGAAGGGCCCCGTACAACGGCCGAAACGACCGTGTACGGGGCCCTGGGAGACCTTGTGGGGCTCGTGGCGCCGTCCGCCTACCGCAGGCGCGCCATCAGCGCGTGCTCGACGAGCGTGATGAGGGCGCTCTTGGCGTCCGCGCGGTGGCGGGCGTCGGTGGTGATGATCGGGGTGTCGGGCCCGATCTGGAGCGCCTCGCGGACCTCGTCCGGGGTGTACGGCTGGTGGCCGTCGAAGCCGTTGAGCGCGATGACGAACGGCAGGCCCGAGTTCTCGAAGTAGTCGACCGCGGGGAAGCAGTCGGCGAGCCGCCGGGTGTCGACGAGCACCACGGCGCCGATCGCGCCGCGCACCAGGTCGTCCCACATGAACCAGAAACGGTCCTGCCCCGGCGTACCGAAGAGGTACAGGATCAGGTCCTGGTCCAGGGTGATGCGGCCGAAGTCCATGGCGACGGTGGTCGTCGTCTTGTCGCCCGTGTGCGTCAGGTCGTCGATGCCCGCCGACGCGGACGTCATGACGGCCTCGGTACGCAGCGGATTGATCTCGGAGACGGCGCCCACGAACGTGGTCTTGCCCACGCCGAAGCCACCCGCCACCACGATCTTCGCGCTGGTGGTAGAACGGGCCGCGCCGCCGCTAGAGCTTGCGAAGTCCACTGAGCACCCTTTCGAGCAGTGTCACGTCTGGCTGTCCACCGGCGGTCTCGTCGCCGCCGGGCTGGTGGATGGCGACAAGTCCGGCCTCCGCCAGGTCGGCGACGAGGATCCGGGCGACGCCGAGGGGAATCGAGAGCAGGGCCGAGATCTCCGCCACCGACTTGATCTCGAAGCACAGCCGGCAGATCCGCTGGTGCTCGGGCAACTGCCCCTGCAACCGGGCCGGATCGGCCGTCGTACTGACCAGCGCCTCGATGGCGAGCTGGTAACGCGGCCGGGTCCGGCCGCCGGTCATCGCGTACGGGCGGACCAGCGGGTTGTGCCCGCCCGTCACGCTCGTGCCGCCCTGACCTCCGTCACCGCCCTGCCCGCCGCGACCGCCCTGCGCGGACGGCCCCGAAGGGCCCCCCTGGGCGTGGTGCGGCTGCCGGTAGGGCGGCGGCGGGGCAGTGGCGTCTCTGTGCGGCGTGGAAGAAAAGCCGTACGGGTTCCGCGCGTTGTCGCCGAATGGCGCCTGTTGCGCGTCATATCCGTTGTAGGGGCTTGCGCCCGGGGGTGTGCCCACGTCTCCTCCTCCTACTGCTTCGCGGTGCCATGTCCCGTGGTACCGCGCCACCGCACCCTACGGTGCGGTGGCCAGAAACGCACTGTTCGTCTGTCAGTTGAGCAGACTTCCCTGGAGTTCCGCCCGCAGGTCGGGGGTCAGCACGCCGCCCGCGCGGTCCACGAGCAGCGCCATCTCGTAGCCCACGAGACCGATGTCGGACTCGGGGTGGGAGAGCACGGCCAGCGAGGAGCCGTCCGAGATGGACATGATGAAGAGGAAGCCGCGCTCCATCTCCACCACGGTCTGGTTGACCGCACCGCCTTCGAAGATCCGGGACGCGCCCGCGGTCAGCGAGGTCAGTCCGGAGGCGACGGCCGCGAGCTGGTCGGCACGGTCGCGGGGGAACCCTTCGGACATGGCGAGGAGCAGTCCGTCGGCGGAGACCACCACGGTGTGGGACACCCCAGGGGTGTTGTCCACGAAATTGGTGATCAACCAGTTCAGATTCTGCGCCGCCTGGCTCATCGGGCTCACACTAACGCTCCTGGTTGTAGGTACTACCCGGGCCGAGGCCCGATCCGTTCGTGTCCGTCCCCGCGGTGCGTCCCTGCTGGACACCGCGGCGCAGGTTGCTCAACCTGCCCCGCACGTCCTCGGGTGCGCGGGAGACCTGGGGGCCGCCCTGCGGGGTGTGCTCCGCGGTGCCCTCGACCAGGTTGGCCTTGGGGACCCGTCGCGGAAGACCGGAGGAGGTGACTCCCCCCGCCTTCGGGTCGCGGAGCTTCTCGGCCCGCTGCCAGCGCTCGTCGTTCGCCGAGCGCCAGTCGTCGGAACCTTCGGCTTCGTTGTCGCCGCCGGCCTCACCGGCCGGACGCGCGGGCTGGGCCGCCTGCGGGGTCTGCGCCGCCTGGGGGGCGGCACCGCCGCGGCGCGGCAGACCGGCGTCGGTCAGTGCGTGGCCGGCGTCCGGGGCGGGACTCGGCGCGGTACCCGGACGGTCGAAGCCTACGCGCTCGGCGTCCGGTTCGGGAGCGAGACGGCCGGATTCCGATTCCGTCCCGAACTCCTGTGCGTAACCCTCGCCGTAGCCGGGCTGCTGCTGCCACTCACCCTGGTGGGCCTGGGATTCGAAGGTGTTGTCGTATCCCGTGTGCCCGGTCGTGCCGCCGTCGTACGAGGCTTCCGCATACGGCTGGTTCGGCTGGATCTGCGGGGTCCCGTAGACCTCGGCGGGCTGCTCGTAACCCTCGTAGCCCTGGTGACCCTCGTGACCCGCGTATTCCTGCGGCACCGGCTGACCCTGCGGCATCTGCTGGATCTGCTGATCCTGCGGTATCTGCTGGATCTGCGGGGCCGGCGGGGTCTGCTGCGGGTAGGCGTAACCTTCCTGCGCCTGCGGATAGCCCGAGGGGTACTCCGAGGCGTAGGCCTGCTCGTGCTCCTGCGGTACGTACCCCTGCGGGGCGGCCGAGGGGTCGAGCTCGTCGCGGAACAGCGGGCGGCCGTCGGCCGGGTGCATCTGGGCTTCCAGCGCGGCCCGGCGCTCCTCGCGCATCAGCGAACGGCCCACCGGGTCCATCCGCCGGCCCTCGCCCGGCTCCTCGTACCGCGAGTCGTCGAAGCCCAGCTCGGCCGCGGTGCGCATCGGCTGCGACTGCGGGTCGAACGCGGGCTGCGGCTGCTCCGGGATCATCTGCGAGACGGTGAAGTCGTCGTGCGGGGACTGTCCCTCGCCACCGCCACCGTGGGTGATCGCGTCCGGCAGCATGACCAGCGAGGTGGTGCCGGCCTGCTCGCCCGAGGGGCGCAGCTGGACCCGGATGCCGTGCCGGTCGGCGAGCCGGCCGACCACGAACAGACCCATGCGCTGCGAGACGGCGGCGTCCACGGTCGGCGGGTTGGCCAGCTTGTGGTTGATGTCCGCGAAGTCCTCGGCGGTCAGGCCGATGCCCTTGTCGTGGATCTCGACCATCACCCGGCCGTCGGGCAGCCGGGTCGCGGTCACCCGGACCTTGGTCTGCGGGGAGGAGAACGTGGTGGCGTTCTCCAGCAGCTCGGCGAGCAGGTGCACGAGGTCGGTCACGGCCTGGCCGTGGATCTCGGCCTCCGGTACGCCTTCGAGGTCGACGCGCTCGTACTGCTCCACCTCGGAGGCGGCGGCGCGCATCACGTCGACCAGCGGGACCGGCTGGTCCCAGCGGCGGCCCGGCTCCTCGCCGGCGAGGACCAGGAGGTTCTCGCCGTTGCGGCGCATACGGGTGGCCAGGTGGTCGAGCTTGAACAGCGACGACAGCTGGTCCGGGTCGGCCTCGTTGTTCTCCAGGTCGGTGATGAGGCTCAGCTGGCCCTCGATCAGCGACTGGTTGCGGCGCGAGAGGTTGGTGAAGATCGCGTTGACGTTGCCCCGGAGCATGGCCTGCTCGGCGGCGAGCCGGACGGCCTCGCGGTGCACCTGGTCGAAGGCGCGGGCGATCTCGCCGATCTCGTCGTGGGTGTCGACCGGGATCGGCTGGACCCGGGTGTCGACCCGGCCCGGCTCGGTCCGGGACAGCTGGTCGACCAGCATCGGCAGCCGCTGCTCGGCGATGCCGAAGGCGGCGGTGCGCAGCTCGCGCATCGAGCGGCTCATCTGGCGGGCCATCAGACCGGCGATGACGAAGGCGGCGAGCAGCGCGATCAGCACGATGGCGCCGTTGACGAAGGCGTCGGTGCGGGCGCTGGAGGAGATGTCCCCGGCCTCGGTGACGGCCCGGTCGACGAGTTCCTTCTCGACCTCGGTGTAACCGTCGAACTTCGAGGTGGCGACGGCCATCCAGGTCTCGGCGGTGATGCCCCGCTGCTTCAGCTCGTCGATGCCGTCGGCGTCCTTGGCGGAGCCGATCGCCTCGGCCATGCCCGCGAAGACGGAGGTGTCCTTGCCGGAACCCTTGGGCAGATCGATGCCGCGCGCGGCCATCTTCTTGGCGCCTTCGGCGGACTTGCCGGCCATGACCTCCATGAGCCGGTCCATGTCGGCCTGGGTGCCGCCGGAGGTGTACTCGCCGAGGGCGATCTGCTCCAGATAGTTGTACGAGTTGAAGGCAACCGACTGCTGCGCGAACACGTCCTCCTTCTTACTGGGACGGACGAGCAGCTGGGTGCCGATCGAGCGCTGGAGCGACTCGGCGCCCTTGGCGAGCTGGAGGGCGTAGACGGTACGGCCGTAGCTGGTGATGTTTCCGGTGCCCAGCCCGAGTTCGTTGGCGAACTCCAGCAGGTAGTGCTGGACCTCGGTGTAGCCCACCTGGGTGTCGACGGGGTCGAGGGCCCGGGTGTACGCGATCTTGCGCAGTTCCTGGAGCTTGGGCTCCGCCTTGCGGAAGAGGTTGAGACGGCGCTGCATGCGCTCGCCGCCCGGCATGTCCGTGACCGTCCGGTCGAACTTCTGCTTGGCGGCGTCGGTTGCCGCGTACGCCTTGGTGATGGCGGGGGCGGACCGGTCCTCGGGGCTGTTCGCCTTCAGCAGCGGTTCGGCGGTGAGGTCACGCTCGTCGAGGAGGGCCTGTCCGTACTCCGCGGCGGCGCCCACGATGCGCGCGGTCTTCTCGGCGTCCCGCGCTTCCTGCCAGGTGTCCATGGAGGACTTCACCTGGAAGCCGCCCATGACCAGTCCGACGAGCACGGGGATGAGGAGGATGGCGTTCAGCCGGGTGGGCACGCGCCAGTTGCGCGGCGACAGCTTGCTGGTGCTGCCCGTACGGCGCGGGGCCGGGGGAGCGGGTTCGTCCGGTGGCGACACGGCCGTACGCGACGGCGGTGTGAAGTTGCCCCGCGTCTGTTGCTCCGCGGAGCTTTCCTTGCTTCGCCTCACTCGACAACCTCTCGGCGTCGGCACCTACGTTGTGCCGGGTCTTTCGTTCAGGGCCGTACTACTCGGGAGTTCATGAATTCCAGCACGTGAAGGGGGCCGTATCCAAACAGTGCGGAGCAACCGGTTTTCGTGCGTCCCGCCAGAGATAAAACGGGCATAAAGAACGAGCCCCGCCAAAAGGCGGGGCTCGTGTGAGCGCAGCGGCACCGAACGTATGCGTCGGGTGTCCGCAGCGCCCCAATTCTCTGTCGAAACGTTATGAACGAGAGGGTGGCCGTGTCGAAGGACACAGCCCCTCTTCCCCGCCTCCACGGCAACTTCCGTATGGCGGCTTCCACTTGGCTTCCGCTATTTCAGACGGGCCATCAGAGCGTGTTCGACCAGGGTGATCAGGGCGCTCTTGGCGTCCGCGCGGTGGCGGGCGTCGGTGGTGATGATCGGGGTGTCGGGCCCGATCTGGAGCGCCTCGCGGACCTCTTCGGGAGCGTACGGCTGCTGCCCGTCGAAGCCGTTGAGCGCGATGACGAACGGCAGACCCGAGTTCTCGAAGTAGTCCACGGCCGGGAAACAATCCGCCAGCCGGCGGGTGTCCACCAGCACCACGGCGCCGATCGCGCCGCGCACCAGGTCGTCCCACATGAACCAGAAACGGTCCTGACCCGGCGTACCGAACAGATACAGGATCAGGTCCTGGTCCAGCGTGATGCGGCCGAAGTCCATCGCCACCGTCGTGGTGGACTTCGACCCCGTGTGCGTCAGGTCGTCGATGCCCGCCGAGGCGGACGTCATGACGGCCTCGGTCCGCAGCGGGTTGATCTCGGAGACGGCGCCCACGAACGTGGTCTTGCCCACGCCGAAGCCACCCGCCACCACGATCTTCGCACTGGTGGTGGAACGGCCCGCCGGAGCGGCGGCACCGCCACTAGAGCTTGCGAAGTCCACTGAGCACCCTTTCCAGCAGCGTCACGTCCGGCGTGCCGCCGGCCTCTCCGTTACCCGGCTGGTGGATGGCCACCAGACCCGCCTCGGCCAGGTCGGCCACGAGGATGCGGGCCACGCCGAGCGGCATCGACAGCAGGGCCGAGACCTCGGCCACCGACTTCACCTCGCGGCACAGGTGGCATATCCGCTGGTGCTCGGGGAGCAGGGTGGCCATGTGTGCCGGGTCGGCCGTGGTGCTGACCAGGGCCTCGATGGCGAGCTGGTAGCGCGGCCGGGTCCGGCCGCCGGTCATCGCGTACGGACGAACCAGCGGCTGGTCGCCCTCAGCGCCGTACGGATCGTCGAGCGACGTGCCGTACGGATCGTGAGAGGCGGGGGGCGGGGTCATGAATCCTCCGGGCGTGACGGCAGACGCACTGCCGTCTGATGGGGCCGGTGGGGGGCCGGGTGGGGGCGGCCGGACGGTGAACGGTCCGGTGCGGTGCGGAGGGGCGCACCGCCGCGGTCGTATCGGTACGGACGGGTGTGATCGCTAGTGGAGCAAGCTGCCCTGGAGCTCGGCCCGCAGATCCGGGGTGAGCACGGAGCCCGCCCGGTCCACGAGGAGCGCCATCTCGTAGCCCACGAGGCCGATGTCGCACTCGGGGTGCGCCAGTACGGCCAGCGAGGAGCCGTCCGAGACCGACATCAGGAAGAGGAAGCCGCGCTCCATCTCCACCACGGTCTGGGCGACCGGTCCGCCCTCGAAGATCCGGGACGCCCCCGCGGTCAGCGAGGTCAGTCCGGACGCGACCGCCGCGAGCTGATCGGCACGGTCGCGGGGGAACCCTTCGGACATGGCAAGGAGCAGTCCGTCGGCGGAGACCACCACCGTGTGGGACACCCCGGGGGTGTTGTCCACGAAATTGGTGATCAACCAGTTCAGATTCTGCGCCGCCTGGCTCATCGCGCTCAACTAACGCTCCTGCTGCTGGTTCGGGCCGAGGTCGAAGGAACCCGTGTTCGGGTTACCCGCCTGGCGGCCCTGCTGGATACCGCGGCGCAGATTGGTCAGCCGGCCGCGGACGTCGTCGGGTGCGCGGGACACCTGGGGGCCGGCCGTGGGGGCCTGCTCCTGGGCGGTCCCGGGCACGAGGTTGGCCCGCGGCACGCGCCGCGGGAGCCCGGAGGTGGTGACACCGCCGGCCGCGGGCTTGCGCACCCGCTCGGCCTGGCGCACCAGTTCGTCGTTCGGCGAGGTCCGCCAGGCGGCCGAACCGCCCTGCTGCGGAGCCTCGGCCTGCTGCGGGGCCGCCGGGGCGGTCTGCTCGGCCGACGGGAAGACCGGGTTCTGCATGGTCTGCTCGACGTCCGGCAGCGACGGCGCGGCCGGAGCCGGAGCCGGAGCCTGGGGCTGGGCCGGAGCCGGGGCGACGGGCTGCGGGGCCTGGAAGCCCTGGCCGTAACCCTGCTGCGCCTGCTGTGCCTGCTGGCCCTGGTGCTGCGGCCGGCCCTGCTGTGCCTGCGGCTGCTGGGGAGCCTGTGCCTGCTGGCCCTGCTCCTGGCGGTGCCAGTCGGTCTCCAGCGTGTCGAACAGCGGGGTCCGCATCTCGCCGCCACCCTGCGAGGGCGCCGGAGGCAGCGCCTCGGGGCGGCGCGGCTGCTGGAGCTGCGGCTGCTGGGACTGCTGCTGCGGGGCCGGCTCGTTCGCGGTCCGCTGACGCGGCGCGGGGGCCTGGGCCTGCTCCTGGGCGTACGGGACCGGGGCCTGCGCCTGCGGCTGACCGTACGGAGACGGGGCCTGCTGGGCCTGGGGCTGGCCGTACGGGGCCGGGGCCTGCTGGGCCTGGGGCTGGCCGTACGGGGCCTGGGCCTGCTGCGGCACCTGGGCCTGCGGGACGAACGGCTGGTGACCGTACGCCTGCTGCTGCGGAGCCTGCTGCGGGGCACCGAACTCCGGGCGCGGGAAGCCCGCCGTGGACGCCGGGTCCTGGCCGTCGGCCTGGTAGCCCTGCGGGGCCTGGGCCTGGGCCTGGGCCTGGGCCTGCGGAGCCGGAGCGCCGAAGTCGGGACGGGCGAACTGGCCGGTGGAACCGGGGCCGTCGGGGACGCCGGGCAGCGCGTAGCCGCCCGTGCTCTCCGGGTCGTCGTGACCGCGCGGCGCGTCCAGCGGACTCATGTCCTGCTGCGGCCGGCGGACCGGCTGCATCTGGTCGTTGCCCCAGCTGGTGGCCTGCGGACGCGGCGCCTGCTGCGGCTGCTGGGCCTGCCGGTCGGGGGCACCGCCGGGCAGCTCGGCGCGCGGGAAGCCGTTCGCCGCCGCCGGGCGCGGCTCCAGCGGAGGCCGGGCCCCCTGCTGCGGCTGCGGGGCCTGGGGAGCCTGCGGCATCTGCGCGGCCTGCGGGGCCTGGGCCTGCTGGCCCGGCCGGGTGTCCTGGCCGCCCCAGATGTCCGTACGGGACGGGATCGCGCTCTGCGCGCCGCCGCCGAACCCGCCGGGCACCCCGGCACCGGCCCCCGGACCCTGCGGCTCGGCCGGAACCGGCGGCATCTGCGCGGTCTCCGGGCCCGAGGCGCCGCGGTCCTGGTAGAGGTCCTGCTGCCGGTCCTGCGGCCGGCCCTGACCCTGGCCCTGGCCCTGCATCTGACCCGGTCCCTGGGCCTGCGCCTGGACGGGCGCGGGCGCCTGCGAACGCTCCTCGAAGAGGTTCGGGCCCTGCGGCTGCGGGGAGTTCGGGCGCTGCGCGTCCCGGCTGGGCAGCGCACCGCGCGCCGGGCCGGCACCGAGCCGGCCGCCGGGGGCACCCTGGCCGCCCGGACGTCCGCCGCCGAGCGCCGCGGCCGCGCCGGGACCGGCGGCGAGCCGGCCGCCCTGGGGGGCCTGGCCCTGCGGGGCACCGTTCTGGCCGCCGGGCTGACCGGCCTTGGGCGCGGGCTTCTTGCCGCCGTGGGCGACGTCGACGGGGAGCATGACGAGCGCGGTGGTGCCGCCCGAGTCGGACGGGCGCAGCTGGATCCGGATGCCGTGTCGCAGGGACAGCCGGCCGACCACGAACAGACCCATGCGGCGGGAGACCGAGACGTCCACGGTGGGCGGCGAGGCGAGCCGCTCGTTGATCGCGGCCAGGTCCTCGGGGGACAGACCGATACCGGTGTCGTGGATCTCGACGAGCACCCGGCCGTCGGGCAGCGCGTGACCGGTCACGCGGACCTTGGTCTGCGGGGAGGAGAACGAGGTGGCGTTCTCGAGCAGCTCGGCGAGGAGGTGCACGAGGTCGTTGACGACGCGGCCGGCGACATCGGTCGCGGGGACCGAGGCCAGCTCGATGCGCTCGTACTGCTCCACCTCGGAGGCGGCGGCACGCAGGACGTCGACCAGCGGGACCGGCCGGGTCCAGCGGCGGCCCGGCTCCTCACCGGCGAGGACGAGGAGGTTTTCGCCGTTACGGCGCATACGGGTCGCGAGGTGGTCGAGCTTGAACAGCGACGACAGCTGGTCCGGGTCGGCCTCGCGGGACTCCAGTTCGGAGATGAGCGAGAGCTGACGCTGGATGAGGCCCTGCGAACGGCGCGAGAGGTTGGTGAACATCGCGTTGACGTTGCCCCGGAGGAGGGCCTGCTCGGCGGCGAGCCGGACCGCCTCGCGGTGCACCTCGTCGAAGGCCGCGGCCACCTGGCCGATCTCGTCGCGGGAGTGCACACCGACGGACTCGACGGAGGTGTCGACGTCCTGCGGGTCGGCCTCGGAGAGCTGCTTGACCAGCTCGGGCAGGCGGTCCTGGGCGACCTTGGTCGCGGTGTCCTGGAGCCGGCGCAGCGACCGGATCATGGACCGGGCCACGACGAACGCGCCGACGAGGGAGACGCCGAGGACGAGGAGGATCAGCGCACCGTTGATGATGGCTTCGCGCTTCGACGCCTGCTTCAGCTCACGGGCCTCGGTCTCCATCTTTCCGAGGAGGTCGGCCTCGATGCGCTTCATCGCGGTCATCTTGGTGCCGTACTCGTCGGTGAAGTTCAGGTGACCGCGCTTCACGTCCGGCAGGCCGCGGGTCGACTTCAGCAGACGCCGGGCGTAGTTGTCGGCCGCCTCGATCGACGGGTCGCCGTTGAACAGCGAGGCCGTCAGGTCCTCGGAGTTGCCGCCGGTCGACTCGTAGATGTACTTGAAGGACTTGAGCTCGACGTCCTCGGAGTTCTGCGCGGCTTCACCGTAAAGCCGGTCGCTGAGCTGGAGGTTGGCCGGGCGGCTGTCGTTCGGCGGCAGCGAGGAGGCGATGATCGCTTCCTGGATGGAGGCGTACTCCTTGGCGGACGAGAACGCGGCGAGCGCGCGGGTCCGCTTGATCATCTCCGGGTTGCTGGTCGCCTGGGCCATGTCCTGGGACAGGCTGAGCAGGGAGCGGATGAGGCGGCTGTACGCCTCGACCGTCACCGACTTGGCGATGCCTTCCTCGTACGCGGTGGAGCGGATCGAGCCCAGCGCGCTGACCTGCGAGGCGATCTGGTTGACGTTCGACCGGATGCTGCGCAGCGACTCGTCGCTGCTGGTGTCCGAGATGCCCTTGGTGGCGTCGAGAAACGCCTTGTAGGCACGGTCGGTCTTCTTGCGCGGGTTGGCGACCTGGTAGTCGCCGGCGCTCTTGCCGTTGGCGAGCGGACCGGCCGACAGACCGCGCTCCTCCTGGAGCGCCTCGGCGAAGTTGGTGGCTTCCTTGGTCAGCTTGGTGAGCAGCTGCATCTGCTCCAGCTGGTCCATGTCCTGCAGCGACTCGCTGATACGGATGCCGCCGAGGCTGGTGGCCGCGACCACGGGGAGGGTCAGCAGGGCCACCAGGCGGGTGGAGATGCGCCAGTTGCGCAGGGCTATTCGCGGCCCGACCTGGGCCTCGGACTGAAGGTCGGGGAGCGGCGCGTGCTCGGAGACGGCGTCCTCGGCGGTACCGCCGGCGCTCTTCTCCGGCCCGGCGGGCCCGGCGGGGCCGATAGGTGCGGCGGGGCGGCCGGGGCCGTCACCGCCCTTGCCCTTGCTCCTGCCCTTGGCCTTGCGGCCGGGGCCGTCCTTGCCCTTGCGGCCGGGTCCGTTCCCGTCCTGGGGATCCGGGTTCTGCGGGTGTGGCGCAGGGGAACCGTGCTGGGTCCCGGCACGCGGTTCCTGCTCCGCCGGAGCTTCCCCTCGTCCCTTGCGGGCCTGGGAAGAGCCCGTGCCATCCCTCTTGAAACGTCCCTGCACTAGCGTCGCAACCTCTGGACCAGGCGTCCCCTCCGGATGAACGGAGAGGACGGTGTCGGCGTCGTGGGGAGCCGGTCAGCCCCCCGGGGTGGTCGTCGGTGACCGGCGCAGATCCCCCTGTCCCCGCCACTCGGCCGGCGCTGCGATGCGCCCTCTGCGCGCCAGTCTTGGAAACCCGCGGCGGTGCCGGAATTCCAGCACAGTGGCGGATCTCCAACAAGGGCCGCACGGCAGGCCGGGGCGGGGATGACGACATGTGTGCGGGGAGTCACCGCGTGTAGAAGATGATCACGGAGGAAACGGTCATACCCTGACGAAAACAAGAGGCCCCAGGGGTGTCCCAGTCGCGGCGATCGGGAGCGGAATGGATCATTCGGTACGGGAATGTCTGTTTCGGTGACCAGGGATTGCGGTGCGTAATGCCCGGTTTGTTCGCTCTAGGGTGAGCAAAATCACACACAGTTTGTTGGATCAACCATGCATTCGAAGGGAATTGCATGTTTAGCCTGACGCTTTACAGAATGGGCAGCACGTCCTACGCGCCCATCGGGGCGCGTCCCGCCGCAGACAAAGGTCCGACACCGCGATGACGACGCCCTCCGCACTTCCCGCCGTTACGGCCAACCCCCGCCGCTCGACCCTCGCCCACCTCGAGGACGCGGCCGAACTCGGCCGGGGTGCCCAGCCCGAGTACGCCGCGACCCTGCCGACCGTCACGGCCAACCCGCGCCGCACCGTCCTCATGACGGCCCCCGCGCCGTTCGTCCCCGCGTACCTGTCCGCCGAGTAGTCACCCGGTAGCGGTCCGGAGCCGTCCCTGGTCGCCCCGCAGCCGTCCGGCGGACAAATCCGCCGGTCCGCCCCTCGCCGCGCGTTAGCCTGGAGCGTCAGACTCCAGCCAGCATCAAGTGAGGGGCGACAGCACTCGTGCGCATCGCCAGATTCTCCATCGACGGCAATGTCGCCTTCGGCGCGGTCGAGGGCGAGGGAACCGTCGAGTCCGGCGGCCTCGTCCTCGACATCATCAAGGGCATCCCGTACACGGACTTCGAGCTCAGCGGCACCAAGGTCCCGCTGAGCAAGGTCCGGCTCCTGCCGCCCGTACTCCCCAACAAGGTCGTGGCCATCGGCCGCAACTACGCGGAGCACGCCAAGGAACTGGGCAACGAGGTCCCCGAGGTCCCGGTGGCCTTCTTCAAGCCCACCACCTCCGTCATCGGCCCCGGCGACGCCATCGAGTACCCCTCCTTCTCCAACGAGCTGCACCACGAGGCCGAACTGGCCGTGGTCATCGGCCGCATGTGCCGTGAAGTGCCCCGCGAGCGCGTCAAGGACGTCGTCTTCGGCTACACCTGTGCCAACGACGTCACCGCCCGCGACGTCCAGAAGCGCGAGGCCCAGTGGTCCCGCGCGAAGGGCTTCGACACCTCCTGCCCGCTGGGGCCCTGGGTGGAGACCGACCTCGACCCGAGCGACCTGACCATCCAGGCCACGGTCAACGGCGAACAGCGCCAGCTCGGTCGTACGAGCGACATGATCCGCTCCATCGAGGACCTGGTCGTCCACATCACCGAGGCCATGACGCTGCTCCCCGGCGACGTCATCCTCACCGGCACCCCCGCCGGGGTCGGCCCCCTCAACGTCGGCGACGAGGTCGCCGTCACCATCGAAGGCATCGGCACTCTCACCAATAGGGTGATCAAGCGTGGCTAACGCCCACATCCGCGTCCGTTTCTGTCCCTCCCCGACCGGCAACCCCCATGTCGGCCTGGTCCGCACCGCCCTGTTCAACTGGGCCTTCGCCCGGCACAACCAGGGCACCATGGTCTTCCGCATCGAGGACACCGACGCTGCCCGCGACTCCGAGGAGTCGTACAACCAGCTGCTCGACTCGCTGCGCTGGCTCGGCCTGGACTGGGACGAGGGCCCCGAGGTCGGCGGTCCGCACCCGCCGTACCGGCAGTCCCAGCGGATGGACATCTACAAGGACGTGGCCGACAAGCTGCTCGCCGGCGGCTACGCGTACCACTGCTACTGCACCGCGACCGAGCTGGACGAGCGCCGCGAGGCCGCCCGCGCCGCCGGCCGCCCCTCCGGCTACGACGGCCACTGCCGCGAGCTGTCCGCCGAGCAGGTCGAGCAGTACAAGGCCGAGGGCCGCGAGGCCATCGTCCGCTTCCGGATGCCGGACGAGACGATCACCTTCACCGACCTCGTCCGCGGCGAGCTCACCTTCACCCCGGAGAACGTCCCGGACTACGGCATCGTGCGCGCCAACGGCGCCCCGCTGTACACCCTGGTCAACCCGGTCGACGACGCCCTGATGGAGATCACCCACGTCCTGCGCGGCGAGGACCTGCTCTCCTCCACCCCGCGCCAGATCGCCCTCTACAAGGCGCTCATGGAGCTGGGCGTCGCCAAGGAGATCCCGGCCTTCGGCCACCTCCCGTACGTCATGGGCGAGGGCAACAAGAAGCTCTCCAAGCGCGACCCGCAGTCCGCCCTCAACCTCTACCGGGAGCGCGGCTTCCTCCCCGAGGGCCTGCTGAACTACCTGTCGCTGCTCGGCTGGTCCTTCTCCGCCGACCGCGACCTGTTTACCCTCCCCGAGATGGTGGAGAAGTTCGACATCGCGGACGTCAACGCCAACCCGGCCCGCTTCGACCTGAAGAAGGCCGAGTCCATCAACGCGGACCACATCCGCATGCTGGACGTGAAGGCCTTCGCCGCGGCCTGCGAGCCCTGGCTCCAGGCCCCGCACGCCCCCTGGGCGCCGGAGGACTTCGACCAGGCCGCCTGGGAGGCCATCGCGCCGTACGCCCAGACCCGGCTCACCGTCCTGTCCGAGATCACGGCCAACGTCGACTTCCTGTTCCTCGCGGAGCCGGTCTTCGACCAGGCTTCGTGGGACAAGGCGATGAAGGGCGAGCCCGCCGCGCTCCTCACCACCGCCCGCGAGAAGCTGGCGGCGGCCGACTGGAACGACCCCGAGGCGCTGAAGAACGCCGTCCTCGCCGCCGGTGAGGTCCACGGCCTCAAGCTCGGCAAGGCCCAGGCCCCGGTCCGTGTGGCCGTCACCGGCCGTACGGTCGGCCTGCCGCTCTTCGAGTCGCTCCAGATCCTGGGCCAGGACAAGGCCCTGGCCCGCATCGACGCGGCCCTGGCGAAGCTCGCCGCGTAAGCGTTTCGCTCTCCGCCCTCGGGGGCGGCACCCGGAAATCTCCCGGGTGCCGCCCCCGAGGCGTTTCCCGGCCCTGGCCACCGCTCTCCCGCTCGGGGTGCCGGATTTCCCCGGCCGGGCCGCCGTGGCGGCGGTACCGTCGATCCATGGCCATCCGCGCGGTCCTCTGGGACATCGACGACACGCTCTTCGACTACGCGCGCGCCGACCACGCCGGGATGCGGGCCCATCTCGCCACCGAGGGCCTCTCCGGCGGGTACGCGTCGGTCGAGCAGGCCCTCGGGCGGTGGAAGGAGCTCACCGTGCTGCACTGGCGGCGCTTCGAGGCCGGCGGGGTGGACTTCCTGGACCAGCGCCGCGAGCGGGTGCGCGACTTCCTGGGGGAGCCCGGGATGGCCCCGGAGGCGGCCGACGGCTGGTACCAGCGGTACGTGGCCCACTACGAGGCCGCCCGGGAGCTGTTCCCGGACGCCGTGCCCGTCCTCGACCTGCTGGCCCGCGACTACCGGCACGGGGTCCTGTCGAACTCCAGCATCCTCAACCAGGACCACAAGCTGCGCGCGCTGGGCGTACGGGACCGCTTCGAGGCCGTCCTGTGCGCGGCCGAGCTCGGGGTGGCCAAGCCGGCCGCCGAGGCCTTCCACGCCGCGTGCACGGCTCTGGGGTTCGCGCCGGGGGAGGTGGCGTACGTCGGGGACCAGCCCGACATCGACGCCCGGGGCGCGGCCGAGGCGGGGCTGCTCGGCATCTGGCTGGATCGCGCCGACGGCGGCGGACGCCCCGAGCTGCACCGGATCACCGGCCTCGACCAGCTCCCCGGGGTGCTGCGGGGGCATACCCGTTTTGGAGCACCGGGAACCATCGGGTAATGTTCTTCTTGTCGCCGAGGGGGACAGGCCGAAAGGCCGGAAGCCCGAAGCGCAAGCCGAGCAAGAGACCTTCTCGAAGGGATCAAGTTCCGGTGGCCTATGGTGTAATTGGCAGCACGACTGATTCTGGTTCAGTTAGTCTTGGTTCGAGTCCAGGTAGGCCAGCTCGCAGAGCTCATCTGCAACTGTGGAATAATCATCCACACGCCCCCGTTGTGTAGCGGCCTAGCACGCCGCCCTCTCAAGGCGGTAGCGCCGGTTCGAATCCGGTCGGGGGTACAGATCCTTCCCGCAGGGTCACTTGGGTAGCTCCCGGTGATACTGATGCAGGATCGCTAGGGCCCCCGTTGTGTAGCGGCCTAGCACGCCGCCCTCTCAAGGCGGTAGCGCCGGTTCGAATCCGGTCGGGGGTACCAACTGGTCCTTAACAACCAGTGGCCTATGGTGTAATTGGCAGCACGACTGATTCTGGTTCAGTTAGTCTTGGTTCGAGTCCAGGTAGGCCAGCGCAGTACAACATCACAAGAGTTTCTCGCGTGATGATATATCTTGCCCCCGTTGTGTAGCGGCCTAGCACGCCGCCCTCTCAAGGCGGTAGCGCCGGTTCGAATCCGGTCGGGGGTACAAGAAAGAAGAAGCCCTTCCCTTCGGGGGAGGGCTTCTTCGTTGTCGTGGGAGCCCCTTGACCACCGCCAACTGCGGGCCGCTTCCCTGCCGTTACGTCTTTGTGCGGGTTGCTGTGTACGGCCGAGTGAGCCGAAGGGGTGCGTCGGGGGAACAGTGCCGAACGCGCACAGGCCCGCGAGGAACGAGTGGGCCGAGCACGATCGGTGCTGTGAGTCCGACTCCAGCACCCCGGAGGCGAACCGAGGCACAAAAAAGGCCAACGTTGCTCAATCACACATGCGCTCGCCTGTAGCCGCCTCGCGCACATGCGGGCCGCACACCAGCCGCCGCGCTTCACGTACAAGCCCCGCCCCCGCACGTCTCGCGCCCGTGCGGGCCCACCCCCAGCCCCCGCGCTCACGTACAAACCTCACCCCCTCGCGAGCCCCCCAAAAAAACAAGTCCGGCCCACCGCTGCGGCGTTGGAGCGGTGAGCCGGTACGTACGAGGTTCGAAGAAGCAGGGGAGCGAAGGAACAGAGGGGCAGACGCGCGACCGAACTTCAGCCGTTGCGGCGCAGTGCCTCCGTCAGGCGTGCGGCGGCGTCGATGACCGCCTGGGCGTGCATGCGGCCGGGGTGGCGGGTGAGGCGTTCGATCGGGCCGGAGACCGATACGGCGGCCACCACGCGGTTCGAGGGGCCGCGTACGGGCGCGGAGACGGACGCGACGCCCGGTTCGCGCTCGCCGATCGACTGGGCCCAGCCGCGGCGCCGTACGCCCGACAGGGCCGTCGCCGTGAAGCGGGCTCCCTGGAGGCCGCGGTGCAGCCGCTCGGGCTCTTCCCAGGCCATCAGGATCTGCGCGGACGAGCCGGCCTTCATCGTCAGTGTGGAGCCGACGGGGACGGTGTCCCGCAGGCCGGACAGCCGCTCGGCGGCCGCCACACAGATCCGCATGTCGCCTTGGCGCCGGTAGAGCTGGGCGCTTTCGCCGGTGACGTCGCGCAGATGCGTCAGTACCGGTCCGGCGGTCGCGAGCAGCCGGTCCTCGCCGGCCGCCGCGGCCAGTTCCGCGAGCCGCGGGCCGAGGATGAACCGGCCCTGCATGTCGCGGGCCACCATCCGGTGGTGTTCGAGTGCCACGGCCAGTCGGTGTGCCGTGGGTCGTGCGAGTCCCGTCGCCGCGACCAGACCTGCGAGGGTGGCCGGACCGGACTCCAGAGCGCTCAGGACAAGGGCTGCCTTGTCGAGAACGCCTACGCCGCTAGAGTTGTCCATGAAACGATACTCTCGTCTCACTCTGTGAAACGCAAGTTCAATTTTCCCGCGAACGCGTCACTCTGGTGAAGCGGCCGCACGACGGACCGCGCAACAGGTCTCTAGTGCTGCCGGCGTGACCGCCGGCCGGAGGGAAAGCGATGGGCAGGACACTCGCGGAGAAGGTCTGGGACGACCATGTCGTCCGGCGCGCCGAAGGCGAGCCCGATCTCCTCTTCATCGATCTTCACCTGCTGCACGAGGTGACCAGCCCCCAGGCGTTCGACGGGCTGCGGCTCAGCGGCAGGCGGGTGCGCAGGCTCGACCTGACCCTGGCCACCGAGGACCACAACACCCCCACCCTCGACATCGACAAGCCGATCGCCGACCCGGTCTCCCGCGTCCAGTTGGAGACCCTGCGCAAGAACTGCGCCGAGTTCGGCGTCCGGCTGCACCCGCTCGGCGATGTCGAGCAGGGCGTCGTCCATGTGGTGGGACCGCAGCTGGGGCTGACCCAGCCCGGCACCACGGTGGTCTGCGGCGACTCGCACACCTCGACCCACGGCGCCTTCGGCGCGCTGGCGTTCGGTATCGGCACCAGCCAGGTCGAGCACGTCCTCGCCACCCAGACGCTGCCGCTGGCCCGCCCGAAGACCATGGCCATCACGATCGACGGCGAACTGCCCGCGGACGTCACGGCCAAGGACCTGATCCTGGCGATCATCGCGAAGATCGGCACCGGCGGCGGCCAGGGCTACATCCTGGAGTACCGCGGCAGCGCCATCGAGAAGCTCTCGATGGAAGCCCGGATGACCATCTGCAACATGTCCATCGAGGCCGGCGCCCGCGCGGGCATGATCGCCCCCGACGAGACCACCTTCGCCTATCTCAAGGGCCGTGCCCACGCCCCCGAGGGCGAGGACTGGGACGCCGCCGTCGCGTACTGGAAGACGCTGCGCACCGACGAGGACGCCGTCTTCGACGCCGAGGTCGTCATCGACGCCGCGCAACTGGCGCCGTTCGTCACCTGGGGCACCAACCCCGGCCAGGGCGCACCGCTTTCCGCACAGGTCCCCGACCCGGCTTCGTACGAAGACGCATCGGAGCGCCTCGCCGCCGAAAAGGCCCTGGAATACATGGGGTTGACCGCCGGACAGCCGCTGCGCTCGATCGCCGTCGACACCGTCTTCGTAGGCTCCTGCACCAACGGCCGCATCGAGGACCTGCGGGCCGTCGCCGACCTGCTGCGGGGCCGGAAGGTCGCCGAGAGTGTCCGCATGCTGGTCGTTCCCGGCTCGGTCCGGGTCGCCCTGCAGGCCGTCGAAGAGGGCCTGGACAAGGTCTTCAAGGAGGCCGGCGCCGAATGGCGGCACGCGGGCTGCTCGATGTGCCTCGGCATGAACCCCGACCAACTGGCCCCCGGTGAGCGTTCCGCGTCCACCTCCAACCGCAACTTCGAGGGCCGGCAGGGCAAGGGCGGCCGTACCCACCTGGTCTCCCCCCAGGTCGCCGCCGCCACCGCCGTCCTCGGCCGGCTGGCCTCCCCGGCCGATCTGTCCGACGTCGCCACTCCCGCGGGGGTCTGAGGAGTCATGGAAGCTTTCACCACGCACACCGGCCGCGCCGTCCCGCTGCGCCGCGGCAACGTCGACACCGACCAGATCATCCCGGCGCACTGGCTGAAGAAGGTCACCCGCGACGGCTTCGAGGACGGCCTGTTCGAGGCCTGGCGCAAGGACCCGGAGTTCGTCATGAACCGCCCGGAGCGGCAGGGCGCCACCGTCCTGGTGGCCGGACCCGACTTCGGCACCGGCTCCTCCCGTGAGCACGCGGTCTGGGCGCTGCAGAACTACGGCTTCAAGACCGTGATCTCCTCCCGGTTCGCCGACATCTTCCGCGGCAACTCGCTGAAGAACGGCCTGCTGACCGTCGTCCTGCCGCAGGACGTCGTCGACGCCCTGTGGGAGTTGACGGAGGCCGACCCGACCGCCGAGATCACCGTCGACCTCCAGGCCCGCAAGGTCCTCGCCGCCGGGGTCGACGCCGACTTCGAGCTCGACGAGAACGCCCGCTGGCGGCTCCTGAACGGTCTGGACGACATCGGCCTCACCCTTCAGAACGAAGCGGACATCGCCGCCTACGAGGCTGCGAGGCCGGCCTTCAAACCCCGTACAATTACGGTCTGAGCAGCGCTTTTCCGGTACTGCGCCCTCCACCGCCCGGTGGGGGGCGCAGTCGCTTGTTGGGCCCCAGTAGGGCGACAACTCGCCCCAGATGGCACAATCGGTGCATGGAACGCGACAGCCAACTCGAGCTCTACGAGGCAGTCGCCGCCCGATTGAAGGTTGCGCACACAAGAGTGCGCGCACTGCAAGTCCCGGAGGGCGTAAGGATGGCGCTGTCCCGGAAGCTGCTGGTCGTCACGGCCGCGGCGAAGCACGATCTCGCGGACGCGGCAACGCGTCTGGACCGGTTGATGAAGGACCTCGACGAGGGCCGATTCCCTGAAGGCGACTGACACCCGGAACTCCGCAACGGAACTTCCGCGTTGCGGCACTAGGGTGATTAGACCGTTTCGTGTTTGATTTGCGGTATATACATGCCTAACGTGCGAAAAAGCTTGAACACTTTCGTTCGGGCAAAGTCTCCGAAGGGGAAGACGTGAACAAGGCGCAGCTCGTAGAAGCGATTGCCGACAAGTTGGGCGGTCGCCAGCAGGCCGCCGAAGCCGTCGACCACGTGCTCGACGCCATCGTGCGCGCCGTGGTCGCCGGGGACCGTGTGTCGGTCACCGGGTTCGGGTCGTTCGAGAAGGTCGACCGTCCCGCCCGCTACGCCCGCAACCCGCAGACGGGTGAGCGCGTCCGGGTCAAGAAGACCTCCGTGCCGCGCTTCCGCGCGGGTCAGGGCTTCAAGGACCTGGTCGCCGGCTCGAAGAAGCTCCCCAAGGGCGGCGAGGTCTCCGTCAAGAAGGCCCCGAAGGGCAGCCTGACCGGTGGCGCCTCCGCCACCGTCAAGAAGGCCGCCGCGAAGAAGGCCACCACGGCCAAGAAGGCCGCCGCGAAGAAGACCACGGCCGCCAAGAAGACGACCGCGGTCAAGAAGACCACGGCCGCCGCCAAGAAGGCGACGACCACGGCGGCGAAGAAGACCACCACCGCCGCGGCGAAGAAGGCCACCACGGCCACCAAGAAGGCCACCACGGCCAAGAAGGCCACGCCCGCCGCCAAGAAGGCCACCACGGCCAAGAAGACGGCGCCGGCGAAGAAGGCCACCGCGAAGAAGGCGCCCGCCAAGAAGACGACGGCGCGCAAGACCACCGCGAAGAAGACCGCCGCGAAGAAGTAAGCGCGACGGCGAGCGCTCACACGCCGGGCCGGGCTCCTTGTACAGGGAGCCCGGCCCGCGGTGTGTCCGGGCCCAGGGGACGAGCCCAGGGCGCGTAGGGCGTAGGACGCCTGTACGAGGCCCGTACGAGGCTTCTATGGCCCCGTGGGCCCGTACGACCGGCAGGGCGCGGCCCTCGTACGGGTACGAGGCCCCCGGGCCACCCCGGGCCGCCCCGTGTCACCCTCCGGGACGTCTGGAACATCTAGAACGTCTGAAGCGTCACCAGCGTGATCCGCGCCGCCGGGCCCTCGCCCGCCGTCTCGATCCGCACCCGCTGCCCCGGACGCAGCAACCGCAGTCCGCCCGCCGCGAACGCCTCCGCCCCGAACTCCACCGGGGTGCCGTCGTCGAGCAGCACACTGCCGCTGCGGGTCTCGGGGTCGTATGTGTACGCGGTCGCCTGCATGCCGGGCAGCCTATCCGGCCGCCCGCGGCCACCGGGCCGCCGTCCGCGGCCCCACCCCCAGCGCCAGGGCCGCCGCCAGGTCTTCGCCGGTGTCCACGTCCCGGCGTACGGAATCCACCCCCGCGAGCCGGATTTCCACCGCCCCCGACGAAAAATGCCGCTCCCGTGAAGCACCCCCGAAAGCCGGTTCCAATTCCGTACCCGGACTCGCCGAGAGGAAAGTCGTCCCGATTTCGGCGGCGTCCGCGAGAAATGCCCGCGGAAATTGCCGCGCGACTGTGAGCACCCGGGCCAGCTCGGCCGGGCGCAGCGCCGGAAGGTCCGCGTTCAGAGCCGCCACCCGCGCCGCAGGCCGCCGCGCCCGCACCGCACGGGCCCCGTGCGCCAGCGCCGCGTTGAGCCCGCCGCCCGGCGGATCGGGCACGATCCGCGCGCCCAGCGCCGCCAAAGCCGCCGAAGCGTCCGGATCGTCCGTGACGACCACCACATCTCGTACCCCGGCACAGGCCAGCACCGCCGCCACCGTGTCCTCGGCGAAGGCCAGCGCCAACCGCCCGCGCAGCGCGCCCCCCACGGCTGCGGCCAACCGGCTCTTGGCCCGTACCAGCGGCTTCAGCGGGACGACCAGGGACCATTCGGCGTCCGTCTCCGTCTCCGTGTCCGTGTCCGCCCGTACCTCCGTGCCGGCACCGGGGAAACCGCCGGGGGAACTGCCAGGGGAGCCGCCGGGAAAGGCGCCGGGGCGGTCGTTTCGGGGGCCGGCCGTACGTCCGGTGTGATCGTCGTCGCAGCCGGCGAGGTCGCTGCCGGACTCGCCACCGGACTCGCTGTTGGGCCCGCCGCCGGACCCGCCGCCGGGCCCGTCCACGTGCCCGTTCGCCCGGTCCGCGTAGGTCTTCATCACAACCCCTTATGTATTCTGTCCCGCTCGCGAAACGCCAAGGCCCCGAGGCGTACGGTGTCCTAGGCCAGCACGGGGGAGGGCCCTTCGCCCCCTTGCGCATCCGTCCGGAGAAAGGTGTCCGAGTGTCCCGCCGCAGAATCGGCTTCTGGTACCGCCTGGCGGCGGTCATCGCCAAACCCCCCCTGGTGGTGTTCTTCAAGCGGGACTGGCGGGGAACGGAGCACATCCCGGCCGACGGCGGCTTCATCACCGCGGTGAACCACAACTCGTACCTGGATCCGCTCTCCTACGCGCACTACCAGTACAACACCGGCCGTGTGCCCCGCTTCCTGGCCAAGGCCGGCCTCTTCAAGGGCTCGTTCGTCGGCGCCATCCTGCGCGGCACCGGGCAGATCCCGGTCTACCGCGAGACCACCGACGCCATGGACGCGTTCCGCTCCGCCGTGGACGCCATCGAGCGCGGCGAATGCGTCGCGTTCTACCCCGAGGGCACCCTGACCCGCGACCCCGAGATGTGGCCCATGGCCGGCAAGACCGGCGCCGCCCGGGTCGCGCTGCTCACCAAGGCGCCCGTCATCCCGGTCGCCCAGTGGGGCGCCAACCTCGCGATGCCGCCGTACGCCAAGGAGAACAAGCTCAAGCTGTTCCCCCGCAAGACCCTGATCGTGCAGGCCGGTCCGCCGGTCGACCTGTCGCGCTTCCACGACATGGAGCCGACCCCCGAGGTACTGCGCCAGGTCACCGAGGAGATCATGGCGGCGATCACCCGGATCCTGGAGGAAGTCCGCGGCGAGCAGGCCCCGGCCGAGCCGTACGACCACAAGAAGGCCCGGCAGGAACAGCGCCGCAAGGCCGCGGAGGAAGGCAAGAAGTGACCAAGGCAGCAGTCTTCGGCAACGGATCCTGGGGCACCGCGTTCGCGATGGTGCTCGCCGACGCGGGCTGCGAGGTCGGCCTGTGGGGCCGCCGCCCCGCGCTCGCCGAGGCCATCAACACCACCGGGACCAACCCCGACTACCTGCCCGGGATCACCCTCCCCCAGGGCATCACGGCCACCGCCGACGCGGCCGAGGCCGCCCGCGACGCGGACTTCACCGTCCTCGTCGTGCCCTCCCAGACACTGCGCGAGAACCTCGCCGCCTGGAAGCCGCTGCTCGCCCCCGACACGGTCCTCGTCTCCCTGATGAAGGGCATCGAACTCGGCACCGCGAAGCGGATGAGCGAGGTCATCCGGGAGGTCGCCGGTGTCCCGGAGGAGCGCGTCGCCGTCCTCACCGGACCCAACCTGGCCCTGGAGGTCGCCGCCCGGCAGCCCGCCGCGGCCGTCGCCGCCTGCGCCGACGAATCGGTCGCCCAGCGGCTCCAGGCCGCCTGCATGACCCCGTACTTCCGCCCGTACACCAACACCGACGTCGTCGGCTGCGAACTCGGCGGCGCGGTCAAGAACGTCATCGGGCTCGCCGTCGGCATCGCCAACGGCATGGGCCTCGGCGACAACTCCAAGGCCACCCTGATCACCCGCGGCCTCGCCGAGACCACCCGCCTCGGCCTCGCCATGGGCGCCGACCCGCTCACCTTCTCCGGACTCGCGGGCCTCGGCGACCTCGTGGCCACCTGCTCCTCGCCGCTCTCCCGGAACAACACCTTCGGCACCAACCTCGGCCGGGGGATGAGCCTGAAGGAGACCATCGCGGCCACCAAGCAGACCGCGGAGGGCGTCAAGTCCTGCGAGTCCGTGCTCGATCTGGGCCGCCGGCACGGCGTCGACATGCCCATCACCGAGACGGTCGTGTCGATCGTCCACGAGGGCAAGCCGCCGGCCGTGGCGCTCCAGGAACTGATGTCGCGCAGCGCCAAGCCCGAACGACGCTAGGCCGAACGACGCTAGGTCGAACGACGCTAGGTCGAACGCCGCCAGGGTCAGGGGCCGGCGGCTGTCCGGCGAACCGGGCCCGATCAGGTGCGCCTACCCGGCCCGACCAGGTACGCCCACCGGGCCCGACCGGGCGCACCCGCCGGGCCCGGCCCGCTCCGCCATCCGCGCGCGACGGCCAGCGGGGCGCTCAGGAGTTCGGAAACCGCAAGGTACGCTCAACGCGATATGAGCGAGAACACCCAGAGCCCCCGCAAGCCGCGCGTCGCCGTCGTCTTCGGCGGACGCAGCTCCGAGCACGCCATCTCCGTCCTCACCGCCGGCGCCGTCCTGCGCGCCATCGACCGGGACACCTACGACGTGCTGCCCATCGGCATCACGCAGGAGGGGCGCTGGGCGCTGACCGCCGACGCTCCCGAGCGGATGGCCATCGAGGGCCGCACCCTGCCGGACGTCGACGCGCTCGCCGAGTCCGCGACCGGCGGCGTGGTCCTGCCCGTCGACCCGGCCAGCCGCGAGGCCGTCCTGCACGAGCCCGGCTCCCTGCCGAAGGCCCTCGGCGAGGTCGACGTCGTCTTCCCCGTGCTGCACGGCCCCTACGGCGAGGACGGCACCCTCCAGGGCCTCCTCGAACTGTCCGGCATCCCGTACGTCGGCGCGGGCGTCCTCGCCTCCGCCGTCGGCCAGGACAAGGAGTACATGAAGCGCGTCTTCACCTCCTTCGGCCTGCGCGTCGGCCCGTACACCGTGGTCCGCCCGCGCGAGTGGGACCAGAACCCGAACGCCGCCCGCAAGAAGATCGTGGAGTTCGCCGCCGACCACGGCTGGCCGCTCTTCGTGAAGCCGGCCCGCGGCGGTTCGTCCGTCGGCATCACCAAGGTCGACGACCTCTCCGGCCTCGACGAGGCGATCGAGGAGGCCCGCCGCCACGACCCGAAGATCATCGTCGAGGCGCTGGTCCGGGGCCGCGAGATCGAGTGCGGCGTCCTGGAGTTCGAGGACGGCCCGCGCGCGAGCCTGCCCGCCGAGATCCCGCCGGTCACCGACCACGAGTTCTACGACTTCGAGGCCAAGTACATCGACTCGGCCTCCGGCATCGTGCCCGCGCCGATCGGCGACAAGGCCATCGCCGAGGTCCAGCGGCTCGCCGTCGAGGCCTACGAGGCCGTCTCCTGCGAGGGCCTGGTGCGCGCCGACTTCTTCCTCACGGAGGAGGGCGACTTCGTCATCAACGAGATCAACACCATGCCCGGCTTCACGCCCATCTCCATGTACCCGCGCATGTGGCAGGAGAGCGGCGTCAGCTACCCGGAGCTCGTCAGCCGTCTGGTCGAGGCCGCGCTGAACCGTTCCACCGGTCTGCGCTAGAACCCTTTCGGCGATCCCGGAAGTCCCCGGAAGTCCCCGGAAGTCCCCGGAAGTCCCCGGAAGTCCCGAGGGATCCGAAGAGTCCGGAGAGTTCGAAGGTTCCGAAGGCTCGCTCCGAAGGCCGAGGCCGTCCGGTCGTCTCACAGACTGGGCGGCACGGCCTTCCGCACCGGGGCGGCGAGATCCGTGAGCGGCCCCACGTCGTTCGCGTACCGCTTGTCCAGCGACATTTCCACGTACGCCTTGCGATACGTCGTGGTGAACCGGGGACCGTCGCCCTCGCGCGCCTCGTACATCCAGTTCACGCCGTCCGCGTCGACGGCCCGCGCCTGCGGATCGTCCATCTTTTCGGGCCGGACGACTCCGCAGCGCAGTACGATCGCCCCGTCCCCCCACGCGGCGGTCAGCTCGGACTTCGGATCGGTCCCGGTCCGGCCCAGGCCCGCCACGGTGGCGGGCAGCTCCTTCGCCAGGGCGCGGCAGACGGCGGCCTCGGCCGCCGACGGCCCGGGAACCGGGACCGACGGCTCAGGCGCGGAACAGCCCGCGACCGCGAGCAGCAGGACGGTGGCGCCCGCCAGGGAAGCGGCGGCGCGGCCGGGCAGGCCGAAAGGCCGGTGAGAAGACATCACCGGCCAAGGGTAGACGGGGGCTAGATATGCACGACGGGGCAGGTGAGGGTGCGCGTGATGCCGTCCACTTGCTGGACCTTGGCGACCACCATGCGACCCAGTTCGTCGACGGTGTCGGCCTGCGCGCGGACGATCACGTCGTACGGTCCGGTCACGTCCTCCGCCTGCATCACCCCCGACATCTTCCCGATGACCTCGGCGACCGACTGAGCCTTGCCCACTTCGGTCTGAATAAGGATGTACGCCTGTACCACGGAACCTCCACGGCGGCCTTGAGGATCTTGTGGGAGAAAGAGACGCCACGGTACCGCGTCGTCGCGGAGAGCGGGGAGACCTCCGGTTCCGGAGGCGTCCTCGGTGTGGCGTACACACATGACAAGTTGACGGTCTACTTGAAGGTATCCAACACGGTGACGGCCCGCGACCCGCATGGCGATACGCGCCACGGCGACCCGGCGGCCGGCACGACGACACGAGGTGAATCGCGGTGAAGGGCACAGTCGGAGAGCTGGGCGAGTTCGGACTCATCAGGGAACTCACCTCCCGGCTCACCACCACCCCCGCGGTGCGGATCGGACCCGGCGACGACGCCGCCGTGGTCGCCGCCCCCGACCGGAGAGTGGTCGCCAGCACGGACATCCTGCTCGAAGGGCGCCACTTCCGCCGCGACTGGTCGACGGCGTACGACGTGGGCCGCAAGGCCGCGGCGCAGAACCTCGCCGACATCGCCGCCATGGGCGCCGTGCCCACCGCGCTGCTGCTCGGCCTGGTCGTACCCCCCGAACTCCCCGTCACCTGGCCCGCCGAACTCATGGACGGACTGCGCGACGAATGTCAGGTCGCGGGCGCCGCCGTGGTCGGCGGCGACGTCGTGCGCGGTGACACGATCACCGTCTCCATCACCGCCCTCGGCGATCTGCGCGACCACGACCCGGTCACCCGCGGCGGCGCCCGGCCCGGCGACGTCGTCGCCTACACCGGCTGGCTCGGCTGGTCCGCCGCCGGATACGCGGTCCTGTCCCGGGGCTTCCGCTCGCCGCGCGCCTTCGTGGAGGCCCACCGCCGCCCCGAACCGCCGTACCACGCGGGCCCCGCCGCCGCCGGGCTCGGCGCCACCGCCATGTGCGACGTCAGCGACGGCCTGATCGCCGACCTCGGGCACATCGCCGAGGCCAGCAAGGTCCGGATCGATCTGCGCTCCGGCCGGATCGACATCCCGACCCAGATGCACGACATCGGCCAGGCCGTCGGCGTCGACCCGCTCCAGTGGGTGCTCACCGGGGGAGAGGACCACGCGATCGTCGCCACCTTCCCGCCCGACGTGAAACTGCCCGCGCGCTGGAAGGTCATCGGCGAGGTCCTGGGGCCCTCCGCCCTGCCGCATGTCACCGTCGACGGCGCGCCCTGGCACAGCACGGGGGGCTGGGACCACTTCGGCGGTACGGAGTGACCCGGGGCCTCGGCTCCGGAGACGGCCCCGGACCCGGGTCAGGGGCAGGGTCCGGCGGCGATCACGGTTCGGGCTCCGGTGTCGTGGCTCCGCCGCGCGTGCTCACCGTCGCCGGATCCGACTCCGGCGGCGGCGCGGGCATCCAGGCCGACCTGAAGACCATGCTCGCGCTCGGCGTCCACGGCATGAGCGTCGTCACGGCCGTCACCGCGCAGAACTCCACCGGCGTCCAGGGCGCCTGGGAACTGCCCGAAGCGGCGGTACGGGCCCAGTTCCGCGCCGTCGCCGACGACATCGGCGTCCAGGCGGTCAAGACCGGCATGCTGGCGAGCGCGCGACTGGTCGAGACCGTCGCCGGCCTGCTCACGACCACCGCCGCCCCGTCCGTGGTCGACCCCGTCGGCGTCTCCAAGCACGGCGACCCGCTGCTGGCCGCCACCGCCCTCGACGCCGTCCGCGCCCACCTGCTGCCGGCCGCCACCGTCGTCACCCCCAACCTGGACGAAGTGGCGCAGCTCACGGGTGTGAACGTGGAAAACGAGGACGGCATGCGGCGCGCGGCCGGCGCGATCCTCGCGTACGGGCCGCGCTGGGCCCTGATCAAGGGCGGCCATCTCGCCGCCCACGGCGGCCAGGCCGCCGATCTGCTCACCGACGGCACCGAGGAACACTGGCTGCGTGCCCCCAGGCACGGCAACCGGCACACCCACGGCACCGGCTGCACCCTCGCCTCGGCGCTCGCCTGCGGCCTCGCCCAGGGGCTCACGGTGCCGGACGCGGCACGGGCGGCGAAGCGGTATGTGACGGGCGCCATCGCCGCCGGCTTCCCGCTGGGGGCGGGCATCGGCCCGGTCGACCACGGCTGGCGGCTGCGCCCCCAGGGGACGTAGCGAAGAAGCGCAAGCAGGAGAAGCAGTAGAAGCAGCAGCAGTAGAAGCGGCAGTAGAAGCGGCAGTAGAAGCGGCAGTAGAAGCGGCAGTAGAGCAGCCGCAGAAGTCAAGAGAAGAGGCCCGGACCGTTTCCGGGCAAGGCAAAAGGCCGGTTCACCAAGGTGAACCGGCCTTTCAAGGCAACCGCAGGGGCTGCGCTACGACACGAACGTCGCGGTTAGCGCGAGACCTTGCCGGCCTTGATGCACGAGGTGCAGACGTTGAGCCGCTTCGGCGTCCGACCGACCACGGCACGCACACGCTGGATGTTCGGGTTCCAGCGACGAGACGTACGGCGGTGCGAGTGCGAAATGTTGTTGCCGAAGCCCGGCCCCTTGCCGCAGACGTCGCAGTTGGCAGCCACGGGTCACTCCAAAGACTTCAGATTTACAGTGAAACCGGCGCACCGGAATCGGATCAGTGATCTGAAGTGGCTTGCCGGGGAATGGCCCGGACGATGCCGGGCAACCGAAGCAGCATACAACGACTGCTTCCGTGGAACGAAACTACCATGTCCGGCCCGGCCCCCGCCCCCGGCCCCGGGTGAGCACCGGACTACTCTGCGGTGAACCCCCACCGCAGAACACAGGAGGACCACGCGTTGCCCGGAGTCCCGCAGACCCTCGACGCCGACGCGGTCCGATCCTGGTGTGCGGGGGCCCTGGCGGCGCTCGGCCGGGAGCGCGCGGACATCGACGCCATCAACGTGTACCCCGTGGCGGACGGCGACACCGGCACCAATCTGTACCTGACGGTCGAGTCCGCGGCCCGCGCCGTGGACGCCGTCCCGGCCGGTGGTGATGTGGCCGAGGTCATACGGGCCATGGCGCACGGCGCGCTCCTCGGCGCCCGGGGCAACTCCGGCACGATCCTCTCCCAGCTGGTACGCGGCATGGCCGCCGTACTCGCCGACGGCGGCGACGGCGACCACCTCGCCCGCGCCCTGGCCGCCGCCTCCGACGCCGCCCACGCGGCCGTCGCCCACCCCGTCGAGGGCACCGTCCTCACCGTCGCCCGCGCCGCTGCCGACGCCTGCGACGGGGGAGGGCACCTCGCGGAGGTGGCCACCCGCGCCTACGAGGGGGCACGCGCGGCCCTGGACGCCACCCCCGGACAACTGGCCGCACTGCGCGACGCCGGGGTCGTGGACGCCGGCGGACGCGGTCTGGTCACGGTCCTCGGAGCGCTCGTCGAGACCCTCACCGGGCAGGCCCCGAGCCGCCCCGAGACCCCCGCCCACCCGCCGGTCCCGGCCCCGGTCACGATCCCGGTCGCCGAGGGCTGCGCCGCCGGCGACGGACCCGCCTTCGAGGTCATCTACCTCCTCGACGCCGGCGACAGCGCCGTGGAGCGGCTCAAGGCGCGCCTCGACGCGCTCGGGGAGTCCCTGGTCGTCGTCGGCGGCGACGGGCTGTGGAACGTGCACGTCCATGTCGACGACGCCGGCGCGGCCGTCGAGGCGGGCGTGGAGGCGGGCCGCCCGCACCGCATCCGGATCACCCACTTCGGCACCCGGCCCGCGACCGCGACCGCCACCGCACCGTCCCCCGTCGCCCCACTCCCCGCCGCCGAACCGGCCGGCCGCGCGATCGTCGCCGTCGTCCCCGGCGAGGGCCTCGCCGGCCTGTGCGCCGAGGCCGGCGCGACGACCCTGCTCGCCCGCCCCGGCGAGCCGCCCGCCGACGACGCCCTCGCCGAGGCGATCCGCCGGGCGCACGCCCACGAGGTCGTCCTGCTGCCCAACGACACCGAACTGCGCGAAGCCGCCGCCCGCGCCGCCGTCCGGGCCCGCGCGGAAGGCATCCGGGTCGCCCTCATCCCCACCCGCGCCGCCGTCCAGGGCATCGCCGCCCTCGCCGTCCACGAACCGGACCGCGACTTCGAAGAGGACGTCGTCGCCATGACCGCCGCAGCCGGCGCCACCCGCTACGCCGAACTCGCCGTCGCCGAACGCCAGTCCTTCACCTCGGCCGGCGTCTGCCAGGCCGGCGACATCCTCGGCCTCATCGAGGGCGACGTCGCCGTCATCGGCCACGACCTCACCGACACCGCCCGCACCGTCCTGGACCGCATGCTGTCGGCCGGCGGCGAACTCGTCACCCTGGTCGTCGGCGCCGACACCCCCGCCGCCCTCGCCGCCGGCCTCGAACAGCACGTCCGTACCGCCTACTTGGCCGTCGACACCGTCGTCTACCAGGCGGGCGAGGGCGCGCCGCCGCTGCTCATCGGAGTGGAATAGCCGCCGCCCCGGCCCGGGCGCCGCCTGACGACTGTCACCGCCGTGGTGTGCAATGGAGTACGTGCCCGCCCTCGACGAATCCCTGAAGAAGCTGCTCGGCGCCGCCACCGCGAAGGCGATGGCCGAGCATCTGGACCTGCACACGGTCGGCGACCTGCTGCACCACTACCCGCGGCGGTACGCGGAGCGCGGCGAGCTCACCACGCTCGCCGATCTGCCCCTGGACGAACACGTCACCGTGGTCGCCCAGGTCGCGGACGCGCGCGTGCACACCTTCAACCGGGGCGGGGGCGGCAAGGCCCAGCGGCTGGAAGTCACCATCACCGACGGCAGCGGCCGGATGCAGCTGGTGTTCTTCGGCCGCACCGTCCACTTCCACCAGAAGGAACTCCTGCCCGGCCGCCGCGCGATGTTCGCCGGCAAGGTCGGCGTCTTCAACCGCCGCCTCCAGCTCGCCCACCCCGAGTACAAACTCCTCGACGCCGACAGCGGCACCGACACCGTCCGGTCGTTCGCGAACGAACTGCTGCCGCTCTACCCGGCCTGCAAACAGCTGGAGTCCTGGACCATCGAGCAGTCCGTCGGCATCGCCCTCGACTCCATGGCGGCCACCGGCTGGGAGGGCCTCACCGACCCGCTGCCACCCACCCTGCGCGACGGCCGAGGGCTCACCGACCTGCCCGACGCCCTCGTCAAGATCCACCGCCCGCGCACCAAGGCCGACATCGCCGACGCCCGCGACCGCCTCAAGTGGGACGAGGCGTTCGTCCTCCAGGTCGCCCTCGCCCGCCGCCGGCACGCCGACACCCAGCTCCCGGCCGTCGCCCGCCGCCCCGCCGCCGACGGCCTGCTCACCGCCTTCGACGCCAAGCTGCCCTTCACCCTCACCGACGGCCAGCGCAAGGTCTCGGCGGAGATCTTCGACGACCTCGCCACCGACCACCCCATGCACCGCCTCCTCCAGGGCGAGGTCGGCTCCGGCAAGACCCTGGTCGCACTGCGCGCCATGCTCGCCGTCGTCGACGCCGGGGGACAGGCCGCGATGCTCGCCCCCACCGAAGTCCTCGCCCAGCAGCACCACCGCTCGATCACCGAGATGATGGGCGAACTCGCCGAGGGCGGCATGCTCGGCGGCGCCGACCACGGCACCAAGGTCGTGCTGCTCACCGGCTCCATGGGCACCGCCGCCCGCCGCCAGGCCCTGCTCGACCTGGTCACCGGCGAGGCCGGCCTCGTCATCGGCACCCACGCCCTGATCGAGGACAAGGTCCAGTTCCACGACCTCGGCCTGGTCGTCGTCGACGAACAGCACCGCTTCGGCGTGGAACAGCGCGACGCGCTGCGCGGCAAGGGCAAGCAGCCCCCGCACCTGCTCGTCATGACCGCCACCCCCATCCCCCGGACCGTCGCCATGACCGTCTTCGGCGACCTGGAGACCTCCGTCCTCGACCAGCTGCCCGCCGGCCGCTCGCCCATCGCCAGCCATGTCGTCCCCGCCGCCGACAAGCCGCACTTCCTCGCCCGCGCCTGGGAACGGGTCCGCGAGGAGACCGAGGCAGGGCATCAGGCGTACGTGGTCTGCCCGAGGATCGGCGACGAGGAGGACGGCAACGGCAGCGGCAAGGCCAAGGGCGGCGCCAAGGGCGGGTCCAAGGACGGGGCCAAGAAGAAGGCGAGCCCCGAGGACGAGGCCGAGAAGCGCCCGCCGCTCGCCGTCCTCGACGTCGCCGAACAGCTGCGCGCGGGCCCGCTCGCCGGACTCCGCGTCGAGGTGCTGCACGGCCGGATGCACCCCGACGACAAGGACGAGGTCATGCGCCGCTTCGCCGCCGGCGACGTGGACGTCCTGGTCGCCACCACCGTCATCGAGGTCGGCGTCAACGTCCCGAACGCCACCGCCATGGTGATCATGGACGCCGACCGCTTCGGCGTCTCCCAGCTCCACCAGCTCCGCGGCCGCGTCGGCCGAGGCTCCGCCCCCGGCCTCTGTCTGCTCGTCACCGAGATGCCCGAGGCGAGCCCCGCCCGGCAGCGCCTCGGCGCCGTCGCCGCCACCCTCGACGGCTTCGAGCTCTCCCGTATCGACCTCGAACAGCGCCGCGAGGGCGACGTCCTCGGCCAGGCCCAGTCCGGCGTCCGCTCCTCGCTGCGGATGCTCGCCGTCATCGACGACGAGCAGGTCATCACCGCCGCCCGCGAGGAGGCCACCGCCCTCGTCCTCGCCGACCCCGACCTCACCGCCCACCCCGAACTGCGCACCGCCCTCGACGCGCTCCTCGACAAGGACCGGGAGGAGTACCTGGAGAAGGGCTGACCGGCGTAGGACCGGCGTACGGTCGGCGTACGACCGGACCGCGGCGGCCCGCGAGGTCATAACCTGTAACGCACCGCCCGAGGTTTCGGGCGGTGCGGACGGCGCGCGGACCGCGCGCGAGGCGCACAGCCCGATGGCAGACAGACCCCGAAGAACGAGGACCTCAGATGACCCGCGTGATCGCCGGCAGCGCCGGCGGACGACGGCTCGCCGTGCCGCCCGGCACCGGCACCCGGCCCACCTCCGACCGCGCGCGCGAGGGCCTCTTCTCCACCTGGGAGTCCTTCCACGGCCTCGACGGCGCCCGCGTCGCCGACCTGTACGCGGGCTCCGGCGCCGTCGGACTGGAGGCCCTCTCCCGGGGCGCGTCCCACGCCCTGCTCGTCGAGGCCGACCCGCGCGCCGCCCGCACCGTAGCCGAGAACATCCGCTCCCTCGGCCTGCCCGGCGCCGAACTGCGCACCGGCAAGGCCGAGCAGATCGTCACCGGACCGGCCCCGGCCGAGCCGTACGACCTGGTCTTCCTCGACCCGCCGTACGCGGTCACGGACGAAGCGCTGCGCGAGATCCTGGTCACACTCCGTTCCGGGGGCTGGATCGCGGAAGACGCGCTCGTCACCGTGGAGCGCAGCACCCGGGGCGGGGAGTTCGGCTGGCCGGACGGCTTCGTAGCACTGCGGGCCCGTCGTTACGGCGAGGGAACGTTTTGGTACGGTCGCGCCGCCTCCCCGTGCGAAGACGCACGATGACCGGATTGAAGAGCGAGGAATCCACGTTGCGCCGCGCCGTATGTCCGGGGTCCTTCGACCCCATCACCAACGGACACCTCGACATCATCGCCCGCGCCTCCAAGCTGTACGACGTGGTGCACGTCGCGGTGATGATCAACCAGTCGAAGCAGGGCCTGTTCACGGTCGACGAGCGGATCGAACTGATCCGTGAGGTCACCGCGGACCTCGGCAACGTCGTCGTGGAGTCCTTCCACGGCCTGCTCGTCGACTTCTGCAAGCAGCGCGACATCCCCGCCATCGTGAAGGGGCTGCGGGCCGTCAGCGACTTCGACTACGAGCTCCAGATGGCGCAGATGAACAACGGGCTCTCCGGCGTCGAGACCCTGTTCGTGCCCACCAACCCCACCTACAGCTTCCTGTCGTCCTCCCTGGTCAAGGAGGTCGCGGCCTGGGGCGGCGACGTCTCCCACCTGGTGCCCCCGGCGGTCCTCGGCCGGCTCGCCGAGCGCCTGCGGGAGCGCTGACCGAAGACCACCGGGCCCCCGCTCCCGCACCCGGTGCGGGGCACCTTCCGGCGGGGCTTACAGTCGGACCGTCCGTCTCCAATCAGCTGTAGAGAATGGCGAGTCCCGGTGGACGTGCAGAAGAAGCTCGACGACATCGTCGCGACGGTCCGAAACGCCCGCTCCATGCCCATGTCGGCATCGTGCGTGGTCAACCGGGGCGATCTGCTGGCGCTGCTCGAAGAGGTCCGCGAGGCCCTGCCGGGCTCCCTCGCCCAGGCGCGGGAAGTGCTCGGCGGGCGCGAGCAGGTGGTCGAGGACGCCCGCCGCGAGGCCGAGCGGATCATCGAGGCCGCCCACGCCGAGCGCGGTTCGATCGTCTCCGACTCCCAGGTCGCCCGGCAGTCCCAGGACGAGGCCGACCGGATCCTCGACGACGCCCGCCGCGAGGCCGAGGAGGTCCGCGCCGAGGCCGACGACTACGTCGACTCCAAGCTGGCCAACTTCGAGGTCGTCCTCAACAAGACCATCGCCGCCGTCGACCGGGGCCGCGAGAAGCTGCTCGGCCGCGGACCCGGGCTCGACGCGGACGGTTACGCCGACGCGGACGCCCCCGAGTACAGCGCCGACCCGCAGACCTTGATCCAGCGCGCCGACGGCTACGTGGACGCCAAGCTGGGCGCCTTCGAGGCCGTGCTGTCCACCACCCTGGCGGCCGTCGGCCGGGGCCGCCAGAAGCTCCAGGGCCGGATCGCCAGCGACGACCTCGGCGAGCACATGGCCGCCCAGGACGCGGCCGGTAACCCGCTGCACACCAGCGACGCCGACTACCTGGCCGGTCTCGCGGAGCTGGCCACCCCCGAGCCCGCCCGGATCCCGGCGCAGCAGGCCGTCCCGCAGAACCGGCCCGACCCGTACGGGTACCCGCCGGAGATGCCCGCGCAGGACCCGTACGGGTACCAGCAGGATCCCTACGGGTACCAGCCGCAGCAGGGCGACCCGTACGCGTACCAGCAGACCGCCGACCCGTACGGGTACCAGCCGCAGGCCACCGACCCGCAGGGCGCGCACGGCCAGGGCCAGGGCCAGGGCCAGGGCCAGGGCCAGGGCCAGGGCCAGGGTCAGGGCGAGGGGGCCGGGCACGGACAGCACGGACAGCAGGGGCAGCCGGCCGGGGGCTCGCTCGACGAGACCAGCTTCTTCGACACGAGCATGATCGACTTGGAGCAGCTGCGCCGTTACGAGCAGGGTTACGACCAAGGTCACGACCAGGGTCGCTGACCCGGATTGGGCCCTGAGCGAAGCGTCCAGTATTCTGGCTGTTCGGTCGCGCGTATTCCGCGATCCGTGCTGCCCACGTCTGGCAGCGCGTCTGGCAGTCCCCTTCACGTTTGTGAATGATCCGAAAGCAGGAAGACCCTGAGCACGCGCCTCGACCACCGCAATCCCCTCGTGTTCGACACACACGAGCTGGGGCGGCGTCCTGGCGCCATGCTGCGGGTGTCCCGCACGATCGAAGCCCCCAGTGATCTGGGTGTCGAAGGGGTCATCGGAGTGCCCGAGGGCGCGCCGGTGGAAATCGAGCTCCGTCTCGAGTCGGTCATGGAAGGGGTGCTTGTCACAGGCACCGCCCGTGCGACCGCCGAGGGGGAGTGCGTAAGGTGTCTGGAGCCCGTCGAGTTCGACCTCGACGCGGACTTCCAGGAAATGTTCTCGTACCCCGACTCCGACGACCGGGGCCGCTCCAAGGCGGCCGCGGACGACGAAGCCGAGGAAGACGAGGACATGATCCCCCTCGAGGACGGCCTGTTCGACCTCGAACCCGTGCTGCGCGATGCGGCGGTGCTCGCACTGCCGATGCAGCCGGTGTGCCAGGAGGACTGTGCGGGTCTGTGCTCCGAATGTGGAGCCGACCTGAACGAGAACCCGGGCCACCACCACGACGTCGCCGACATTCGCTGGGCGGCGCTGCAGGGACTCGCCGGTTCGCTGGGAACCGATGAGAAGGACAACATGAGCGACGCCGCATCCGGTGTCGACGAGAAGCAGGAGAAGTAGCCGTGGCTGTTCCGAAGCGGAAGATGTCGCGCAGCAACACGCGCCACCGCCGGTCGCAGTGGAAGGCTGCGGTCACCCCCCTGGTTTCGTGCGAGCGTTGCCAGGAGCCGAAGCAGCAGCACATCGCGTGCCCGAGCTGCGGCACCTACAACAAGCGCCAGGTCCTCTCGGTCTGAGAGGCTGGTGAGAGGCACGATGTCTGACCACGTCAACTCAGCCTCGTCCCACACGCTTCTGGAAGGGCGGCTCGGGTATCAGCTCGAGTCCGCCCTTCTGGTGCGTGCGCTCACCCACCGCTCGTACGCCTACGAGAACGGCGGTCTGCCCACCAACGAGCGTCTGGAGTTCCTCGGGGACTCCGTGCTCGGCCTGGTGGTCACGGACACGCTGTACCGGGGCCACCCCGATCTCCCGGAAGGCCAGCTGGCCAAGCTCCGGGCCGCGGTGGTCAACTCGCGGGCACTGGCGGAGGTGAGCCGCGGCCTCGACCTCGGCTCCTTCATCCGGCTCGGCCGGGGCGAAGAGGGCACGGGCGGCCGGGACAAGGCGTCCATTCTCGCCGACACGCTCGAAGCGGTGATCGGCGCGGTCTATCTCGACCAGGGTCTCGACGCGGCGTCCGAGCTGGTGCACCGGCTCTTCGACCCGCTGATCGAGAAGTCCTCGAACCTCGGTGCCGGCCTGGACTGGAAGACCAGTCTCCAGGAACTCACCGCGGCCGAGGGTCTGGGGGTTCCGGAGTACCTCGTCACCGAGGAGGGTCCGGACCACGAGAAGATCTTCACGGCTGCCGCCCGCGTCGGTGGTGTCTCGTACGGCACCGGCACCGGCCGCAGCAAGAAGGAAGCGGAGCAGCAGGCGGCGGAATCCGCCTGGCGCGCGATTCGCGCGGCCGCGGACGAGCGCGAGGCGGCGGCCAAGACCGCCGCCGAGTCGACCGCGACCGGCACGAGCGACGCGGGAGAGGCCGCCGACACCTCTTCCCCGAAGGGCCGGGCCTCCGCCTGACCCGTCGTTTCCTTCCTCACCCCGTATGAGGCGATGCCCCCGCTCCTGGCTCCGGCCGGGGCGGGGGCATCGTCGTGTGTGGGGGTGCGGGGGTGCGGGGGGTGTGGGGGTCCGGTGCCCAGTTCTCGGGTTCTTCGGGATCCGGCCGGGGTGTCCGGGGGCGGCGGTAGGCTGCGAGCAGTACGTGCGAGCAGTACGTACGCGTGCGTGAAGCGCGCGGTGCGCATCGCCTGCGGCGTGGCGTACGGCGACGCCGGGGCGCCGGGGGCGCGGGCCGCAGACGCGAGTGCCCTGCGCGCCACCCCCTCCCACGTACCGCAGACGCATCCAGACGAGCCAGAGGAGTCCCGTTGCCCGAGCTGCCCGAGGTCGAGGTCGTCCGGCGCGGACTGGAACGCTGGGTCGCCGGCCGTACCGTCGCCGACGTGGAGGTCCTGCACCCGAGGGCCGTCCGGCGCCACCTCGCGGGCGGGACCGACTTCGCGGCCCGGCTCCGGGGAGAGCGCTTCGGCGTGGCCCACCGGCGCGGCAAGTACCTGTGGCTGCCGCTCGCCTCCGGCGACGCCTCCGTGCTCGGACACCTGGGCATGAGCGGTCAGCTCCTGGTCCAGCCCGAGGACGCGGCGGACGAGAAGCACCTGCGGATACGCGTACGGTTCGACGACTCCGCCGGCACCGAGCTGCGCTTCGTCGACCAGCGCACCTTCGGCGGACTCTCGCTCCACGACACCGCCCCGGACAGCGAGGACGGCCTCCCCGACGTCATCGCCCACATCGCGCGCGACCCGCTCGACCCGGAGTTCGACGACGAGGCCTTCCAGCGCGCCCTGCGCCTGCGCCGTACGACGGTCAAGCGGGCCCTGCTCGACCAGTCCCTGATCAGCGGCGTCGGCAACATCTACGCCGACGAGGCGCTGTGGCGCAGCAAGCTCCACTACGACCGGGCGACCGCGACGATGACCCGCCCGCGCTCGGCGGAACTCCTCGGCCACGTCCGGGACGTCATGAACGCGGCGCTCGCCGCCGGCGGCACCAGCTTCGACGCCCTGTACGTCAATGTGAACGGGGAGTCCGGCTACTTCGACCGCTCGCTCGACGCGTACGGGCGGGAGGGCGAGCCCTGCCACCGCTGCGGTACGCCGATGCGCCGCCGCCCGTGGATGAACCGGTCCAGCTACTACTGCCCGCGCTGCCAGCGCCCGCCGCGCACCGGAGCCTGACGGGGGCTGCCGGCCCCTGACGTACGCGAAGGACCCCGTCACCCGGGTGGGTGGCGGGGTCCTTCGCGTACGTCACGCGTGACGTCGTGAAGTCCTCAGACTCCGAAGTCCTGGGTCCACCAGGGGCCGGCCGAACCGAAGTGCACGCCGACGCCCAGCGAGGTGTACATACAGTTCAGGATGTTCGCGCGGTGACCGTCGCTGGCCATCCAGGACGCCATCACGGCGGCGGCGTCCACCTGGCCGCGGGCGATGTTCTCGGCGCCGAGGCCCGTGACACCGGCCTTCGCGGCGCGGGCCCACGGGGTGGCGCCGTCGGGGTCGGTGTGGTCGAAGAAGTTACGGGCCGCCATGTCGGCGCTGAGCGCACCGGCCAGCGAGGCGAGGTCCGCGTCCGCGCGGACGGCGGAGCAGCCCACCTTGGCCCGTTCGAGGTTCACCAGCCGGATCACCTCGGCCTCGGCGGCCGCCTCGCGGGCGGCGAGCGGACGCGCGGCGGCGGCAGCGGTCGGCGCGGGTGTGGGCGTAGGCGTCGGGGTGGGCGTCGGGACCGGGGCGGGGGTCTGGGGCGCGGGCTTCTCGGCGGGCTCCGGCGGTGCGGGAGCGACCGGGACGGGCACCGGCTTCGGGGCCTCGGGCTTCGCGGGCGCCACCGGGGCGGCGGTCTGCGGGGGCTTCGGCGTGGCGGGCTTCGGCGCCTCGGACACCGGGGCCTCAGGCGACGGCGCGGCCTTCGAGGGGGAGGGCTTCGCCGGAGCGGCGGGCTTCGCGGGCGCGCTGGGCTGCGACGCCGGGGGAGTGGGGGAAGCGTCCCCCGATCCGCTCGCGACCGGAGCGCCGGTGCGCTGACCCGTCGGGCTCTCCGCGTTCGCGGAGGCGCCGCCCTGCGTCGTCAGCCGTGGGGCCTGCGCGGCCTGTCCGGCCTGCGCCGCCTGACGCCCGTCCGCACTCGTACTGCCGAACGTGAACACCTCACCGCCGGGCACCAGCCCCGTGGCGACGGCGATCGCGCCGGCCACGACCGCCACGGAGACACCGAGCAGCCCGGTCCGCACCGGTGCGCCGCGTCGTATGCCGCGATGGCGTCCCATCCGTTCAGCCTCCCTGACTGGACTGCGCTCTCCGCCGGCCTTCGCCGCCGATCTTTGCTTCTGTGGATCCGCTCAAGCCGGTCGAAGGGGGACACGGCCGAACGGGTGAGCCCCGTTCCGTCGGGACTGTACGCCATGACATGAGGGGGCTGACGTGCTCGTTCCGTGATCCGCCCGCTAGCGTGCAGCCATGGATGACGAGGTGCGGATGACCGCATGGGTGCGCGGCCGGGTACAGGGAGTGGGCTTCCGTTGGTTCACCAGGGCAAACGCACTGGAGATCGGCGGGCTTGTCGGCTTCGCCCTGAACCTGGACGACGGCCGGGTCCAGATCGTGGCCGAGGGCTCGCGTGAGAATTGCCACCGCCTGCTCGACTGGCTGCGATCCGGCGACACGCCCGGCCGGGTCGACGGCGTCACTGAGATCTGGGCCACGCCGCGCGGCATCTACGAGACCTTCGCGATCCGCTGAGAACCCCTCCCGATCATGCGGAAACGCGCCGCCCGCACCCCCCGAACGGCCTCGGGCGCCCCGATGACGGTGTGTGACGCAGAGTGAGAACATCCAGGTGATTGCCGAGGCGGGGTTGCCGTGCCCCGCCGTACGGGTAAGGATGATCTACACGCCCCCCGGGCACCGAGAAGCGAGGCACCGCCGTGATCGCCACGGCCGCGAGCCCCCCGGTGGTCCCTTGGTCCCGGGCGTGATCGTGTTGACCGTCAAACTTTTTGGTGAGACGCTGAAAGCCCCGCGCACCTTAGCTGTTCGACCGTGAGAACCGGCACCACAACAGCACGGCCGAGCACCGCGGGTGCGAATCCCTCACGACCCACACCGCTTCGGTCGGTCACTCAGTGTGGAGGACCATCCATCATGGCAAAGGCGCTTCTCGGTTACGTCGGCGGTTCCGACCCGCGACTCCTCGCCGAGATGCGACGGCTTCAGCAGCGTGTCCAGGACCTCGAGTCCGAGCTGGTTCGGATCCAGTCCGAAAACGACACGCTGTCCGCTGCCGTCGCCCAGCACCAGGGAGACTCGCTGCTGGACAGCATCGAACTCGACGTCACCAAGGCCGAGCCCGCGCTCACCTGAGGTGTCCCAGCCCCACAGGGCCGGATGAGGAACACCCTCCCCCGCCGGCTCACGGTACGACTGGACTCGCGTCACCGCGCACAGCCGCACACCCAAGGGGCGCCCCGGCGTCCCTTCTCGCTTGTGCCCCGCTCACGCGGACCGCGCCCGGCTTCGGCCCGGCTTCGGTACGCGGCCTCGTGAACCGCTCCTGGTTCCCGTACGCATCGGCATGCCACGCCGTTGCCGTACGCGGGTCCCGTACGCCGATTCTGGTTCTGTACGCCGATTCTGTACGGGGCTCTCGTACGCCCCGGCTCACCGCTTCCGTACCCCCGCCGCGGCCCCCTGCCCCGGACCCTCGCCCCGGACCCCCGTCCGTCCGGCGGGCGGACCGAGGGCGGACCGCCAGGGTCGCCACAGTCCTTGGGGGAGGGTGTGCCCTGGGCGTTCCCGGGTGAAACCCGGGACCACGGGTAAAGTCCGCAGACGTGCACCTCAAGGCCCTGACGCTCCGCGGATTCAAGTCGTTCGCCTCCGCCACCACCCTGCGATTCGAACCCGGGATCACCTGCGTCGTCGGGCCCAACGGCTCCGGCAAGTCCAACGTCGTCGACGCCCTGTCCTGGGTCATGGGAGAACAGGGCGCCAAGTCGCTGCGCGGCGGCAAGATGGAGGACGTCATCTTCGCCGGCACCACCGGGCGCCCCCCGCTCGGCCGCGCCGAGGTCTCCCTGACCATCGACAACTCCGACGGCGCGCTGCCCATCGACTACGCCGAAGTGACCCTCACCCGGATCATGTTCCGCGGCGGCAGCAGCGAATACCAGATCAACGGCGACACCTGCCGGCTGCTCGACATCCAGGACCTGCTCTCCGACTCCGGCATCGGCCGCGAGATGCACGTCATCGTCGGCCAAGGACAGCTCGACTCCGTCCTGCACGCCGACCCCATGGGCCGCCGCGCCTTCATCGAGGAAGCCGCCGGCGTCCTCAAACACCGCAAGCGCAAAGAGAAGGCGCTGCGGAAACTCGACGCGATGCGCGCCAACCTCGCCCGCGTCCAGGACCTCGCCGACGAACTCCGCCGCCAGCTCAAGCCCCTCGGCCGGCAGGCCGCCGTCGCCCGCCGCGCCGCCGTCATCCAGGCCGACCTCCGCGACGCCCGGCTGCGGCTGCTCGCCGACGACCTCGTCCACCTCCAGCGGGCCCTCGCCGCGGAGATCGCCGACGAGACCGCCCTGCTCGCCCGCAAGGAGACCGCCGAGGCCGCCCTGAAGGCGGCCCTCGCCCGCGAGGCCGAACTGGAGGACGCCACCCGCCGCCTCGCGCCCCGCCTCCAGCGCGCCCAGCAGACCTGGTACGAGCTGTCGCAGCTCGCCGAACGCGCCCGAGGCACCGTCTCCCTCGCCGACGCCCGCGTCACCAGCGCCACCGCCGAACCCCCCGAGGAACGGCGCGGACGCGACCCCGAGGACCTCGAACGCGAAGCCGCCCGCGTCCGCGAACAGGAAGCCGAACTCGAAGCCGCCCTGGAGGCCGCCGCCCGCGCCCTCGACGACACCGTCGCCCACCGCGCCGAACTCGAACAGGCCCTCGCCGCCGAGGAACGCCGCCTCAAGGACCGGGCCCGCGCCCTCGCCGACCGCCGTGAAGGACTCGCCCGGCTGCACGGCCAGGTCGCCGCCGCCCGCTCGCGCGCCGGCTCCGCCCAGGCCGAGATCGACCGGCTCGCCGACGCCCGCGACGAGGCACGGGAGCGAGCGGCGCATGCCCAGGAGGAGTACGAGCAGCTGAAGGCCGAGGTCGACGGGCTCGACGCCGGGGGCACGGAACTCGGCGAGCGCCACGAGACCGCCCGCCGTGCCCTCGCCGACGCCGAGACCGCGCTCACCGCCGCCCGCGAACACGCCGCCGACACCGACCGGGCCCGCGCCGCCACCCGCGCCCGCCACGACGCCCTCGCCCTCGGCCTGCGCCGCAAGGACGGCACGGACACCCTCCTCACCGCCGGACTCGCCGGCCTGCTCGGCCCGGCCGCCGGCCTCCTCACCGTGACCCCCGGCCACGAGATCCCGCTCGCCGCCGCCCTCGGCGCCGCCGCCGACGCGCTCGCCGTCACCGACCCGGCCACCGCCGCCGACGCCCTGCGCCTGCTCCGCAAACAGGACGCGGGCCGGGCCGCCCTGCTCCTGGCCTCCCCGGATCCGGGTGCGGGTGCGGGTGCCGGTTTCGATCTCGTGGAGGGCTCCACGGAGCCGCTCGCCATCGGTTCCGTCGCCGTGCTGCCCGCCGCCGGACTCGTCACCGGGCCCGCCGCGCTCCTGAGCGCCGTACGGGCACTGCTCCGCGACGTCGTCGTAGTAGACGACCTCGACCAAGCCGTCACCGTGGTGCGGGCCCGCCCCGCGCTGACCGCCGTCACGGCCGAGGGCGACCTGCTCGGCGCCCACCTCGCCCAGGGCGGCTCCGCCGGAGCGCCCAGCCTCCTCGAAGTCCAGGCATCTGTGGACGAGGCCGCCGCCGAACTCGCCGCACTCGACGTCCGGTGCGCCGAATCGGCCGCCGCCCACGAGGCCGCGACCGAACGCCGACACGAAGCGGCCCGCCTCCTGGACGAACTGACCGAACAGCGCCGCGCCGCCGACCACGAGAAGTCCGCCGTCGCCCAGCAGCTCGGCCGGCTCGCCGGACAGGCCCGCGGCGCCGCCGGCGAAGCCGAGCGGACCACCGCGGCCGCCGCCCGCGCCGAAGAAGCCCTCGAACGCGCGCTCGCCGACGCCGAAGAACTCGCCGAACGGCTCCTCACGGCCGAGGAGACCCCCGCCGAGGACGAACCCGACACCTCCGTACGCGATCGGCTCGCCATCGACGGCTCCAACGCGCGCCAGACCGAAATGGAGGCCCGCCTCCAGGTCCGTACCCACGAGGAACGCGTCAAGGGCCTGGCCGGCCGCGCCGACTCCCTCGACCGCGCCGCCCGCACCGAACGCGACGCCCGCACCCGCGCCGAGCAACGCCGCGCCCGGCTGCGCCACGAGGCCGATGTGGCCCGCGCCGTCGCCTCCGGCGCCCGCCAGCTGCTCGCCCACATCGAGGTGTCCGTCACCCGCGCCGAGCGGGAACGCACCCTCGCCGACGCCGCGAAGGCCGTCCGGGAGAAGGAACTCGCCGACGCCCGGGGCCGCGGCCGTGACCTCAAGACCGAACTCGACAAACTCACCGACTCGGTGCACCGCGGCGAGGTCCTCGGCGCCGAGAAACGACTGCGGATCGAACAACTGGAGACCCGCGCCCTGGAGGAACTGGGCGTCGAAGCCGCCGTCCTGGTCGAGGAGTACGGCCCCGACCAGCCCGTACCGGCGTCGCCGGGTGACGGGGACGGGGACGGGGTGCTGGAGGGAGGGGCTGACACTTCGGGCGACGACCGTGGGCAGGGGTCGGAGCCCGGTCGTACGCGTCCCTTCGTCCGTACGGAGCAGGAGAAGCGCCTCAAAGCCGCCGAACGGGCGTATCAGCAACTCGGCAAGGTGAATCCGCTCGCCCTGGAAGAGTTCGCCGCCCTGGAGGAACGCCACAAGTTCCTCTCCGAGCAGCTGGACGACCTCAAGAAGACCCGGACCGACCTCCTCCAGGTCGTCAAGGAAGTCGACCAGCGCGTCGAACAGGTCTTCACCGAGGCGTTCCGCGACACCGCCCGCGAGTTCGAAGGCGTGTTCTCCCGGCTCTTCCCCGGCGGCGAGGGCCGCCTCCTGCTCACCGACCCGGACGACATGCTCGCCACCGGCATCGAGGTCGAGGCCCGCCCGCCCGGCAAGAAGGTCAAGCGGCTGTCCCTGCTCTCCGGCGGCGAACGCTCGCTGACCGCCGTCGCCCTGCTCGTCGCCATCTTCAAGGCCCGGCCCAGCCCCTTCTACGTCATGGACGAGGTCGAGGCGGCCCTGGACGACACCAACCTCCAGCGGCTGATCCGCATCATGCGGGAACTCCAGGAGTCCTCCCAGCTCATCGTGATCACCCATCAGAAGCGGACGATGGAGGTCGCCGACGCGCTGTACGGCGTGTCGATGCAGGGCGACGGCGTCTCGAAGGTCATCAGCCAGCGGCTGCGCTGAGGGGCGGCGGGGCGACGGGCGGCTGCGTAGAGGGGCGGCTGCGTAGAGGGGCGGCTGCGCTGAGGGCCGGCGGGACGGTGGTACGGGCGGGGCGGTGGGCGGCCTTCAAGTGGTGGGGGACGGCAAGTTGTGCGCCACTGGAAGGACTCGCACCGACCCCACCGCACCGGCCACGCCGCCGCCGGAGCTCCGAGGAGACCCGTGACCAGCACCGCCGAGGCCCCGCCTCCGCCGCCCCCCGAAGGACGGTCGGCCCACCCCGACCACATCGGACACGTCATCTTCATCACGGCCTCCGCGGCCATGGGCGGCTTCCTCTTCGGCTACGACAGCTCCGTCATCAACGGCGCCGTCGAAGCCATCCGCGACCGCTACAACATCGGCGCCGCCACCCTCGCCCAGGTCATCGCCATCGCCCTGATCGGCTGCGCCATCGGCGCCGCCACCGCCGGCCGGATCGCCGACCGCATCGGCCGCATCCGCTGTATGCGCATCGCCGCCGGACTCTTCACCATCAGCGCCGTCGGATCCGCGCTCCCCTTCGCCCTCTACGACCTCGCCTTCTGGCGGATCGTCGGCGGCTTCGCCATCGGCATGGCCTCCGTCATCGGCCCCGCCTACATCGCCGAGGTCGCCCCCGCCGCCTACCGAGGCCGCCTCGGCTCCTTCCAGCAGGCCGCCATCGTCATCGGCATCGCCATCTCCCAGCTCGTCAACTACGGCATCCTCCAGCTCGCCAACGGCCAGCAGCGCGGCAAGATCGGCGGCCTCGAAGCCTGGCAGTGGATGCTCGGTGTGATGGTCGTACCGGCCCTGCTCTACGGGATGCTCTCCTTCGCCATCCCCGAGTCCCCCCGCTACCTCATCGCCTCCGGCCGCATCGACAAGGCCAAGAAGGTGCTCTCCGAAGTCGAAGGCCACGGCGTCGACCTCGACCACCGCGTCGCCGAGATCGACCGGGCCATGCGCAGCGAACACAAATCCACCTTCCGAGACCTGCGCCCCGCCGGCAGCCGCTTCAACCTCCTGCCCATCGTCTGGGTCGGCATCGGCCTGTCCGTCTTCCAGCAGCTCGTCGGCATCAACGTCGCCTTCTACTACTCCGCCACCCTCTGGCAGTCCGTCGGCATCGACCCGACCAGCTCGTTCTTCTACTCGTTCACCACATCGATCATCAACATCATCGGCACCGCCATCGCCATGGTTCTGGTCGACCGCGTCGGTCGCCGCCCCCTCGCCCTCGTCGGCTCCACCGGCATGGCCATCGCCCTCGGATTCGTCGCCTGGGCCTTCTCCGCCGAACTCGTCCACGGCAAACTCCCCAGCCCCCAAGGCGCGGTCGCCCTCATCGCCGCCCACGTCTTCGTGTTCTTCTTCGCCCTCTCCTGGGGCGTCGTCGTCTGGGTCTTCCTCGGCGAGATGTTCCCCAACCGCATCCGCGCCGCTGCCCTCGGCGTCGCCGCCTCCGCCCAATGGATCGCCAACTGGGCCATCACCGCGAGCTTCCCGTCCCTCGCCCAGTGGAACCTGTCCGCCACCTACATCATCTACGCGTGCTTCGCGGTGCTCTCGATCCCGTTCGTGCTCCTCTTCGTGAAGGAGACCAAGGGGAAGACGCTGGAGGAGATGGGCTGAGGGGGTTCTTGTACGTCGATCGAGGCGGTGAGCGGGGGCGGGCCTGCGGGTGAGTGTGGCGGTTGGGGCTGGGCCCGTGGGGGAGGGTGGCGGCTGGTGCCTGGCCTGCACGTAAGCGAGGCGGTTGGGGCTGGGCCCGTGGGTGAGGGCGGGGGCAGGTGTGCGGCCCGCACGTAAGCGCGGCGGCGGGGGTGAAGCCCGCAGGTAAGCGTGGTGGCTGGGGCGAAGCCCGCACGTAAGCGCGACGGCTTGGGCTGGGCCCGCACGGGTACGAGACGGCAGGTGTGCGGCCCGCACGTGAGCGCGGCGGCAAGCCTGGGCGCATGTTGTTTGCTTCACGTTGGCCTTTTTTGTGCCTCGGTTCGCCTCCGGGGTGCTGGAGTCGGACTCACAGCACCGATCGTGCTCGGCCCACTCGTTCCTCGCGGGCCTGTGCGCGTTCGGCACTGTTCCCCCGACGCACCCCTTCGGCTCACTCGGCCATAGGGCGGCCCGGTAGTTCTGGCCTCGTCAGGTGCACGGCCCGCACTCACAGGGGGCAGAGGCCCGCACGTGGGCGTGACGGCACGGTGGGCCCGTACTCACAGTGCCCCCGGAGTAGGCCCGCAATCAGGCACGGCGCCGGGTGCCCGGCCCGCACTCACGGGGGCAGGGGCAGCCAGTGTCGGTCAGGGGCCGCGCCCCCCGTGGACCCCCGCATAGGGCGTCGAATGTCACGCATACTGGACGGACCATGGAACTCATCCTTGCTGTAGTCATCGCTGTCGTCGTCGCGGTAGCCGTGACCGGCGGGCTCGTGATCAGCGGTCGCAAGAAGAAGCAGCTGCCGCCGGCCGAGCCGCCGTCCACCGCGCCGACCATCACCGCGCCCCCCGCAGAGCCGCACGTCGGCGACGAGGCGGAGGCGCCGCGGGACGAATCACGCCGCACCGTCGAAGAAGTCGGCCTCCCGACGGCGGAAGCCGAAGCGGCGCCCGTCACCGAAGAGCCCGAGCCCGAGCCGGCGCCCGAGCCGGAGGCTCCCGCCGCGCCCGCCATCGAGGTGCCCGAGCCGACCGCCGGCCGCCTCGTACGGCTCCGCGCGCGACTCGCCCGCTCCCAGAACTCGCTCGGCAAGGGACTGCTCACGCTGCTGTCCCGCGAACACCTCGACGAGGACACCTGGGAGGAGATCGAGGAGACCCTCCTCACCGCCGACGTCGGCGTCGCGCCCACCCAGGAACTCGTCGACCGCCTCCGCGAGCGCGTCAAGGTGCTCGGCACCCGCACCCCCGACGAGCTGCGCGGCCTGCTGCGCGAAGAGCTCGTCGCCCTGCTCGGCCCCGAGCTCGACCGCACGGTCAAGACCGAGAGCCCCGAAGACGTCCCCGGCGTCGTCATGGTCGTCGGCGTCAACGGCACCGGCAAGACCACCACCACCGGCAAGCTCGCCCGCGTCCTCGTCGCCGACGGCAAGTCCGTCGTCCTCGGCGCCGCCGACACCTTCCGCGCCGCCGCCGCCGACCAGCTCCAGACCTGGGGCGAGCGCGTCGGTGCCCGCACCGTCCGCGGCCCCGAGGGCGGCGACCCGGCCTCGATCGCGTACGACGCCGTCAAGGAAGGCATCGCGGAGAAGGCCGACGTCGTCCTCATCGACACCGCCGGCCGGCTGCACACCAAGACCGGCCTCATGGACGAGCTGGGCAAGGTCAAGCGAGTCGTCGAGAAGCACGGCCCGCTCGACGAGATCCTGCTCGTCCTCGACGCCACCACCGGCCAGAACGGTCTGATCCAGGCCCGCGTCTTCGCCGAGGTCGTCGACATCACCGGCATCGTCCTCACCAAGCTCGACGGCACCGCCAAGGGCGGCATCGTCATCGCCGTCCAGCGCGAGCTGGGCGTCCCGGTGAAGCTCATCGGACTCGGCGAGGGCCCGGACGACCTGGCGCCGTTCGAGCCGGGCGCGTTCGTCGACGCGCTCATCGGCGACGCTTCCTGAACCACACGTAGAGACACGCAGAGACATATGGGTGAGGCCCCGCCGATGGCGGGGCCTCACCCATATGTCTCTGCGGACCAGCGCCAAGCGCCGTGTCAGCGGGTGGCGCGGCCCGTGCGGTGGCAGATGTACGCCAGCGTGCCGAGCAGTAACCGGGCCTCGGGCGGAGCGCCCGCCGTGTCCAGGGTCGGCGGACGCAGCCAGCGCACCGGACCAAGCCCGCCCAGATCCGACGGCGGAGCGGTGACATGGGCACCGGGACCCAGACAGTGCAGATCGAGATCCGCGTCGTCCCAGCCCATCCGGTACAGCAGCCGGGGCAGCCCCGCCGCCGCGCCCGGCGCCACGAAGAACCGCGCCCGGCCGGTCGGCGTCACACACACCGGCCCCAGCGGCAGCCCCATCCGCTCCAGCCGGATCAGCGCCCGCCGGCCCGCCGTCTCGGCCACGTCGAGCACGTCGAAGGCCCGGCCCACCGGCAGCAGCATCGCCGCCCCCGGATGACGCGACCAGATCCCGGCCGCCTCGTCGAGACCCGCGCCCGCCGGAACCGGCTCGGCGAAGGAGAGCGGATGTGCCCCCGGGGCCGTACAGCCGGGATCCCCGCACGAGCAGTGCCCGGCCAGATCCGCCCGCGCCCCCGGGACCACGTCCCAGCCCCACAGTCCGGTGTACTCGGCCACCGCAGTGCACTCCGTGGTGCGTACGCGGCGACGTGAGCCGGACCGCATCTCACGAATGCCGCCGATCGTGAAACCCATGCCCCCTCCAACGGGTCGGACGTGCCGGTGGTTACGGACCGGATGTCCGCTGTCACGTCATGCCACGCCCTGTTACGAGATGGTCGAGGCGCGCCGGTGCGATACGGGTGGTGCGGAGCCGGGCGCGCGCCTCCGGGCGCTGCGATGCGCCTCTCCGGTCCGTCGCATGTCAAGTGAATCGCGTCCGGCGCGCGGCGCGTTCCATCGAAGGGGTGGCGAATGGTGGCGTTTCGCTAAGCGCCATGTCCGAGGGGGTGATCGTAGGATTACCTTCGGTACGCGAACCCCCGGGCCATCGACCACGAGCGACCGCCCGCCCGCGCTAATCCTGCTTCTGTTCGAAGGAGGGCAAACGCCGGACGGGGCCCGGAAGACAAGGCATCCTGGCAGGGGATCCGAGCGTGACGGCAGGCGGGCAGATGGGGGCGTTCCAGTGAACGGCAACGGCGCGGACGGTACGACTGCCGGCAAGCGCCCGAACGAGAGACTCGGCTCCTGGTTCGTGCGCAGCGGCTGGTCCAAGGGCGAGCTGGCACGCCAGGTGAACCGCCGGGCGCGTCAGATGGGCGCCCACCACATCTCCACCGACACCTCCCGCGTACGCCGCTGGCTCGACGGCGAACAGCCCCGCGAACCCATCCCGCGGATCCTGTCCGAACTGCTCTCCGAACGCTTCGGCTCCGTCGTCGCCGTCGAGGACCTCGGCCTGCGCACCGCCCACCAGACCCCGTCCGTCTCCGGCGTCGACCTGCCCTGGGCCGGCCCCCAGACCGTCTCCCTGCTCAGCGAGTTCTCCCGCAGCGACCTCATGCTCGCCCGCCGAGGCTTCCTCGGCTCCTCGCTCCAGATCGCCGCCGGGCCCTCCCTCGTCGAACCCATGCAGCGCTGGCTGGTCCCCACCCCGCCCGGCGAGATCCCGGCCGCCCCCGCCGAGGAACGGCGCGGCCACCGCCTGTCCGCGTCCGAACTCGACCTGCTGGAATCCACCACGGCGATGTTCCGCCAGTGGGACGCCCAGTGCGGCGGCGGACTGCGCCGCAAGGCCGTCGTCGGCCAGCTCCACGAGGTCACCGACCTCCTCCAGGAACCCCAGCGCCCCGAGCTCACCGAACGCCTCTTCCGCTGCGCCGCCGAACTCGCCGAACTCGCCGGCTGGATGAGCTACGACATCGGACTCCAGCCCACCGCCCAGAAGTACTTCGTGCTCGCCCTGCACGCCGCCAAGGAAGCCGGCGACAAGCCCCTCGGCTCGTACATCCTCTCCTCGATGAGCCGGCAGATGATCCACCTCGGCCGGCCCGACGACGCCCTCGAACTCATCCACCTCGCCCAGTACGGCAGCCGCGACTGCGCCACCCCGCGCACCCAGTCCATGCTGTACGCGATGGAGGCCCGCGCCTACGCCAACATGGGCCAGCCCGCCAAGTGCCGCCGCGCCGTGCGGATGGCCGAGGACACCTTCGCCGACGCCGGACTCGACGGCGAGCCCGACCCCGACTGGATCCGCTTCTTCTCCGAGGCCGAACTCAACGGCGAGAACTCCCACTCCTACCGCGACCTCGCCTATGTCGCCGGACGCTCCCCGACGTACGCCTCGCTCGCCGAACCCGTCATGGAACGAGCCGTCGAACTCTTCGGGAAGGACCCCGAACGCCAGCGGTCCTACGCCCTCAACCTCGTCGGCATGGCGACCGTCCACCTCCTCAAGCGCGAGCCCGAACAGTCCGCCGTCTTCGCCGAACAGGCCCTCGGCATCGCCCGCAAGGTCCGCTCCGAGCGGCTCAACAACCGGCTGCGCAAGACCGTCGACACCGCGGCCCGCGACTTCGGGCACGTCGCCGAGGTCGTCCGGCTCACCGACCGGCTCACCTCCCTCCTCCCCGAGGCGGCGGAAGCCGTCTGAGACCGCGGCGCCCCGCGCCGCCCTCCCCGCAGACACCGGCCGCGCCGGCCGTCCCGTAAGCCCGACTCGGCTCCCCCGCCGCACAGGACACACGGACGACCGACGCGGCCGGCCCATGGGCGGGGTCCCTTGGCGGGGTGGTGGGGGAGGCCGCGCGGAGTGCGCGATCCGGGCATATGACAGGCCGCACGCCCCCGATCCGGGCATATGCCCGGCCGTTCACGGTCGCGTAACACACCCGCCACCCCCGTCACCGCCGCGAAACACCGCACGGCACCGCCGGAAACCGGCCCGCGTCACGCTCGGGCGCAGTACCGCCACCGCCCTTGGCGACCCCGCCCCGCCCGTACGTCCCGTACGCGCCCGGCCGTCATCGGCGACGAGACGAGGAGACGCCGATGACCGCAGTCCTCACCCCCCTGGCCGCCGCCGACCCACCCGCGCTGTCCGCCGCCAACACCGGCTTCATGCTCCTGTGCACCGCTCTGGTCATGCTGATGACCCCGGGACTCGCCTTCTTCTACGGCGGCATGGTCCGCGTGAAGTCGGCCGTCAACATGCTGATGATGAGCTTCGTCAGCCTCGGGATCGTCACCGTCCTGTGGGTGCTCTACGGCTTCAGCGTCGCCTTCGGTACCGACACCGCCTCCCTCGTCGGCTGGTCCTTTGACTACGCGGGCCTCGGCGGCATCGGCCTCACCGAGCTGTGGCACGGCTCCACCATCCCCGTGTACGTCTTCGCCGTCTTCCAGCTGATGTTCGCCGTCCTCACCCCCGCCCTGATCAGCGGAGCCCTCGCCGACCGGGTCAAGATCACCGCCTGGGCCCTCTTCGTCGCGCTGTGGGTCACCGCCGTCTACTTCCCCGTCGCCCACTGGGTCTGGAGCAGCGGCGGCTGGCTGTACGAACTCGGCGTCATCGACTTCGCCGGCGGCACCGCCGTCCACATCAACGCGGGCGCCGCCGCCCTCGGCGTGATCCTCGTCATCGGCAAGCGGACCGGCTTCCCCCACAAGACGGCGCGCCCCCACAACCTCCCCCTCGTCATGCTCGGCGCCGGACTGCTCTGGTTCGGCTGGTTCGGCTTCAACGCCGGATCCTGGCTCGGCAACGACGACGGCGTTGGCGCCGTCATGTTCGTCAACACCCAGGTCGCCACCGCCGCCGCCATGCTCGCCTGGCTCGGCTACGAAAAACTCCGCCACGGCGCCTTCACCAGCCTCGGCGCCGCCTCGGGCGCCGTCGCAGGGCTCGTCGCCATCACCCCCTCCGGCGGCTCCTGCTCCCCGCTCGGCGCCCTCGCCATCGGCGCGATCGCCGGAGTGCTGTGCGCCATGGCCGTCGGGCTCAAGCACCGGTTCGGCTACGACGACTCCCTCGACGTCGTCGGCGTCCACCTCGTCGGCGGCATCGCCGGATCCCTCCTCGTCGGCCTCTTCGCCACCGGCGGCGTCCAGTCCGACGCCCGCGGCCTCCTCTACGGCGGTGGTCCCGGACTGCTCGGCATCCAGGCCCTCGGCGTCCTCACCGTCTTCGCCTACTCGCTCCTCGTCTCCGCGCTGCTCGCCCTCGTCCTCCACCGGACGATCGGGATGCGGGTCCCCGAGGCGGACGAGATCAACGGCATCGACCGGGCCGAGCACGCCGAGCGCGCGTACGTCCTCGACGAGCCGGACCCGGCGGACCCGGCGGACCTGGCGGACGAGGCCGGTGCGGATGGGGGCGCTGAGGGCCGTACCGTACGTCCCGCTCCGGCGCCCGCCGCCGGCTCCGCCCCCGCCTTCTCCGTGACACCCGCGGCTGCTGCGGCCCCGAGCGGGATGGCCCCGGAAGGGGAGAAGGAGAGGGAGACGGCAGGGGAGAAAAGGGAGAAAGTCGACGCCTGAGGCCCGCGCCCGCCACCCCGGAGGGCGTTCCCGGACGGTCGGGGCGCACCGGATCCGGCGGGCGCGGACACGGACATCGAGCGGCCGGATACCCTGGAGGACAGTCCGTACGCCCGCCCACGACACCGAGGATCCGCGACCGCCGTGTTCGATACCCTCTCCGACCGCCTTGCAGCGACCTTCAAGAACCTCCGCGGCAAGGGTCGCCTGTCCGAGGCGGACATCGACGCCACCGCGCGTGAGATCCGTATCGCCCTGCTCGAAGCCGACGTGGCGCTGCCGGTCGTCCGGGCCTTCATCAAGAGCGTCAAGGAGCGCGCGCTCGGCGCCGAGGTCTCCAAGGCGCTCAACCCGGCCCAGCAGATCATCAAGATCGTCAACGAGGAACTGGTCTCCATCCTCGGTGGCGAGACCCGCCGGCTGCGGTTCGCCAAGAACCCGCCGACCGTGATCATGCTCGCCGGTCTCCAGGGTGCCGGTAAGACCACCCTCGCCGGAAAGCTCGGCGTCTGGCTCAAGAGCCAGGGCCACACCCCGCTGCTCGTCGCCTGCGACCTCCAGCGCCCCAACGCCGTCAACCAGCTCTCGGTCGTCGCCGACCGCGCGAACGTCGGCTTCTACGGCCCGCAGCCGGGCAACGGCGTCGGCGACCCGGTCCAGGTCGCCAAGGACTCCATCGAGTACGCCCGCTCGAAGATGCACGACGTCGTCATCGTCGACACCGCCGGCCGCCTGGGCATCGACCAGGAGCTGATGCGGCAGGCCGCGGACATCCGCGACGCCGTGTCGCCCGACGAGGTCCTCTTCGTCGTCGACGCCATGATCGGTCAGGACGCGGTCAACACCGCCGAGGCATTCCGCGACGGCGTCGGCTTCGACGGCGTGGTGCTGTCCAAGCTCGACGGCGACGCCCGCGGTGGTGCCGCGCTGTCCATCGCGCACGTCACCGGCAAGCAGATCATGTTCGCCTCCAACGGCGAGAAGCTGGACGACTTCGACGCGTTCCACCCGGACCGCATGGCGTCCCGCATCCTCGGCATGGGCGACATCATGTCGCTCATCGAGAAGGCCGAGCAGACCTTCAGCCAGGAGGAGGCCGCCAAGGTCGCCGAGAAGCTGGCCTCCAAGAAGGGCCAGGACTTCACCCTCGACGACTTCCTGGCCCAGATGGAGCAGGTCCGCAAGATGGGCTCCATCTCCAAGCTCCTCGGCATGCTGCCCGGCATGGCCCAGATGAAGGAGCAGATCAACAACATCGACGAGCGCGAGGTCGACCGCGTCGGCGCCATCATCAAGTCGATGACCCCGGCCGAGCGCCAGGACCCGACGATCATCAACGGCTCGCGCCGTGCCCGTATCGCCAAGGGCTCCGGTGTCGAGGTCAGCGCCGTCAAGGGCCTGGTCGAGCGGTTCTTCGAGGCCCGCAAGATGATGTCCCGCATGGCGCAGGGCGGCGGCATGCCGGGCATGCCCGGGATGCCGGGCATGGGCGGCGGCGCCGGCCGGCAGAAGAAGCAGATCAAGCAGGCCAAGGGCAAGCGCAAGAGCGGCAACCCGATGAAGCGGAAGGCCGAGGAGCAGGCCGCCCAGGTCAAGCGCGAGCAGGCGCAGTCCGGCGGTGCCTTCGGGCTGCCGGCCGGCCAGGACGCCGGGGACTTCGAGCTGCCGGACGAGTTCAAGAAGTTCATGGGCTGACGCGCCCGGCGCCCGCGACGGGCGCGCGCGTCACCCGGCTCTCTTCGCGAAGGGGCCCGGAGCGGTACGAGACCGGACACGTCCGGTACGGCACCGCGCCGGGCCCCTTCGGCGTACCCGGGAGCCGACCCCGGGCCCCGGCAGCGCCCCCGGCCGCTCGCGCGGACCGCGCCGCCCGTCCGGCCCGTCCGGCCCGCCCGGCCCGCCCGGCCCGTCCGCGCCGCCCGTCATGCCGGAAACGCCCGGTTCGCCGATACTGGGGCCACTGCCGGACCCCGGGCCCGTCCTCCGTGCGAGGCGGGGCCCCGCGAGCCCGGCACGACCCGAAGAGACCGGACCCAGGCCCCGAGGAGACACCCGTGGCCAACCCCGTACCCCCGCGCGACCGGACCGACCAGCCCTGGCGCTCGGAAGGGGCACCGCCGCCCCCGCCGCCCCGGCGGAAGATGCCCGGCGGCTGGGGCGCCGTCATCCTCGTCGCCCTCATCGTCTACCTCGTCACCAACCTGGTCCTGTCCTTCTTCAACCACGGCGACGAGGCGACCATCTCGTACACCGAGTTCAGCAAACAGGTCGCCGCCGGCAACGTCTCCATGATCTATTCCAAGGGCGACGCCATCCAGGGCGAGCTGAAGAAGGCCCAGCCCGTCCCCGACGACGGCAAGGGCGACTACACCAAGTTCCAGACCCAGCGCCCGGCCTTCGCCGACGACAAGCTGTGGGAGGAACTCACCCGGCAGCACGTCACCGTCACCGCCAAACCCGTCGTCGAGGAACGCAGCTTCCTCTCCAACCTGCTCCTCTCGCTCGCCCCGATGCTGCTCCTGGTCCTGCTGTGGGTGTTCATCGCCCGCCGGATGAGCACCGGGTTCGGCGGCGCGGGCGGCGGCATGCTCGGCCGCAAGGCCCCGCCCAAACCCGTCGAGCTGGAAGGCGGCAAACGCACCACCTTCGACGACGTCGCCGGCATCGACGAGGTCGAGGGGGAACTGAACGATGTCGTCGACTTCCTGAAGAACCCCGCGGCCTACCGCGCGATGGGCGCCAAGATGCCCCGTGGCGTCCTGCTCGCCGGACCGCCCGGAACCGGCAAGACCCTCCTCGCCCGCGCCGTCGCGGGGGAGGCCGGCGTGCCGTTCTTCTCCGCCTCCGCCTCCGAGTTCATCGAGATGATCGTCGGCGTCGGCGCCTCCCGCGTCCGCGAACTCTTCGCCGAGGCCCGCAAGGTCGCCCCCGCGATCATCTTCATCGACGAGATCGACACCATCGGCCGCGCCCGAGGCGGCGGCGCCGGCATGGGCGGCCACGACGAACGCGAGCAGACCCTCAATCAGATCCTCACCGAGATGGACGGCTTCACCGGCTCCGAAGGCGTCATCGTGCTCGCCGCGACCAACCGCTCCGACGTCCTCGACCCGGCCCTCACCCGCCCCGGCCGCTTCGACCGGGTCGTCCACGTCAACCCGCCCGACCGGGGCGGCCGCGAGGCGATCCTGCGGATCCACACCCGCGAGATCCCCCTCGCGCGCGACGTCGACCTGGCCCATGTCGCCAAGACCACCCCCGGCATGACCGGCGCCGAACTCGCCAACCTCGCCAACGAGGCCGCCCTGCTCGCCGTCAAACGCCGCCAGCAGGCCGTCACCCAGTCCGACCTCTCCGACGCCCTGGAGAAAGTCCAGCTCGGGGCCGAACGCCCGCTCGTCATGCCCGACGAGGAACGCCGCCGCACCGCGTACCACGAGAGCGGCCACGCCCTGCTCGGCATGCTCCAGCCCGGCGCCGACCCCGTCCGCAAGATCACCATCGTGCCCCGGGGCCGCGCGCTTGGCGTCACCCTGTCCACCCCCGAGGGCGACAAGTACGCCTACACCGAGGAGTACCTGCGCGGCCGGATCATCGGCGCGCTGGGCGGCATGGCCGCCGAGCAGGTGGTCTTCGGCGTCGTCACGACGGGCGCCGAGAGCGACCTGGAGCAGGTCACGAGCATCGCCCGGGGCATGGCCGGCCGCTGGGGCATGAGCGAGCGCGTCGGCCGCCTCACCGCCATCCCCGCCGACGCCCAGCAGGCGTACGGGCTCTCCGCCGCGCCCGCCACCCTCGACCGGGTCGACGCCGAGATGCGCCGGATCGTCGACGAGTGCTACGAGAGCGCCGTACGCCAGTTGCACGAGCACCGCGACAAGCTCGACGCCCTCGCCGCGGCCCTGCTGGAGAACGAGACCCTGGAGGAGGCCGCGGCCTACCGGGCGGCCGGCATCCCCCGGCTCGCCAAGGACACCCCCTGAGGGGGGGCAGGGAGGGGCAGGACGGGGCGGGGAGGGGTTGCCGCCCGCCGTCGGCCTTCTTCGGTGCGGCGGCCGACCACGTTTCGCGGTCCCCGATCGCGGTCCCCGATCGCGGTCCCCGATCGCGGTTCCTGGTCACGATTCCCGGGCGCGCCCCTGGTCACCGGCCCCTGATCGCGGGCGGCGGCGTCCGGAAATCGGACGTCCCAGGACGGTATCCGGCCAGCTTCCCGCGGAGGTGCGAGACCGGTGCCCGAAGTCGGGCAGAGAAGCGGTACTGTCCCTTCCACGCCTGCCCGGCGCGCGTGACATGCCCGCGCGCCAGGGTGTATGCGCCTGCCTATGCGTCGAACGCACCGGCCCCCACACATCCGTACCGACTGACGGGTACGTGCAAAATATTTGAGTTGCCCCGGAATGGAACCCGGAAGGCGTCCGGCTCGTTGTATCCGACGTGAGCACGACACCACCTGTTCTCGCCGCAGAGCTGGCACAGGCGTGGTCCGACATTCAACGGAACCACCCCGAGCTGCCGGACCTTGCCGCGCCCGAGTCCCTGATCGGAGAGTCGTCGTCCGCCTGTGGCGCCGAACTCTCCTTCGAACGACTGCTTCACGAAGCAGTCCACGGCATCGCCGCCGCCAGAGGTGTCCGCGACACCTCCCGCGCCGGCCGCTACCACAACCGCAGATTCCTCGCGATCGCCGAGGAGCTGGGCCTCGACCACCCCGAGGAGCCGCATGCCAGCAGCGGCTTCTCTCTGGTCACGCTCAACGCCGAGGCCCGCCGCCGCTACCGGCCCACCATCGAGCGGCTCCAGCGCGCGCTCAAGGCGCACATGGTCGCGACCGCCGCCGACACCAAGCGCTCCTTCCGCGGACCGGCCGCCCGGCACGGCTCCTCGGGCGGCGGCGTGCGGGTCAAGGCCGTCTGCGACTGCGGGCGCAACGTACGCGTGGTGCCCTCGGTACTCGCCCAGGCGCCGATCGTCTGCGGCGGCTGCGGCAAGCCCTTCCGGATTCCGGAGACCGTGGGCGCCGCGAGCTGACCCCGCCACGTGTGGCACAATGGCTAGCTGTACTCGACAGTCGCACAGGACCCCTCTCTCCTCCGACTGACGCGTCCATCGGGCACTCGGGTACCACAACCCCACGTGGCATCCCGTCCGGTGCCCTACCACGTCAAGTTCAGGAGACACCACTCCAGTGGCAGTCAAGATCAAGCTCAAGCGCCTCGGCAAGATCCGCCAGCCGCACTACCGCATCGTCGTCGCCGACTCCCGCACCCGTCGTGACGGTCGCGCGATCGAGGAGATCGGCCTCTACCACCCGACGTACAACCCGTCGCGTATCGAGGTCGACTCCGAGCGTGCGCAGTACTGGCTGTCCGTCGGCGCCCAGCCGACCGAGCCGGTTCTCGCCATCCTGAAGCTCACCGGCGACTGGCAGAAGGCCAAGGGCCTCCCCGCCCCGGAGAAGCCGCTGCTCGCCCCGGCGACCAAGGAAGCCAAGCGCGCCACCTTCGACGAGTTCGCCAAGGCTCTCGAGGGCGACGACGCCAAGGGTGAGGCCATCACCCCGAAGGCGAAGAAGGCCGACAAGAAGGCGGACGAGGCCGAGGCCGAGTCCACCGAGTCGACCGAGGCCTGATCATGCTCGAGGAGGCTCTCGAGCACCTCGTCAAAGGCATCGTCGAAAACCCCGACGACGTGCAGGTAGCCTCGCGCAACCTGCGTCGCGGCCGCGTTCTCGAGGTCCGGGTCCACCCCGAAGACCTCGGCAAGGTGATCGGCCGCAACGGCCGCACCGCGCGTGCGCTGCGCACCGTCGTGGGTGCCATCGGCGGTCGTGGTATCCGAGTCGACCTCGTCGACGTGGACCAGGCCCGCTGAAGTGTGACACCGGCACGGGCCGGGGAGGGCATGCCGCCCTCCCCGGCCCGTTGCCGTACGACAGGAGAGTTCACCAGTGCAGTTGGTAGTCGCTCGGATCGGCCGTGCCCACGGCATCAAGGGCGAGGTCACCGTCGAGGTGCGGACCGACGAGCCCGAGCTGCGGCTCGGACCCGGCGCCGTCCTGCACACGGACCCGGCCTCCGCCGGGCCGCTCACCATCGAGACCGGCCGGGTGCACAGCGGCCGGCTGCTGCTCCGTTTCGCGGGTGTGACCGACCGCAACGGGGCCGAGGCCCTGCGCAACATCCTTCTCATCGCCGACGTCGACCCCGACGAGCTGCCCGAGGAGGAGGACGAGTACTACGACCACCAGCTGGTCGACCTCGACGTCGTCCTCGCCGACGGCACCGAGATCGGTGTGATCACGGAGATCTCCCACCTGCCGTCCCAGGACCTCTTCATCGTCGAGCGCCCCGACGGCACCGAGGTGATGATCCCCTTCGTCTCGGAGATCGTCACCGAGATCGACCTGGAGAACCAGCGCGCCGTCATCGCCCCGCCGCCCGGGCTCATCGACGAGCACGAGGCCGTCGTCGCCTCGCAGCGCGACGCCGAGGCCGAGGCGGAGGCCGCTTCCGAGGCTGACGCGGAGGCCGAGAGCGGCGATGGCGACGGCGCCGAGGGTCGTACGTCCGGTGAGGACGCGTCCTGATGCGCCTCGACGTCGTCACGATCTTCCCCGAGTACCTCGAACCGCTGAACGTCTCGCTCGTCGGCAAGGCCCGCGCCCGCGGTCAGCTCGACGTCCACATCCACAACCTGCGCGACTGGACGTACGACCGGCACAACACGGTCGACGACACCCCGTACGGCGGCGGCCCCGGCATGGTCATGAAGACCGGCCCCTGGGGCGACGCCCTCGACCAGACCCTCGCCGACGGCTACGAGTCCGGCGCCCGCGGTCCGGCCATCGTCGTCCCCACGCCCAGCGGCCGGCCCTTCACCCAGGAACTCGCCGTCGAACTCTCCGAGCGGCCCTGGCTGATCTTCACGCCCGCCCGCTACGAGGGCATCGACCGCCGGGTCATCGACGAGTACGCCACCCGGATGCCGGTCTACGAGGTCTCCATCGGCGACTACGTCCTGGCCGGCGGCGAGGCCGCCGTCCTCGTCGTCACCGAGGCCGTCGCCCGGCTGCTGCCCGGTGTCCTCGGCAACGCCGAGTCGCACCAGGACGACTCCTTCGCCCCCGGCGCCATGGCGAACCTGCTCGAAGGCCCCGTCTACACCAAGCCGCCGGAGTGGCGCGGGCGCGAGATCCCGGACGTCCTGCTCAGCGGGCACCACGGGAAGATCGCCCGCTGGCGCCGTGACGAGGCGTTCCGCCGTACCGCCGCCAACCGCCCGGACCTCATCGAGCGCTGCGACCCCGCCGCGTTCGACAAGAAGGACCGCGAGACCCTCTCCATCCTCGGCTGGGCCCCCGAGCCCGGCGGCCGATTTTGGCGCAGGCCCGAGGCCGTGGAAGAATAGGGCGCTGTCGTACGTCCGGCGCGCGCCCCTGCCACAGGGGGAACGACGCCCGCCAGGGCCGCGGCATCTCCAAACCATTCGTACGTACCGCTGATGACCTGTGGCATCGGCGAGGAAAGAGACCTCCATGGCCTCCCTGCTCGACCAGATCAACGCCGGTTCCCTGCGTTCCGACGTCCCGGCCTTCCGTCCGGGTGACACCGTGAACGTCCACGTTCGCGTCATCGAGGGCAGCCGCTCCCGTATCCAGCAGTTCAAGGGTGTCGTCATCCGCCGTCAGGGCTCGGGCGTCTCCGAGACCTTCACGGTCCGCAAGGTCTCCTTCTCCGTCGGCGTCGAGCGCACCTTCCCGGTGAACAGCCCGATCTTCGAGAAGATCGAGCTCGTCTCCCGCGGTGACGTCCGTCGCGCCAAGCTCTACTACCTCCGTGAGCTGCGCGGCAAGGCCGCGAAGATCAAGGAGAAGCGCGACAACTGAGCCGGGATCCACAGGGTGGCGGGATAAGCTCTGCCCCCGATGGACACCGCAGCACAGCACACGGAGCGCGATCGCTCCTCCGACGAGGAGGAGCGATCGCGCTCCGCGCGCGTTCCGGGCCCGGAAGGGACCGGCCGCGACGGTACGCCGGAGCGTGAGGGTACGGACCCGGAAGAGCCCGACGCGGGCGGCGCCGGGCCGTCCGGGCCGCTGACCTGGCGGCGCACCGGACTCATCGGCATCGCCTGCATGGTCTTCCTGCTGCTGTTCAGCCACTTCGTCCTCCAGCCCTTCCTGGTGCCCAGCGGCTCGATGGAGCCCACGCTCCAGGTCGGCGACCGGATCCTGGTCAACAAGCTGGCGTACCGTTTCGGCGACGAGCCGCGCCGAGGTGACGTCGTCGTCTTCGACGGCACCGGATCCTTCCTCCAGGAACAGCCCGCCGGAAACCCGGTCGCGGGCGCCCTGCACGCTGCCGCGGCGGCCCTCGGCCTCGCCGAGCCGGACGAGACCGACTTCGTGAAGCGGGTCGTCGGCACCGGCGGCGACCGGGTGGTCTGCTGCGACAAGGACGGCCGGATCAGCGTCAACGGCGTACCCGTGCGCGAGACCGGATACGTGATGTTCGGCGACCAGCCGTCCCGCGTGCCCTTCGACATCGTGGTCCCCGACGGCACCCTGTGGGTGATGGGCGACCACCGCAGCCAGTCCAGCGACTCCCGTGACCACCTGGGCCAGCCGGGCGGCGGAATGGTCCCGGTCGACATGGTCGTGGGGCGCGCCGACTGGATCGGCTGGCCGTTCGGCCGCTGGTCCACCGTGCCCCGTACGGACGCGTTCGACGCCGTGCCCGCGTGGACGGCGAGCCGGCACGGGCACGCGGGAAGCACGGACGCGAACGGGAACGGGAACGGGGACGGCAGCGGATCCGGGACCGGCGGATCCGGGACCGCCGGTGCCGGTGCCGGGAGTGGTCGTGGGTAGCCGGGGCCGGCCCGTGACCGGCCGGGGCCGGGGACACGACGGCGGGGCCGGCGGTACGGACAGCGCCGAGGACGAGAGCCGTACGCCACCGGGCCGCGCCGAGCGCCGGCGCGTCGCCCGCAAGGTCCAGCGACGCCGGCAGCGCTCCACCGTCCGGGAGATCCCGGTCCTCGTCGGGGTCGCCGTCCTCATCGCCCTGGTCCTGAAGACCTTCCTGGTGCAGGCGTTCGTGATCCCGTCCGGCTCCATGGAACAGACGATCCGGATCGGCGACCGGGTCCTCGTCGACAAACTGACCCCGTGGTTCGGCTCCACGCCGCAGCGCGGCGACGTCGTCGTCTTCCAGGACCCCGGCGACTGGCTCGGCCACGAGACCGCCCCGTCCGCCGACCCGGTCGGCGTCAAGCAGCTCAAGCAGGCCCTGACCTTCATCGGGCTCATGCCGTCGGCCGACGAGCGCGACCTGATCAAGAGGGTCGTCGCGGTGGGCGGCGACACCGTGAAGTGCTGCGGCGAAGACGGCCGGATCACCGTCAACGGCGTCCCGCTGGACGAGCCGTATCTGCATCCGGGCAACGCGCCCTCGAAGATCCCCTTCGAGGTCACGGTCCCGAAGGGCCGGATCTTCGTGATGGGCGACCACCGCGGCGACTCCGCCGACTCCCGCTACCACCTCGACGAGCCGGAACACGGCACCGTCTCCGAGGAACAGGTCGTCGGCCGGGCCGTCGTCATCGCCTGGCCGATCGGCCACTGGCGGCGACTGGAACGGCCTTCGACCTTCGACTCCGTGCCGCAGGCGGCGACCGCGCCGTCACCCGGGGTGTCGCATACTGTGTCCCCGGTGTCCCCGCGACATGTCAACGGAATACCCGGGCTCCCGACCCCGGCGGAACTTCTGCTCGTTATGGGAGTGGTGGGCCTGTCCCTGTCCTGGGGCAGGCGATCGCATGGACTGAGGAGTGGAATGTGGGGGATGTGGCCGTCGGCGCACGACCCGGACACGGCGAGCCCGAGGACAGGCCGGAGCGGCCCGACCCGGCGGTGGCGGCCATGACCTCCGACCCCGCGGGGCAGCCCGGCCCCGGAGCCGAGGGCGAGGACGGCGGGAGCGAGAAGGGCCGGGAGGGCCAGGAGAACCGGGAGGACCGGGAGAACGAGGAGAGCGGCGGTGACCGGGACCGGAACCAGCCGCGCTCGTTCTGGAAGGAACTCCCGCTGCTCATCGGCATCGCGCTCGTCCTCGCGCTGCTGATCAAGACCTTCCTGGTGCAGGCGTTCTCCATCCCCTCCGACTCGATGATGAACACCCTCCAGCGCGGCGACCGGGTCCTCGTCGACAAGCTCACGCCGTGGTTCGGCTCCAAGCCCGAACGCGGCGAGGTCGTCGTCTTCCACGACCCGGGCGGCTGGCTGGAGGGTGCCGACACCCCCGAGCCCAACGCCGTGCAGAAGGTCCTCAGCTTCATCGGACTCATGCCGTCCGCCGAGGAGAAGGACCTCATCAAGCGGGTCATCGCGGTCGGCGGCGACACCGTCTCCTGCAAGGAGGGCGGCAAGGTCGTCCTCAACGGCAAGGAGCTCGACGAGAGTTCCTACCTCCGCCCCGGCACCGTGCCCTGCGACCCCGCCTTCGGCCCGGTGCACGTCCCCAAGGACCGCATCTGGGTCATGGGCGACAACCGGCAGAACTCCCTCGACTCCCGCTTCCACATGGAACTCCCCGGTGGCGGCACCGTCTCCAACGACGAGGTCGTCGGCCGCGCCGTGGTCATCGCCTGGCCGGTCAACCGCTGGTCCACGCTGCCCATCCCGGCCACCTACGACCAGCCCGGCCTCGACAAGGCACTGGCCGCCGCCACCCCGGGCGCCCTGGGCCTCGCCGGAGCGCTGCCGCTGGTGCTGTGGCGGCGCAAGAAGCGCACCGTCGGCCATACCGCCGAGTAGTGACCCGCGGGTAGGGTGCCGTCCCGGACCGTCGCACGGACGGTCCGGCGGACCATCCGAGGTGCCATGCCCATGAGCGACACACCGCCCACGAGCGCCGGCGAGGGGCGCGCGAGTGCCCCTTCGCGTACGAGTGCCCCTCCGCGCGCCGACCGTACGAGCAGCCCCGTGAACCGTACGAATCCCGCGAACCGCACGAGTCCTGTGAACCGTACGGGCAACGGCCACGGTCGTCTCGGCAGCGTGCTGTCCGGACTGGCCGTGGCCCTCGGCTGCGTGCTCTTCCTCGGCGGATTCGCCGTCGCGGCCTTCCTCTACCGGCCGTACTCCGTCCCCACGGACTCGATGACCCCGACCCTCGACGTCGGCTCCAAGGTCCTGGCCCAGCGCGTCGACGGCACCGACATCCGCCGCGGCGACGTCGTCGTCTTCGACGACCCGCTGTGGGCGAACGTCCCCATGGTGAAGCGGGTCGTCGCGGTCGGCGGCGACACCGTCGCCTGCTGCGGCAAGGGCGGCCGCCTCACCGTCAACGGCACCCCCGTCGACGAGCCGTACCTGGCTCCCGGCACCCTGCCCTCGACCGGGCAGCCGTTCTCCGTGACCGTCCCCGCCGGGAAACTCTTCCTCCTCGGCGACGACCGGCGCACCTCCCTCGACTCCCGCGCGCACCTGGAGGAGGCGGGCCAGGGCACCGTGGCCGTCTCCGCCGTCACCGCGCGCGTGGACGCCGTCGTATGGCCCGCCAAGGGAGTCCTGGCCCCGCCCACCGGCTTCGAGGCCCTGCCCGGCGGCATCTCCCGGCCGGGACCCGTCGCCTCGCTCTTCTACGCGGTCGTCGCAGGGTGTGTACTGATTCTGGCAGGGGCGGCGTACGGGCCGCTGGCCAAGCTCTTCGGCCCGAAGCAGAGGGCGACGGGGGAGGGGCGTCCCGGCGAGGGGGTGGTGAGGACATGACGGAGTCACCAGCGGACGGCGTGCTCCCGGACGGTTCCGGTCCGGGCGCCGGAGGCGGCGCCGCGAGCGCCGCGAGTGGCCGAGGCTCGGGGACGGGCGCCGGTGCCGGCACCGGCCCGGGGGCGGTCGTGGGCGCGGACCCGGACACGGGTGGTGCCGCGGGCGCCCGCAGGGTCTCCCGGGTCATCCTCCTCGACCCCGCCGACCGCATCCTGCTCCTGCACGGCCACGAACCCGCCGACCCCACTCTGACCTGGTGGTTCACCCCAGGTGGCGGCCTGGAGGGCGACGAGAACCACGAGCAGGCCGCGCTGCGCGAACTCGCCGAGGAGACCGGGGTCACCGATGTCCGGCTCGGCCCCGTGCTCTGGCGCCGCCGCTGCTCCTTCCCCTTCGACGGCCGCCGCTGGGACCAGGACGAGTGGTACTACCTGGCCCGCACCACGCAGACCGCCACCGCCCTCACCGCTCTCACCGAACTGGAGGTCCGCAGCGTCGACGGCCTGCGCTGGTGGACCTCCGCCGAACTGTCGGCGGCCCATGAGACGGTGTACCCCGACAGACTCGCCGAGCTGCTGCAGCGGCTGCTCGACGAAGGACCCCCGCGTACGCCGATCGTCCTCGCCCCCGAAATCGTTTAGGGACAGGGGAGACTGGCGCACAATAGGGGGACGCACGGCTGAAGGGGAACATGCCATGAGCGCCGAGGACCTCGAGAAGTACGAGACCGAGATGGAGCTGAAGCTCTACCGGGAGTACCGCGACGTCGTCGGCCTGTTCACCTACGTGATCGAGACCGAGCGCCGTTTCTACCTCACCAACGACTACGAGATGCAGGTGCACTCCGTCCAGGGCGAGGTGTTCTTCGAGGTCTCCATGGCCGACGCCTGGGTCTGGGACATGTACCGGCCGGCCCGCTTCGTGAAACAGGTCCGCGTCCTGACCTTCAAGGACGTGAACATCGAGGAACTCAACAAGAGCGACCTCGAACTCCCCGGCAGCTGAGCTGCGGTGGGGCCGCGCGAGCGGTGACCCGTCCGGCCAAGTGACCCGTCCGGCCAAGTGACCTGTTGGCCAGGTGACCTGGTGACCGGGGGATCTGGTGGCCCGGCGGCCCGGTGGCCCGACGCTTCCGGGATGGAACCGGGCCGGAACCGGGCCGTCCGGCCTGCCCGTACGCCGTTCTCACCGTCGCCGAGCACCGCCCCGGTCCACCCGTGTGAGTGACCAGGTTTTCCACAACCGGCCACCTGTCCACAGCCGCGCACACGCAACGTCACAATGCGTCACAGTCGGTGCCGGAGGTGGTACCGCATGAACGCGACCCAAGCACTCGGGCGTTACGGAGAAGAACTCGCCGCCCGCACCCTCACCACGGCAGGCCTGCACGTCCTCGCCAGGAACTGGCGCTGCGGCCGGACCGGGGAGATCGACATCGTCGCCCGCGACGGGGACACCCTCGTCGTCTGCGAGGTAAAGACCCGCCGCGAAGGCCCATTCGAACACCCCATGGCGGCCGTCACGCCGCGCAAGGCCGAACGGCTGCGCCACCTGGCCGCCTGCTGGCTCCACCGGCACGGCGCGCCCCCGGGCACACCGCCCGCGCCCGGCACCACGCGCGGAACTCCGGCCGGACATCCGGCCGGTGGGCTCTCGACCGGTGCCCGTGCGGGTGCGGGTGCGGGTGTGGGGTCCGTCCGTATCGACCTGGTCGGTGTCGTCCTGCCCCGCCGCGGCGCACCCGTCGTCACCCACGCCCGGGGGATCGCCTGATGGGATTCGCCCGCACCTGCTCCGTCGCCCTCGTCGGCGTCGAAGGCGTCGTCGTCGAGGTCCAAGCCGACCTCGAACCCGGTGTCGCCGCCTTCACCCTCGTCGGACTCCCCGACAAGAGCCTCAGCGAGAGCCGCGACCGCGTCCGCGCCGCCATCGTCAACTCCGAGGCCGAATGGCCGCAGAAGAAGATCACCGTGGGGCTCAGCCCCGCCTCCGTACCCAAAGCGGGTTCCGGCTTCGACCTTGCCGTGGCCACGGCCCTGCTCGCGGCCGCCGAACGCATCGACCCCGACGCCATCGCCGACCTCGTCCTCATCGGCGAACTCGGCCTCGACGGCAGGGTCCGCCCGGTCCGGGGCATCCTGCCCGCCGTCCTCGCCGCCGCCGAGGCCGGCTACTGCCAGGTCGTCGTCCCCGAACAGACCGCCGGTGAAGCCGCCCTGGTCCCCGGTGTCTCCGTCCTCGGCATCCGCAGCCTGCGCCAGCTCATCGCCGTCCTCACCGGCGAGCCCGTCCCCGACGAAGCACCCCGCGAGGAAGGCCGACCCGACCCCATGCTCGCCGGACTCCTCCTTCCCGGCGCCGGGGCGGGCACCGGCCTCGCCGCCGACACCCGGCCCGACCTCGCCGACGTCGCCGGACAGCACACCGCCCGCCGCGCCCTCGAAATCGCCGCCGCCGGCGGACACCACCTCTACCTCAGCGGCCCACCCGGCGCCGGAAAGACCATGCTCGCCGAACGGCTCCCCGGCATCCTGCCGCCCCTCACCCGCCAGGAATCCCTCGAAGCCACCGCCGTCCACTCCGTCGCCGGCATCCTGCCGCCCGGCGAACCCCTCGTCCGCCACCCTCCCTACTGCGCACCCCACCACTCCGCGACCATGCAGTCCCTGGTCGGCGGAGGCAACGGACTGCCCCGTCCCGGCGCCGTCTCCCTCGCCCACAACGGCGTGCTCTTTCTGGACGAGTGCCCGGAGTTCAGCGTCAAAGCGCTCGACGCCCTCCGCCAGCCCCTCGAATCCGGCCATGTCATCGTCGCCCGCGCCGCCGGCGTCGTCCGCCTCCCCGCCCGCTTCCTCCTCGTCCTCGCCGCCAACCCCTGTCCCTGCGGACGCCACACCCGCCACGGCACCGGCTGTGAATGCCCGTCCGCCGTCATCCGCCGCTACCAGGCCCGGCTCTCCGGCCCGCTCCTCGACCGCGTCGACCTCCGCGTCGAAGCCGAACCCGTCACCCGCTCGGACCTCCTCGCCCACGGTCCCCGCGGTGAACCGAGCAGCACCGTCGCCGCCCGCGTCCGCGAAGCCCGCGACCGGGCCGCCGTCCGCCTCGCCGACACCCCGTGGACCGTCAACAGCGCCATCCCCGGCCACGCACTGCGCACCCGCTTCCACTCCGCCCCGGGCGCCCTCGCCGCCGTCGAACACGACCTCGAACGCGGGCTGCTCACCGCCCGCGGACTCGACCGGGTCCTCCGGGTCGCCTGGACCGCCGCCGACCTCGCCGGACACGACCGCCCCACCGCCGACGACCTCGCGCTCGCCCTCGAACTCCGCACCGGCATCGCCCGAGGCGTGCCCGCCGCCGCAGGGGAGCGGACATGACCATCAACCGGCACCACCACGAGGCGGAACGCCTCGCCCGCGCCGCCCTCACCCACATCGTCGAACCCGGCGACGAACACGCCGGCCGAGCCCTGCGCCACCACAGCCCCGTCGACCTCCTGCGCCTCCTCACCGAGCCACCGGACCAGCCCCAGCTCCCCGGTCCGGGCCCCGACCCCGGTACCGGCGCGGACCCGGACCCGGAGACAGGTCCAGGCCGAGGCGCAGGCGCGGATCCGGGCCCAGGACCGGCGTACGAACCAAGCGCCGAGCGCGAGTTCCCCGGCATCAGCCCCCGGCGCGTCGCCGGCTGGCGCCGCCGCGCCCGTACCGCCGCCCCCGCACGCGACCTCGACCACATCGCCCGCGCCGGTGGACGTTTCCTCATTCCCGGCGACCCCGAATGGCCCCGTCAACTCGACGACCTCGGCGACACCCGCCCCCTCGGCCTCTGGGTCCGCGGCCCCGCCGACCTCCGTACCTGGGCCCTGCGTTCCGTCGCCGTCGTCGGCGCCCGCGCCTGCACCCCGTACGGAGCCCACGTCGCCGCCACCCTCGCCGCCGGACTCGCCGAACGCGGCTGGGTCGTCGTCTCCGGAGCCGCCTACGGAGTCGACGCCGCCGCCCACCGAGGCGCCCTCGGCTCCGGCGGCGCCACCGTCGCCGTACTCGCCTGCGGAGTCGACGTCCCCTACCCCCGAGGCCACGCCCAGCTTCTCGCCCGCGTCGCCGAACAGGGCCTCGTCGTCGGCGAACTCCCACCCGGCGGCCACCCCACCCGCAGCCGCTTCGTCCTGCGCAACCGGGTCATCGCCGCCCTCACCCGAGGCACCGTCGTCGTCGAAGCCCCCTACCGCAGCGGCTCCCTCGTCACCGCCCGCGCCGCGGCGAGCCTCGGCCGCCACACCATGGGCGTCCCCGGCCCCGTCACCAGCGGACTCTCCGCGGGCGTCCACGAACTCCTGCGCGGCGAAGCCACCCTCGTCACCGACGCCGCCGACGTCATCGAACTCGTCGGCGACATCGGCGAACTCGCCCCACCCCGACGGGGCCCCGTCCTGCCCCGCGACCTCCTCGCCCCCGACACCGCCCGCGTCCTCGAAGCCCTCCCCGGCCACCGCGCCGCGCCCCTCGCCGACATCGCCACCCGCGCCGGCACCCACCCCGACCACACCCTCGCCAAACTGTACGAACTCCACTCCCTCGGGTTCGTCGAACGACAGCAGGACGAATGGCGGTTGACGAACAGGCGAACCGAACCCTCGAACGCCCGGCATGGCGGTACTTGACCCGGAGCATTCGGGTGAAAAGGTGACGTCGATGAGCAAGCGAGTTCTCCCGGCCGCACCCGAGGGGCCGACCCGCGCCACGGCCCCCCGTCGAAGACCTGGACGACGACGGCGACCCGGACCGGCCGCATCCACCGCTGTGCGCACACCGCGACCGCGCACTCACGCTACGCTCACGAAGTTCCCCCGCCGCCCGACCCCCGAACCGCCCCCTCCGCACCCGACAGCAGAACGGCTCAAGGCAACGCATGCCCCAGCACACCTCCGGGTCTGACCGCGCTGCGGTGCCCCCAGCAGCCCGGGGCACCGTGCGACCGCCCGCGCCCACCACGCTCGACGAGCTGTGGCGCTCGTACAAGGACACCGGCGACGAACGGCTGCGGGAACAGCTGATCCTGCACTACTCACCGCTCGTCAAATACGTCGCCGGACGCGTCAGCGTCGGCCTCCCCTCCAACGTCGAGCAGGCCGACTTCGTCTCCTCCGGAGTCTTCGGACTCATCGACGCCATCGAGAAGTTCGACGTCGAGCGCTCCATCAAGTTCGAGACCTACGCCATCACCCGCATCCGCGGCGCCATGATCGACGAACTCCGCGCCCTCGACTGGATCCCCCGCTCCGTCCGCCAGAAGGCCCGCAACGTCGAACGCGCCTACGCCACCCTCGAAGCACAACTCCGGCGCACCCCCTCCGAAGCCGAAGTCGCCGACGAGATGGGCATCCCGCTCGAAGAACTCCACACTGTCTTCAGCCAGTTGTCCCTGGCCAACGTGGTCGCCCTCGAAGAACTCCTGCACGTCGGCGGCGAGGGCGGCGACCGGCTCTCCCTCATGGACACCCTTGAGGACACCGCCGCCGACAACCCGGTCGAGGTCGCCGAGGACCGCGAACTGCGCCGGCTCCTGGCCCGCGCCATCAACACCCTTCCCGAGCGCGAGAAGACCGTCGTCACCCTCTACTACTACGAGGGCCTGACCCTCGCCGAGATCGGCCATGTCCTCGGCGTCACCGAGAGCCGGGTCAGCCAGATCCACACCAAGTCCGTCCTCCAGCTCCGCGCCAAACTGGCCGACGTGGGCCGCTGACCCTTCGCGTCCGTCCGGTCGTACAGTGGATCCGTGCCCAGGATTCGAGCGGCCTCCGTGGCCGAGCACCGGACCATGCAGCGCGGCGCCCTCCTGGACGCCGCGCGCTCCCTGCTGTCCGAAGGCGGGACGGAGGCGCTGACCTTCCCCGCCCTCGCCGAGCGCACGGGCCTGGCCCGCTCCTCGGTCTACGAGTACTTCCGGTCCCGGGGGGCCGTCGTCGAGGAGCTGTGCGCCGTCGACTTCCCCGTCTGGGCCGCCGAGGTCGAAGTCGCCATGGCCGGCGCCGACACCGCCGAGGGCAAGGTCGAGGCGTACGTCCGCAAGCAGCTGGAACTGGTGGGGGACCGGCGCCACCGCGCGGTCGTCGCGATCTCCGCGAGCGAACTCGACGACGGCGCCCGGGAGAAGATCCGCGCCGCCCACGGCGGCCTCGTCACCATGATCGTCGACGCGCTCACGGCCCTGGGCCGCCCCCGGCCGCGCCTGGAGGCCATGCTGCTCCAGGGCGTCGTGGACGCCGCCGTCCGCCGCCTCGAACTCGGCGCCGCCGAGGACCCCGCCGCCATCACGGACGCGGCGGTCTCCATGGCCCTGGGCGGTATCCGCGGCGTCTGAGCCGCCCCGCTCTGCCGTGGCCTGAGGGGTGGCATGTCCCTGCCCCGCCCCACCCTGCCCCACCCCGTCCTGGCCGAGGGCCGGCGCGCCTGCCGCGCCCTGGCTCGCCATCTTCGTTCGGCCCTGCCTGAGGGGCGGCGCGTCTTGCCCTGTCCCGGCTCGTCTGCGTCGTCCGGCCCTGCTGCTCGGGCCGGAGTCGGCGCGCGCCCGCGCCGGTTTCGGTGGGGTGCCCGCAGGATGCCCGGTGCCTGAACCGGCATTTGTTCCGGGACCCGCAGCGGCTCCTTGAGCTGTTCCCGTGCGGGCTCCCGAGCGGGGCTCCCCGCACCGGACTCCCGTACCGGGCTCGTGCGCCGGGCTCCCGTATCCGGTTGCCACAGGGAGGGGCCCCTCCCCCCCGCCCCCCACCCCCTCTCCCCCACCCCCTCTCCCCCCTCCCCCTCCCACCGTTTTTCGTTGTGGTCGTGCGTGTGTGCGTGCGCCGGTTCGATCAGTCCGGGGCGCGGCTCCAGAGCGGCAGCAGGCGGGACGGGCCCGTGCCCAGGAGGCGCAGCGGGTTCAGGTAGGTGTCGCCGCGCAGCAGGCCCCAGTGGAGACAGGTCCGTGGACAGTGGGCGCCGTCGGTGACGTACGCGAGGACGTCGCCCGCGCGCACCGCGGCGCCGGCCGGGAGCAGTGGGTCCACGGGTCCGTAGGTGGTGCGCAGGGGCGGCAAGCCCGTCCCTGCGAGGGTCAGGGTGAGGACGCCGTGGCCGCCGACCTGTCCCGCGAACGCGACCGTGCCGGCGGCCGGGGCGTGGACCGGGGTGCCCGGCGGTGCGGCCAGGTCGACACCGCGATGGCCCGCCGCGTACGGGCCCGGTGGCGGTTCCCAGCCGCGCACGATCTCGGGGCGCGGTGGTCCCAGCGGCCAGGAGGCGCGCCACGGCGGCACGGGAGCGGGTGGGGGAGCGGGCGGGGGTGCGGTCAGGGGCAGCAGGTGCGGTGGCGGAGGATGGGGTGGCGAGGGGAAAGGCCGGGTCAGGGGCAGGGCCCAGGGCAGGATCACGGACAGTGCCGTCGCGGTGACGATGTGCATGGTTCGAGAGTGCCCGAGCGGGCGGGGCCGTGGCCGGCGACAGTGGAATCTGTGGATAACCACCCGGTTGTGGACAGCTCCGTCACCCGCTGCTCTCCCGGTCCCGTACACTTTCCATGGCGACCCGGGTCACCGGGTCGACTTCGCACGCCCCGCCACCGGTCCTCGTGACGGGTGGCAGCGCCTTTCGGTCCTTTGTGGCATGGCGCGTCGGGGCGTCAGGAAAACAACCGAGAAACCCAAGGAGATGGCCATGGCCGTCGTCACGATGCGGGAGCTGCTGGAGAGCGGCGTCCACTTCGGTCACCAGACCCGTCGCTGGAACCCGAAGATGAAGCGCTTCATCTTCACTGAGCGCAACGGCATCTACATCATCGACCTGCTCCAGTCGCTGTCGTACATCGACCGCGCCTACGAGTTCGTCAAGGAGACCGTCGCGCACGGCGGCTCCATCATGTTCGTCGGTACGAAGAAGCAGGCCCAGGAGGCCATCGCCGAGCAGGCGACCCGCGTCGGCATGCCGTACGTGAACCAGCGCTGGCTGGGCGGCATGCTCACCAACTTCTCGACCGTCTACAAGCGTCTGCAGCGCCTCAAGGAGCTCGAGCAGATCGACTTCGAGGACGTGGCCGCCTCCGGCCTCACCAAGAAGGAGCTCCTGGTCCTCTCCCGCGAGAAGGCCAAGCTGGAGAAGACCCTTGGTGGTATCCGCGAGATGCAGAAGGTGCCGAGCGCCGTCTGGATCGTCGACACCAAGAAGGAGCACATCGCCGTCGGTGAGGCGCGCAAGCTCCACATCCCGGTCGTCGCGATCCTCGACACCAACTGTGACCCCGACGAGGTCGACTACAAGATCCCGGGCAACGACGACGCGATCCGCTCCGTCACCCTGCTCACCCGCGTGATCGCCGACGCCGTCGCCGAGGGCCTCATCGCCCGTTCCGGCGCCGCGACCGGCGACTCGAAGCCGGGCGAGAAGGCCGCCGGCGAGCCGCTCGCCGAGTGGGAGCGCGACCTGCTCGAGGGTGAGAAGAAGGCCGACGAGGCCGAGAAGCCGGCCGAGGCCGCTGCCGAGGCGCCCGCCGCCGAGGCCGAGGCTGTCGAGGCCCCCGCTGCCGAGGCCGAGGCTCCGGCCGCGGACGCCGAGCAGGCCTGATCCTCTTCAGGACCCTGAGGACCATCGGGTGACGACGGCGGGGGCCCACGAGGCCCCCGCCGTCCCCCGCTGGACCCGCCCGATCTTTCAGACTTCGAGAGAGAAACAGACTCATGGCGAACTACACCGCCGCTGACGTCAAGAAGCTCCGCGAGCTCACCGGCGCCGGCATGATGGACTGCAAGAAGGCCCTGGACGAGGCCGCCGGCGACGTCGACAAGGCCGTCGAGGCGCTGCGCATCAAGGGCCAGAAGGGTGTCGCCAAGCGCGAGGGCCGCTCCGCCGAGAACGGCGCCGTGGTCTCCCTCATCGCCGACGACAACACCTCCGGTGTCCTGGTCGAGCTGAAGTGCGAGACGGACTTCGTCGCCAAGGGTGAGAAGTTCCTCGCCGTCGCCGACGCGCTGGCCGCCCACGTCGCCGCCACCAAGCCGGCCGACCTCGCCGCGCTGCTCGCCTCCGAGATCGAGGCCGGCAAGACCGTGCAGGCGTTCGTCGACGAGGCCAACGCCAACCTCGGCGAGAAGATCGTCCTCGACCGCTTCGCGCAGTACGCCGACGGCTTCGTCTCCGCGTACATGCACCGCACGATGCCCGACCTGCCGCCGCAGATCGGTGTCCTCGTCGAGCTGGACAAGGAAGACGCCGCGGTCGCCAAGGGTGTCGCGCAGCACATCGCCGCGTTCGCCCCGAAGTACCTCTCCAAGGACGACGTCCCGGCCGAGGTCGTCGAGACCGAGCGTCGCGTCGCCGAGGAGACCACCCGCGCCGAGGGCAAGCCCGAGGCCGCGCTGCCGAAGATCGTCGAGGGTCGCCTCAACGGTTTCTTCAAGGACGCCACGCTGCTCGGTCAGCCGTACGCCCTTGACAACAAGAAGACCGTCCAGCAGATCCTGGACGAGGCCGGTGTCACCCTGAAGCGCTTCAGCCGCATCAAGGTCGGCATCTGAGTCCGTCCGTACGCGACGGACAACGGACCCGGTAGGGTCTGAGGCAGCCGTATCCGCTCGCGCGGGACGGCCGCAGATCTGACGAGGAGGCCATTGCCGTACGGGAAGCCGCAAGGACCCCAGGCAATGGCCTTCTTCGTATGTGCACGAGGAGATCTCCATGAATCAGGGCGCCGCCCAGGGCGACGACAAGAACGGTAAGAAGGCCGGCCGCTTCATGCTGAAGCTGTCCGGAGAGGCATTCTCCGGAGGCACCGGCCTCGGAGTCGACCCGGATGTGGTGCACGCGATCGCGCGCGAGATCGCCGCGGTCGTGCGCGACGGCGCGGAGATCGCGATCGTCATCGGCGGCGGCAACTTCTTCCGCGGTGCCGAGCTCCAGCAGCGCGGCATGGACCGGGCACGCTCCGACTACATGGGCATGCTCGGAACCGTGATGAACTGCCTCGCCCTCCAGGACTTCCTGGAGAAGGAGGGCATCGACTCCCGCGTCCAGACCGCCATCACGATGGGCCAGGTCGCCGAGCCGTACATCCCGCTGCGCGCCGTGCGCCACCTGGAGAAGGGCCGCGTGGTCATCTTCGGTGCGGGCATGGGCATGCCGTACTTCTCCACCGACACCACGGCCGCCCAGCGTGCCCTGGAGATCGACGCCGAAGCCCTGCTCATGGGCAAGAACGGCGTGGACGGTGTCTACGACTCCGACCCGAAGAAGAACCCGGACGCGGTCAAGTTCGACGCGCTGGAGTACGGCGAGGTGCTGTCCCGCGACCTGAAGGTCGCCGACGCCACCGCCATCACCCTGTGCCGGGACAACAACCTTCCGATCCTCGTCTTCGAGCTGCTCACCGAAGGCAATATCGCCCGCGCGGTGAAGGGTGAGAAGATCGGCACGCTCGTGAGCGACCAGGGCACCCGGGCCTGACCCGAACCGGGAACCACCCCGCGAGGGGACTGACCCCCATGAGGGGGACGGTCCCCGCGAGGGGGATGGACAGAGCCCTGCCGGTCGTACACCGTGCAGGACACAACGCGACGACACGCAGGAGCAAGTGGTGATCGAAGAGACCCTCCTCGAGGCCGAGGAAAAGATGGAGAAGGCCGTCGTGGTCGCCAAGGAGGACTTCGCCGCGATCCGCACCGGCCGTGCGCACCCGGCGATGTTCAACAAGATCGTGGCCGACTACTACGGTGCCATCACCCCGATCAATCAGCTGGCGTCGTTCTCGGTGCCGGAGCCGCGCATGGCCGTGGTGACCCCGTTCGACAAGAGCGCGCTGCGCAACATCGAGCAGGCCATCCGCGACTCGGACCTCGGCGTCAACCCGAGCAACGACGGCAGCATCATCCGTGTGGTCTTCCCGGAGCTGACGCAGGAGCGCCGCAAGGAGTTCATCAAGGTCGCCAAGGGCAAGGCCGAGGACTCCAAGATCTCCATCCGCTCCGTGCGCCGCAAGGCCAAGGAGACGATCGACAAGCTCGTCAAGGACGGCGAGGTCGGCGAGGACGACGGCCGCCGCGCGGAGAAGGAGCTCGACGACACCACCGCGAAGTACGTCGCGCAGGTCGACGAGCTGCTCAAGCACAAGGAAGCCGAGCTCCTCGAGGTCTGATGTGAACGACTCATCCTGGAGGGCCCCGGCCGGATACGGCCGACCGGGGCCCGGCCAGGGGCCTGCCCCGGCGGGTCCCGCCCACGCCCACGAGGCGCACCCGACGACACGGACGCGGCAGCTGCCCGTCGTGTCGGGGGCGCCCGCCGGCGACGACCAGGACGTTCACGGCCGGGGGACCGCTCACCCGAGCGGTCCCCCGGCGGCCGATCACCCGTACGCGGCCCCCGCCGCTCCGCACGGCCACGGTCTCCCGCAGGGAGCCGGATTCCCCGGGAGTCCGGCGTTCCCCGAGGAGCCGGGGGTCATTCGGGGAACGGGACCGGGGCCGGCGTACGGACCCGCCCAGGGAACGGGCCGGGCACCGGAACAGCGCCACGGCCAGGCCATGGCCCACGGCTACGGCCAGGACCAGAGCCACGGCTCGGACCACGACTACGGTCATGGTCATGGTCACGGACGGAGCCACGGCCAGGAGTCGGGGTACGTCCCCGGACCGGGATACGGCACCGGATACGGCCCCGGATACGGACCCGGGCCCGGCCACGCGCCGGGACACCGGTACGATCCGGCGCAGCCGGCACCGGCCTACGCGCACGCGTCGCCGCCCGAGCCGGATCCCGGAGAGCCGGGGTTCCACCAGCCCGCGTTCCACGACCAGACGCCGCCGGCGCACGAGCACCCGCAGGAGCCCATGTCCAGCCCCTCCCAGCCGCCGGCGGCCACGCCCCCGCCCCGGCGGCAGCCGCGGCAGAAGAAGAGCGCGGGCCGTGACCTGGGCGCGGCGATAGGAGTCGGCGTCGGCCTCGGCGCCGTCATCATCGCCTCCCTCTTCATCTGGAAGCCGGTCTTCGTCGGCGTCGTCGCCCTGGCGGTCGTCGTCGGCCTGTGGGAACTGACCTCCCGGCTGAAGGAACGCAAGGAGATCAAGGCCCCGCTGATCCCGCTCGCCGTCGGCGGCGCCGCCATGGTGGTCGCCGGATACGTGCGGGGTGCCGAAGGCGCCTGGGTGGCGACCGCCCTCACGGCGCTCGCCGTCCTCGTCTGGCGGATGACCGAACCGCCCGAGGGCTATCTGAAGGACGTCACGGCGGGCGTCTTCGCCCTGTTCTACGTGCCCTTCCTGGCCACGTTCGTGACGATGCTGCTCACCCCGGACGACGGCCCGTGGCGGGTGCTGACCTTCCTGCTGCTCACCGTGGTCAGCGACACCGGCGCGTACGCGGTCGGCTGGCGCTTCGGCAAGAACAAGCTCGCCCCGCGCATCAGCCCCGGCAAGACCCGCGAGGGCCTGGCCGGTGCCATCGGCTTCACGATGGCGGCGGGCGCGCTGTGCATGGAGTTCCTCATCGACGGCGGCGTCTGGTGGCAGGGCCTGCTGCTCGGCCTCGCGGTCGCGGCCAGCGCCACGCTCGGCGACCTCGGCGAGTCGATGATCAAGCGGGACCTCGGTATCAAGGACATGGGCACCCTGCTCCCCGGGCACGGCGGCATCATGGACCGGCTGGACTCGCTCCTGCCGTCGGCGCCGGTGGTGTGGCTGCTGCTCGCGCTCTTCGTGGGCACCGGCTGACGGACGACAGCGGTACGCTGGAAGGGCCTGTGGCGTGTCGCCGCGGGCCCTTCGTACTCCCCGCCACCGTGGGGACGTCGGACCTCGTCGTCTTGAGGAGACGCCCGCCGTGGCCCGTCCACTTCCCGGAGAACTGACCTTCACCGCCCCCCGCGGGGCCAAGCAGCCCCCGCGGCATCTCGCCGACCTGTCGCCCGCCGAGCGCAAGGAAGCGGTCGCCGCGATCGGCGAGAAGCCGTTCCGCGCCAAGCAGCTGTCCACCCACTACTTCGCCCGGTACGCGCACGACCCGGCCGAGTGGACCGACATCCCCGCCGCCTCCCGCGAGAAGCTGGCCGGGGAGCTGCTGCCCGACCTGATGTCGGTGGTCCGGCACGTCTCCTGCGACGACGACACCACCCGCAAGACCCTGTGGCGGCTGCACGACGGCACCCTCGTCGAGTCGGTCCTGATGCGCTACCCGGACCGGGTCACCATGTGCATCTCCTCGCAGGCCGGCTGCGGCATGAACTGCCCGTTCTGCGCCACCGGCCAGGCCGGACTCGACCGCAACCTGTCGACCGCGGAGATCGTCCACCAGATCGTCGACGGCATGCGCGCCCTGCGCGACGGCGAGGTCCCCGGCGGACCGGCCCGGCTGTCCAACATCGTCTTCATGGGCATGGGCGAGCCGCTCGCCAACTACAAGCGGGTCGTCGGCGCCATCCGCCGGCTCACCGACCCCGAGCCCGACGGCCTCGGCCTGTCGCAGCGCGGCATCACCGTCTCCACCGTCGGTCTCGTCCCGGCGATGCACCGCTTCGCCGACGAGGGCTTCAAGTGCCGCCTCGCGGTGTCGCTGCACGCGCCCGACGACGAGCTGCGCGACACCCTCGTCCCCGTCAACACCCGCTGGAAGGTCCGCGAGGTCCTCGACGCGGCCTGGGAGTACGCGGAGAAGTCCGGCCGCCGGATCTCCATCGAGTACGCGCTGATCCGCGACATCAACGACCAGGCGTGGCGCGGCGACCTGCTGGGCCGGCTGCTCAAGGGCAAGCGGGTGCACGTCAACCTCATCCCGCTGAACCCGACGCCGGGCTCGAAGTGGACCGCGTCCCGCCCCGAGGACGAGAGGGCCTTCGTCGAGGCCATCGCCGCCCACGGCGTGCCGGTCACCGTCCGCGACACCCGCGGCCAGGAGATCGACGGCGCCTGCGGGCAGCTCGCCGCCTCCGAGCGCTGAGCCCCCGCGCGGGCCGCCAGGGTCCAGGTCCCCAGGTCCGAACCCCGGTCCGGATTCCGGCTCGGGCTCATGTCCGGGTTCCCGCCCCGGCGGGGAACGTGCCTAGTACGCTGGGTTCGAACACATCTGCATATTCCGACAGGGGAGCGCCACAGCGCTGAGAGTGCGGTGACCGGCCGACGGCCGGGGGACCGCAGACCCTCTGAACCTCGCCCAGGTCATTCTGGGTAGGAAGTTCGGACGAGACTCGAGCTGTTGCGCCCTGCCCGCGCCCGGATCCCCGGAGCGGGCAGGGCCGCGTCTCTTCCTGGTCACACCCAGGAGGAAAACCAGTGCACACCAAGATGAGCAGCCGGAAGCCGGCCGTCGTCGCGCTCGTGAGCGCGCTCGGGGTCACCACCCTCGCCGCGTGCGGCGGGAACACCACCGAGGACGGGGCCGGTACGGCCGGCAAGACCGTCACGCTCGTCAGCCACGACTCCTTCAGCGCCTCCAAGGAGGTGCTCGCCGCGTTCACGAAGCAGACCGGCTACACGGTCAAGGTCCTCAAGAGCGGCGACGCCGGCGCGGCCGTCAACAAGGAGATCCTGACCAAGGGCTCCCCGCAGGGCGACGTCTTCTTCGGCGTCGACAACACCCTGCTGTCCCGCGCCCTCGACAACGGCATCTTCACCCCGTACGAGGCCAAGGGCCTGGACCGGATTCCCGACGCGCTCCAGCTCGACAAGGCGGAGCACCGGGTCACCCCGATCGACACCGGCGACGTCTGCGTCAACTACGACAAGGCGTACTTCGAGGGCCGCAAGCTCGCGCCGCCGCAGACCTTCGACGACCTGGCGAAGCCCGCGTACAAGGATCTGCTGGTGATCGAGAACCCCGAGCGGTCCTCCCCGGGCCTCGGCTTCCTGCTCGGCACCGCCGCCCGCTACGGCGACGACGGCTGGGCCGACTACTGGAAGAAGCTCAAGGCCAACGGCGTGAAGACGGTCGACAGCTGGGAGCTCGCCTACAACCAGGAGTTCTCCGGCTCCGCCGGCGGCAAGAAGGCCAAGGGCGACCGCCCGCTCGTCGTCTCCTACGCCTCCTCCCCGCCGGTCGAGGTGCTGTACGCCGACCCGCGGCCGAAGACCGCGCCGACCGGGGTGTCCACCGGCACCTGCTTTAGGCAGACCGAGTTCGCGGGTCTGCTCCAGGGGGCGCGGAACCCGGAGGGCGGCAAGGCGCTCCTCGACTTCCTGATCTCGAAGAAGTTCCAGGACGACATGCCGCTCCAGATGTTCGTCAACCCGGTCGCCAAGGACGCGACGCTGCCCGCCCTGTTCACTGAGCACGGCGCGGTCGTCGACAAGCCGGAGACGATGGACCCGAAGAAGATCGCCGACCACCGCGACCCGTGGATTCAGCAGTGGACCTCGCTCGTCCTGAAGTAACCCCGGAGAGGCCGATGAGCCCGGAGAGCCCGGAGAGCCAGGCGGCCTCCGAGGCTCCGGCGGCCCCGGAGATTCCGGTCACCCCCACCGCCCCGGCGAGCCCGGGGCGCGGGGGCGGTGGGGGCAACGCGGCGCGGCTCGGGCTGATGCTGCTGCCCGTCGCGTTCTTCGCGCTGTTCTTCGCCTGGCCCGTCGCCTCCATCGTGGGGCGCGGGCTCCGGCCGGACGGCGCGTGGGCGTTCGGCGGGTTCGGCGAGACGCTGACCCGGCCGGAGATCCTCGACGTGCTGTGGTTCACGCTGTGGCAGGCCGTCGCCTCCACGGCGCTCACCCTGCTCGTCGCGCTGCCCGGCGCGTATGTGTTCGCACGGCTCGAATTCCCCGGCAAACGGCTGCTGCGCGCCGTCGTCACCGTGCCGTTCGTGCTGCCGACCGTGATGGTGGGGACGGCGTTCCTCGCTCTGGCCGGCCGGCGCGGACTGCTCGACGAGCTGTGGGGCCTGCGGCTCGACAACGGGGTGTGGGCGATCCTCCTCGCCCATGTCTTCTTCAACTACGCGGTCGTCGTCCGCACCGTCGGCGGTCTGTGGGCGCAGCTCGACCCGCGCCAGGAGGAGGCCGCGCGGGTTCTCGGCGCGTCCCGGTTCGGGGCCTGGCGGAGGGTGACCCTGCCCGCGCTCGGACCGGCCGTCGCCTCCGCCGCGCTCATGGTGTTCCTGTTCACGGCGAGTTCCTTCGGCATCGTGCAGATCCTCGGCGGCCCCGCGTACTCGACGCTGGAGACCGAGATCTACCGGCAGACCGCCGACCGGCTCCAGCTGTCCACGGCCGCCGTCCTCACCCTCGTGCAGTTCGCGGCCGTCGGCACGATCCTCGCCGTGCACGCCCGGATGGTGCGGCGCCGGGAGACCGCGCTGCGGCTGGTCCCGGCGGAGCGGACCGCGCGCCGGCCGCGCGGCGCCGGGCAGCGGGCGCTGCTCGGCGGCGTCCTGCTGTCGGTGGCGCTGCTGATCCTCGCCCCGCTCGCCGTTCTCGTCGAGCGTTCCTTCGCCACCCCGGACGGGTACGGGCTCGACTACTACCGGGCGCTGCAGTCCGTCGACGACAGCGGCACCTTCCTCGTGCCGATGACCGACACTCTCGTCAACTCCCTCCAGTACGCGCTCGCCGCGACCGCGATCGCCGTCGCCATCGGCGGTCTCGCCGCCGCCGCGCTCACCCGGCGCGGCTCCGGGCGCCTGGTGCGCGGCTTCGACGCGCTGCTGATGCTGCCTCTCGGGGTGTCCGCCGTGACCGTCGGCTTCGGGTTCCTCATCACCCTGGACGAGCCGCCGCTGGATCTGCGGGCCAGCTGGATCCTCGTCCCGCTCGCGCAGGCGCTGGTCGGGGTGCCGTTCGTCGTACGGATCATGCTGCCGGTGCTGCGGGCCGTGGACGACCGGCTGCGGGAGGCCGCCGCCGTGCTCGGGGCGTCGCCGTGGCGGGCGTGGCGCGAGGTCGATCTGCCGCTGGTGCGGCGGGCGCTGCTGATCGCCGCCGGGTTCGCGTTCGCGGTGTCGCTCGGCGAGTTCGGCGCGACGGTGTTCATCGCCCGCCCCGACAACCCGACCCTGCCGGTCGCCGTGGCCCGGCTGCTCGGCCGGCCCGGCGACCTCAACTACGGCCAGGCCATGGCCCTTTCGACGATCCTGATGGTGGTGTGCGCGGTGTCCCTGCTGCTGCTCGAACGGCTGCGCTCCGACCGGACGACGGGGGAGTTCTGATGCTGACGCTCGCCGGTGCGACGGTACGGTTCGGCGGCCGGGCCGTCCTCGACGCGGTCGACCTGGAGGTCGCCGAGCACGAGATCGTGTGTGTGCTCGGGCCCAGCGGCAGCGGCAAGTCGACGCTGCTGCGGGCCGTCGCCGGACTCCAGCCGCTGGACGGCGGGCGGGTCCTGCTCGGCGGCGTCGACCAGACGGCGGTGCCCACGCACCGGCGCGGTGTGGGCCTGATGTTCCAGGACCACCAGCTGTTCCCGCAGCGCGACGTCGCCGGCAACGTCGCCTTCGGGCTGCGGATGCGCGGGGTGGCGAAGGGTGAACAGGCCGCCCGGGTCGAGGAGTTGCTCGACCTCGTCGGTCTGCCCGGCGCCGGTCGGCGTGCTGTGTCCGCGCTCTCCGGTGGCGAACAGCAGCGCGTGGCCCTCGCCCGCGCCCTCGCGCCCCGCCCTCGGCTGCTCATGCTCGACGAACCGCTCGGCCAGCTCGACCGAGGTCTGCGCGAACGGCTGGTCGTCGAACTGCGCGCGCTCTTCGGTACGTTGGGGACGACCGTGCTCGCCGTCACCCACGACCAGGGCGAGGCGTTCGCGCTCGCCGACCGGATCGTCGTCATGCGCGACGGACGGATCGCCCAGTCCGGCACCCCGCTCGACGTATGGCGGGCGCCGGCGGACGAGTTCGTCGCCCGCTTCCTCGGCTTCGACAACATCGTCCCCGCCACGGTCACCGGCGCCGCCGCCGACACCGTCTGGGGCAAGATCCCCGTCCCCGACGGCTCCCCGCAGGGCGAACGGCACCTCCTCGTCCGCCCCGCCGGCGTCCGCCTCGCCCCGCCCGGCGACGGCCTCGCCTGCCGGGTCACCGCCCGCACCTTCCGGGGCACCCGGGTCGCCGTCACCCTCCGGCCGACCGAAGGCCCGCCGCTGGAGGCCGAGTTCGGCCTGCGGGACGCGCCGGACCAAGGCGCGGAGACGGGCGTGGTGTTCGAGGCGGAGGACGTGGTGATTCTCGGCGGGTGACGGCCGGCCACCGGGCGCTACCACCACCAGGGGTGCGTCGACCGAAGCTCGTCGTACAGCGCGCGCAGCCACGGCTGCCGGACCTCCGGCAGCCGGGACAGCGTGCGAAAGAACACGCGGTAGTCGATGGCGAAGAGCCACCCGGGGCGGTCGGGCACGGGGTAGTCGTCCCGCAGCACCCCGCCCGGCAGGACGCCCGTCGCGGGCAGCGGTGAGGTCTCCCCCGGCAGCGCGAGGCAGGCCCAGACCCCGTCGGGCAGCGGTACGGGCAGCGCGCCGCCGGCGGCGTCGGGCGCGCCGGCCGGGACGAGCGCGATGTCCAGGTTCCCGTCGGCCGGCACTCCCGGTCCGGCCACCCCCACCCGGCGCGCGGGCCCGTCCGACGGGAGCAACGCCTCGACCACTCGCGCGAACATCAGCTCGGCGTACCCGCCCGGCAGTTCCACCCGGTCACCCCCGGAGGCGGCCAGCAGATGGGCGAGCGCCGCTCCCGCCGCGCCCGACCAGCGGTCGCTCCACCCGCCGCCGGGGCTCTCCGGCGGGAGGGGGATGAAGACGGGGGCCGGGGCGGGGCGTCCGGTCGGCACCCGGCGTACCGCGTCCGGCTCCATCCAGACCGCCTGCCACATCCCGCAGTCGTCCTCCCGGGACGCCACCAGGGATCCGCACGCGGCGCACGCCATGTTCGGCTTCTCCCCGGCGCACATCCCCAGGCACGAGTCGCCGGAGTGCTCGGGTATCAGCACGGTGCCGCGGGTGTCGCCCGGCGCGATCAGGATCCGGCCCGCCGGGCCGAACGACACCGAGCGGACCGGCGCGAAGACCCCCTGGGCCTCGGCATCCGCCTTCTCGACGTCCGCCCAGAGACGGTAGGGAAAGCCCGACGGCAGGGGATCCACGGCGTACGTCCCCGGCTCCATCAGCGGCGGCATGGCATCGTGCCCGTAACCGCCATGGGCCTCCGGCGGAAGCGGGACCCGTGCGACCGGCGCCGTCAGCGCGGCCCCGCACTTCGTACACTCGAACACATCCATCGCCGTGGATTCTGCCCCGCGCGGGCCCGGGCCCGCGCGGGATTTTCCATGGTCGGAGCCGTGCCCGCTACCGCCGCAGCGGCGCCGCCGCCAGCGTCCCCACCACCCACGTCAGCGGGACGAAGACCGCGAGCAGCACGCCCGCCCGCAGCAGCGCCGTCGTCCGCAGCATCGAGGCCGGGGCGCCGAGGCGGAGCAGGGCGGCGGTGGTGCGGGCGCGGGAGCGGCGGGATTCGAGGGCCGCGGTCACCAGGGTCGCCGTGGTGCAGCCGACGACCAGCACCGCGCCCAGCCAGGTGAGCGGGCCGAAGACCGCCCCTCCGTAGTACGCGGCCGCCGCCACCCCGGCCGAGCCGACCGCGCTCAGGATTCCGAGCGGGCGGCCGATGCGGTGGGCCTCGGTCATCAGGACGCGTCCGGCGAGCAGCCGCAGCGCGCCCGGACGGAGCGTCTGGAGCAGCCGGCCGCACCCGTGGACGAGTGCGGGGCCCGTCATGGCCAGGCCGATCGCCGTGAGGAACCATCCGATGAACACACCACCGTCCTCGCCGCGCGCCGCGTAGGTCTCCACGGCGAGTCCACCGGTGAGCAGCGCCACGCCCCAGGGCAGCCCGGCGGTGGCGGAGCGGCCGGTGGCGGGGGGCGCGGGCCGGTTCGGGCGGAGCGCGAGTCCGGCCGCGGTGGCGGCGGTGAGGGGGACGAGGGCGAGCAGGGTGAGCGTGGCGGCCAGTGGCATCGGTTTGCCCGCGGCGAGCAGTCCGGACGCGGCGCCGTCGAAGGGGAGGCCGGTGATGTCGCCGCGCAGATGCAGGAACAGGAGGAGGGCCAGCAGGGAGCCGAGGGTGCAGGAGACGGCCGTGGAGGTGGCGGCGACCGCGGTGAGCCGGCCGGGGCCGAGACCGATCGCGGACAGGCCGGGCCGGGGCCGGGTGCTCGGGTCGGTACGGGCCACGGCCACCGCCAGCTGCGTGGTGGCGACGAGCGGCGGCAGGCACCACAGCAGCCGCAGCGCGGCGTCCGAGGAGCGGGCGGGGTGGCCGACCGCGTACCCGAGGGCGCACAGCAGCAGGAAACCGACGCCCGCGGCGGCGGTGGCGACCAGCAGACGGCGCAGCTGGACGAGCGGGTGGGCCCCGCGGACTAGACGGAGAGCGAGCACGCGGTGACGCCCTCCGCCCCGTTGGCCGGTGCCGGGGTGCCGACGCGTCGTCCGTCGCGGAGCGCGATCGTACGGTCGGCGAGGGCGGCGACGCCGAGGTCGTGGGTCGCCAGGAGCACGGTGATGCCGTGTGTGCGGGCCGCGGCGGTGAGGGTGCGCAGCACCTGTGCGGCGTCGCCGCTGTACAGGGTGGCGGTCGGCTCGTCCGCGAACAGCACGTCGGGGGTGGTGATCAGGGCCCGGGCGGTGGCGATCCGCTGGCACTGCGCGGGAGTGAGGGCGTGCGGACGGCTGCGGGCCGAGGCGCCGATGTCGAGGCGCTCCAGCCATTCGGCCGCGGCGGTCTTGGCGGCGCGGCGGGGGACACCGCGCAGCATCAGCGGCAGGGCGGTGTTCTCCCAGGCGGTGAGTTCGGGCACCAGGCCGGGTTCGGTGCCGATCCAGCCGAAGCGGTCCCGGTGGAGCAGGTCGCGCTGGACCCGGTTCATGGTGTGCACGGGCACGCTGTTGAACCAGACCTCGCCCTCCTGGGCGACCTGCTGCCCGGACAGGCAGCGCAGCAGGGTGGTCTTGCCGCTGCCGCGCGGTCCGACGACGGCGAGGATCTCGCCCTCGCGCACGTTGACGCTGACGCCGGTGAGCACATCGGTCGCGCCCTGGCGGCCGCCCAGGGTGCAGCGCAGGGAACGCGCCCAGAGCACGTCGTTGTCCGGTGGGGCCATCGTGTACACCTCGATGTCGGAGCCAGTCGGTGCCGGTCTGCGCCGGTCGGTGCCGTGGGTGGGCACCCCCCCGGTACGGGGAACGACCGGGCGGGCCGGTGGGTCACCGGGGTGGGGAGCACCCCGGGGCCGGGCCCCGGGCCAGGGCACCGCTTCGCACCGTAGGGACTGGGATCGGGTGGTACGGACAGCACACGGCCCGGACCCGCCGTCATCCACTCGGATGGCGGCAGGTCCGGGCCGGGGTGTCACGCCGTGAGGGCGGCGTGGCGCGCGTGGGACCGAGGCGAGCCCGGTCCGGGACCTTCGCTTACAGCTTGGTCCAGGCCTCCGTCAGCGTGGCGCGGAGGATCTGCTCGATCTCGTCGAACGTCGACTGGTCCGAGATGAGCGGCGGGGCCAGCTGGATGACCGGGTCGCCTCGGTCGTCGGCACGGCAGTACAGACCGTTCTCGAAGAGCGCCTTGGAGAGGAAGCCGTACAGGACGCGCTCGGTCTCCTCCGCGTTGAAGGACTCCTTGGTGTTCTTGTCCTTCACCAGCTCGATGCCGTAGAAGAAGCCGTTGCCGCGGACGTCGCCGACGATCGGCAGGTCGTGCAGCTTCTGCAGCGTGGAGAGGAAGTTGCCCTCGTTGTCGAGGACGTGCTGGTTCAGCTTCTCCCGCTCGAACAGGTCGAGGTTGGCGAGGCCGACCGCGGCGGAGACCGGGTGGCCGCCGAAGGTGTAGCCGTGCAGGAAGGTGTTGTCGCCCTTGTAGAACGGCTCGGCGAGCCGGTCGGAGACGATGCACGCGCCGATCGGGGAGTAGCCCGAGGTCATGCCCTTCGCGCAGGTGATCATGTCCGGCACGTAGCCGAACTTGTCGCAGGCGAAGGTGGTGCCGAGGCGGCCGAAGGCGCAGATGACCTCGTCGGAGACGAGCAGCACGTCGTACTTGTCGCAGATCTCGCGGACCCGCTGGAAGTACCCGGGCGGCGGCGGGAAGCAGCCGCCGGCGTTCTGCACCGGCTCCAGGAAGACGGCGGCGACGGTGTCGGGGCCCTCGAACAGGATCTCCTGCTCGATCTGGTCGGCGGCCCAGCGGCCGAAGGCCTCCGGGTCGTCGCCGAACAGCGGCGCGCGGTAGATGTTGGTGTTCGGCACCTTGTGCGCGCCGGGGACCAGCGGCTCGAAGGGGGCCTTCAGGCCGGGCAGACCGGTGATGGACAGGGCGCCCTGCGGGGTGCCGTGGTAGGCGACCGCACGCGAGATGACCTTGTACTTGGTGGGCTTGCCCATCAGCTTGAAGTACTGCTTGGCGAGCTTCCACGCGGTCTCGACGGCCTCGCCGCCACCGGTGGTGAAGAAGACCTTGTTGAGGTCGCCCGGGGCCTCGTGGGCGAGGCGCTCGGCCAGCTCGACGGCCTTGGGGTGGGCGTACGACCACACCGGGAAGAACGCGAGCTCCTCGGCCTGCTTGCGCGCGACCTCGGCCAGCTCCTTGCGGCCGTGGCCGGCCTGCACCACGAACAGGCCGGCGAGGCCGTCGAGGTACTTCTTGCCCTTGTCGTCGAAGATGTAGGTGCCCTCACCGCGGACGATGGTGGGGACGGGGTTGTTCTCGTACGACGACATGCGGGTGAAGTGCATCCACAGGTGGTCGTAGGCGGACTTGGAGAGGTCGCTGCGGGAGTTGCTCACGGCTATCGGGTTCCCCACATATAGGTCTGCTTCTTGAGCTTCAGGTAGACGAAGCTCTCGGTGGAGCGCACCCCGGGGAGGGTGCGGATGCGTCTGTTGATCACATCCAGGAGGTGGTCGTCGTCCTCGCAGACGATCTCCACCATCAGGTCGAACGAGCCCGCGGTCATCACCACGTACTGGCATTCGGCCATGGCCGTCAGCGCCTCGGCAACCGGATCAAGGTCACCCTCGACGTGCACGCCGACCATCGCCTGCCGCCGGAATCCCACGGTGAGCGGGTCGGTGACGGCGACGATCTGCATGACGTTCTGGTCGAGCAGCTTCTGAACGCGCTGCCGTACGGCGGCCTCGGACAGGCCCACGGCCTTGCCTATGGCGGCGTACGGACGGCGGCCGTCCTCCTGGAGCTGTTCGATGATCGCCAGGGAGACGGCATCGATCGTCGGGGACGAACCGGTTCCGGTTCTCGAGTCTGCGCTACGACTGGCCACGTCCTCACTGTGCACCGAACCGCGCGGTCTGGCAACCCCAAACTGATGAAATTCGTTGTCTTGAGGGTCATCGGGCACTGAATCCGTAGGTACTGGGCGTTGGGTCTGTTGAAAGCGACAGTGGACCGACTAGGCTTCGTCCATCCCGCCCAACGGGACACCGCACGAAGGCGTGCGGGGTACGGAACGTGACAGGAGGGGTGGCCAGTGACCACCGAGCTGCGCCGGCTGCGTAACTACATCAACGGGGAGTTCCGGGACGCGGCGGACGGCCGCACCATCGAGGTGACCAACCCCGCCACCGGCGAGGTGTACGCCACCTCCCCGCTGTCCGGCCAGGCCGACGTCGACGCCGCCATGGAGGCCGCCGCGGCCGCCTTCCCCGCCTGGCGCGACACCACGCCCGCCGAGCGCCAGAAGGTCCTGCTGAAGATCGCGGACGCCTTCGAGGAGCGGGCCGACGAACTCGTCGCCGCCGAGGTCGAGAACACCGGCAAGCCGGTCGCCCTCACCGCGAGCGAAGAAGTACCGCCGATGGTGGACCAGATCCGCTTCTTCGCGGGTGCCGCCCGGATGCTGGAGGGCCGCTCCGCCGGCGAGTACATGGAGGGCATGACCTCCATCATCCGCCGCGAGCCGGTCGGCGTCTGCGCGCAGGTCGCGCCGTGGAACTACCCGATGATGATGGCCGTGTGGAAGTTCGCCCCGGCGCTCGCCGCGGGCAACACGGTCGTCCTCAAGCCCTCGGACACCACTCCCGCCTCGACGGTCCTCATCGCCGAGATCATCGGGCAGATCGTGCCCAAGGGCGTCTTCAACGTCGTCTGCGGCGACCGCGAGACCGGCCGCGCCATGGTCGAGCACCCGACCCCGGCGATGGCCTCCATCACCGGCTCGGTCCGGGCCGGCATGCAGGTCGCCGAGTCGGCGGCCAAGGACGTCAAGCGCGTCCACCTGGAGCTGGGCGGCAAGGCCCCGGTCGTGGTCTTCGAGGACACCGACATCGCCAAGGCCGTCGAGGACATCTCCGTCGCCGGCTTCTTCAACGCCGGCCAGGACTGCACCGCCGCCACCCGCGTGCTCGTCCACGAGTCCATCCACGACGAGTTCGTCGCCGCCCTCGCCAAGGCCGCCGCCGAGACGAAGACCGGCCAGCCGGACGACGAGGACGTGCTCTACGGCCCGCTGAACAACGCGAACCAGCTGAAGCAGGTCAGCGGCTTCATCGAGCGCCTCCCCGCCCACGCCAAGGTCGAGGCGGGCGGCCACCGGGTCGGCGACAAGGGCTACTTCTTCGCCCCGACCGTCGTCTCCGGCCTCAAGCAGGACGACGAGATCGTCCAGAACGAGGTCTTCGGCCCGGTCATCACGGTCCAGTCCTTCACCGACGAGGCCCAGGCCCTGGAGTTCGCCAACGGCGTCGAGTACGCCCTGGCCTCCTCCGTGTGGACCAAGGACCACGCGCGCGCCATGCGCATGTCCAAGGCGCTCGACTTCGGCTGTGTGTGGATCAACACCCACATCCCGCTCGTCGCCGAGATGCCGCACGGCGGATTCAAGAAGTCCGGTTACGGTAAGGACCTGTCGGCCTACGGCTTCGACGACTACACGCGCATCAAGCACGTCATGACGTCGCTCGGCTGAGCCGACCACCCCTCCCCAGGCCCCGCCTGGGGATCTCTGCCCCCGCGGCCCCGACACCCTGATCGACAGGGTGTCGGGGCCGCGCCCTTCGAGTCGACGGAGCGTCCATTGCCCCGCCTCGGCACCCGCCGTGAAGCTGTCCGCGTGACAGCGACCCTCAGGAAGACCATGCCCCGCCGCGCCCTGCTGCGGGGGATCGGCGGTACCGGCGCCGCGGCGCTCCTCGCCGGCTGCGGAGTGCCTCCGGCGTACGTCGCACCGGCCGACCGGGCCGGACGCGACCTGTCCGCCCGGGACCGGGTGCTGACCTTCGCCAACTGGCCCCTCTACATCGACACCGACGACAAGAACACGTCGAAGCGGCCCACCCTGGACGCCTTCGCCAAGCGCACCGGGATCTCCGTCCAGTACAAGGAGGAGATCAACGACAACGACGAGTTCTTCGGCAAGATCAGCCCCGCGCTGATGAACCACCAGGAGACCGGCCGCGACATCGTCGTCATCAGCGACTGGATGGCCGCCCGCTTCGTCCGCCTCGGCTGGGTCCAGGAGATGGACCGGGCGAAGCAGCCCAACGTCGCGAAGTACCTGGACCCGCTGCTGCGCACGCCCGCCTTCGACCAGGGCCGTACCCACTCGGTGCCCTGGCAGTCCGGGATCACCGGCATCGCGTACAACCGCAGGAAGCTCGGCCGGGAGATACGTTCCACCCAGGACCTGTGGGCGCCCGACCTGCGCGGCAAGGTCACCCTGCTGTCCGGGCTCGACGAGTCCTTCGCGCTGCTCATGCTGGGCGACGGAGCCGACGTCACCCGCTGGACCGGCGCCGACTTCGACCGGCTGTGCGACCGCATCGAGAAGCTCGTCCACACGAAGCACATCCGGCGCTTCACCGGCAACGACTACATCAAGGACCTGTCGACCGGCGACGTACTCGCCTGCCAGGCCTACTCCGGCGACATCATCCAGCTCCAGGCCGACAACCCCGACATCGAGTTCGTCGTGCCCGAGGAGGGCGCCGAACTGTGGGCGGAGTCGATGATGATCCCCAACCTGGCGCAGCACAAGGCCAACGCCGAGGCGCTGATCGACTACTACTACGAGCCCGAGGTCGCCGCCGAACTGGCCTCCTGGGTCAACTACGTGTGCCCCGTGCCCGCCGCCCGGGACGTCCTCGCCGACTCCGGCGACGAGGAACTGGCCGCGCTCGCCGAGGACCCGCTGATCTTCCCCGACGACGCGATGCGCAAGCGGCTGGCGATCGCCCGGGACATCACCGCCGAGGAGCGGGCCGTGTTCGCCAAGCGGTGGAACTCGATCGTCGGGCTGTGAGCTTCGAGGTCTTCGTCATGCGCCTCGCGGACGGCGGGGCCGTGCCGCTCGACCGGGCCGTCGTGCGCGAGGTGCTCGACCCGTGCACGGTGGCCCGGGACGGCGAGTCGCTCGTCGTCCGGACATCGGGCGGCGGGAAGGCCGAGGTGGCGGTGCGCGCCGACTGCGTCACCTTCCACCGGTTCGGCGGCGCCGGCGTCATGGACCTGCTCTCCGTACTCCTCGACCGCCTGGGCGCCGTCCTGGTCGTGCCCGGCGGCCCGTTCCTCGTCCACCGGGCGAGCGCCGCCGCCCAAGTCACGGCGGACATACGGGAGTCGAGCGGATGGCCGGTCGTGGTCGCGTCCGGTGGGGCGGCTCTGGAGCGGGGGATGCGCGGGGCGCCGTGAGTCGCGGCACGGGGTGATCGCCCGGTGCGCGACCGCCGTCCCGCACACCGTGGGACGGAAGATCGCCACCCACTTTTGAACATGTTCATGAGAGGCGTACGCTGCCTTCATGAGCGACACGAACGGGCCTCGGGCCCTTCTCACGCGCATTCGCGTCTGGCTGGTCGTCTTCATCGTCTGTCTGGTGCTCAGCGGGGCCACCGCGTTCCCGCTGGTCACCGAACTCCGCCTGGTCGACGAGGCGTTGGCCTCCTGGGCCGCTCCGCTCGGCGACGCCTTCCCCGGTCTCGCCGAGTGGATCGCCCGGGTCCGCACGGGCATCGAGGGAACCGACGCCGAAGCCCCCTACATGCTGTACGGCACCGACTGGCTGGCCTTCGCCCACCTCGTCATCGCCGTCGCCTTCTACGGCCCCTACCGCGACCCCGTCCGCAACATCTGGATCATCGAGTTCGGCATGATCGCCTGCGTCGGCGTCATCCCGCTCGCCCTGATCTGCGGACCGGTCCGCGGCATCCCCTTCTGGTGGTCGGTCATCGACATGGCGTTCGGCGTGTTCGGCATCCTGCCGCTGCTCGTCGTACGCCGCCAGATCAAGCGCCTCGAAGCACTGACCGGCCCCGCCGTCACGACGACGGCGCACCGAACGTCGCCAGCATGAGGCCCATCGCCACCCGGTTCATGTCCTGGCCCTTCGCGTCCGTGGAGTTGACGCTGTAGACCAGGGTCCGCGCGCCGTCGCGGGTCGAGGCGATGGCCGTGTTGTAGCCCCAGCGGCCACCGGTCTTGCCCCACACCTCGCGCCCGCCCAGGACCTTCATCGACAGGCCGGCGGAGAACGCCGCCGGCTCGCCGGACGTGTGGTCCGCCACCTTCGGCAGGGTGAACATCTCCTCCAGGAGCGGCCCGCGCACCACCCGGCCCGCGAACAGGGCCCGGGTGAAACGCTCCAGATCGGCCGTCGTCGAGATCAGGTCCCCGGCCGCCCAGCCGTCCGTCGGGCTCCACACCGTCACGTCCCGCAGTCTCTCGGTCCCGTCCTCCAGACGCATCGTCTGGTAACCGTGGTTGTGCGGCCCCTTGATCAGCGGGCTGGTGCCCGGGGAGTAGGTGTTCCGCAGGCCGAGCGGGTGCAGGACACGGGTCTTCAGCTGGTGCTCGTACGAGTCGCCCGTCACCCGCTCCACGATCAGGGCGGCGATCGTGTAGCCGATGTTCAGGTAGTGCTGCTCCGTGCCGGGCGCGAACTCGCGCGGCTGCGAGGTCGCCGACCGCACCATGGCGCGCGGGTCGCGGATCTCCATCCGGTTCTCGTACCACTCCTCGACGGTGTCGCCGGGCGTCTGGGCCGCCGGGATGCCATGGGTGTGGTTGAGGAGCTGACGTACCGTCACCGTCCCGTAGCTCGCGGGGATCAGGTCCGGGAGGTACGCGCGGGCCGGGCGGTCCAGATCGATCCGGCCCTCGGACGCCAGCTGGAGGACCACCGCCGCCGTGAACACCTTCGTCACCGAGCCGGCCCGGAAGCGGGCGTCCGGATCGGCCGGGCGGCCCGACTCCAGGTCGTGGACCCCCGCCGAGCCCCGCCAGACACCCTCGGTGCCGCCGACCCGGACCAGTGCGGCCGTCGCGTCCTTCGACGGCAGTCCGGCGATCACCTTCGCGAGCACCGGCCCGGCGGGGTCAGAAACCTGGGTGCTGTGGGTGCTGTGGGTGCTGTGGGCGGTGGCGGCGGGAGCCGGGCCGGCGGCCGCGGCGGGGAAGGCCACCGGGCCGGCCGCGATGCCCACGGCCACGGCCGCGGTGAGCAGGGTGCGGATTCGGATGCCACGCATGAAGGTCAACTCCTGAAGGGAAAGCCGTCGTTGTCGATGGCTCCATCCTGTCGACCCGCGGCGCCGAGCGGATCGCCCGCACCGGCGGTCCTCACCGCCCTATCGGCTCGCCCGCCCGGGGGAGGAACCCGCGCCCCCGCCTCCCCCGACCGGGGGATCGCCCGCCGTGACCAGGCCCGTCTCGTACGCGCAGATCACCGCCTGGATCCGGTCCCGCAGCCCCAACTTGGCCAGCACCTGGCCCACATGCGTCTTCACCGTGTGGCCGCTGACCGTCAGCTCCGCCGCGATCTCCGCGTTCGACAGCCCCCGCGCGAGCAGCACCAGCGTCTCCCGCTCCCGTACGGTCAGCACCGACAGGCGCTCGTCGTCCCGCCCCGGGCCGCCCTGCCGGGGAGCCGCCGCCGTGTACTGCTCCACCAGCCGCCGGGCCACCGACGGCGCGAGCAGCGACTCGCCCGCCGCGACCACCCGGACCGCGTGCACCAGATCGTCCCGCCGTACGTCCTTCAGCAGGAACCCGCTGGCCCCCGCGTGCAGCGCCTCGTACACATACGCGTCGGTGTCGAAGGTCGTCAGCATCACCGTCCGGCAGTCCGTCTCCGCGCTGATCGCCCGGCAGGCCTCGATGCCGTCCATCCGGGGCATCCGGATGTCGAGCAGCGCCACGTCCGGGCGCAGCCGCCGCACCGCCTCCAGCGCCTCCGCCCCGTCCCCGACCTCCGCGACGACCTCGATGTCCTCCTGCATGCCGAGGATCAGCGCGAACCCGCTGCGCACCAGCTCCTGGTCGTCCGCCACCACCACCCGGACCGTCATCCCGCCTCCAAAGGAAGAACCACCCGCACCTCGAACCCCCGCCCGTCCGGCCCCGGACCGGCCGCCGCCCAGCCGCCGTGCGCCGCCGCCCGCTCGCGCACCCCGGTCAGGCCGTGCCCGCCGGACGCCTCGCCGCCGCGCGGCCCGCGCCCGTCGTCCGTCACCCGCACCGCGAGGTCCTTCGGCCCGTAATCGAGCCGCACCCGCACCGACCGGGCCCGGGCGTGCTTGACCACATTGGTCAGCGCCTCCTGGACGATCCGGAACACGGTCGCCTCCAACGCCGCCGGCAGCGGCCGCTCGGCGCCCTCCACCGCGTACCCCACGTCGAGACCGCCGCCCCGTACCCGCGCGAGCAGCTCCGGCAGTTCACCGAGCCCCGGCTGCGGCGCACGCGGCGGCACGGCGGACGAGGCGGCTCCGTCCCGCGGGCCCTCCTCGCGCAACACGCCCAGCATGCTTCGCAGTTGGACCATCGCGTCCCGGCCCGCCGCCGAGATCGCCTCGAACGCCGCCTCCGCGCGCTCCGGCGCCACCCGTACCGCCACCGGACCCGCCTCCGCCTGCACGATCATCAGGCTCACCGCGTGCGACAGGATGTCGTGCATCTCCCGTGCGATGCGGGCCCGTTCACGGGCGGTCGCCCGCTCCGCCGCCGCCCGCTGCTCCCGCTGCCGGGCGTCCGCGAGACGGCCGAACGCGTAAGCCGCGCCGAACACGAAGAGGGAGAAGGTCAGTTCACGCAGCTCCTGGGTGTTGAGCCACACCGACACCGGCACCGCGAGCGTGACGATCAGCGCTGCCGCGTACCGCACGCGGGGCGGCGACAGCATGGCGATCGTGTACAGACAGACCAGGACCGTGTACGGCAGCGGCTGCCCCGGCCCCTCCAGCGCGAGCCGGTAGAGCCCGCTTGTCGCAAGCACCGCGACGAGCACCGTGAACGGCGCCCGCCGCCGCCAGATCAGCGGCACCGCGGTCAGCGTCGTCAGCCCGTACGCCGGCCAGGTCGCCGGCGACAGCTCGGGCGGGCGCGGCACCACGAACGGCATCGTCATCGCCGCCTGCACGAGCAGCGCGATCCCGGCGTCCAGCACCCACGGATGCGCCGCACCCCACGCGGCGAGCCTCCGCCGCATCCCGTTCAGGCCCCGCGCCTCCCACCAGGCCCGTATCCGTACCGTCCCCCCGTCGCGCATTACGGCTTGCGGCCCACCGCGCCGTACTGCGCCACGTCCGCCGCCTTCGGCGCGCCCCAGCGCGCGCACGACACCAGGCCCGGCTCCAGCAGGTCGAGACCCTCGAAGAAGGAGGCGACGTCCGCCCGGCCGCGGGCCTTGATCGGCGGGGTCGCGTTGGCGTTCCAGAACGCCATCGCCGCCGCGTTCGCCTCGCCGCCCACCTCGGGGTCCTCCGTCGGATGCGTCAGCGCGAGATAGCTGCCCGAGGGCACCGCCGCCATCACCGTCCGCACGATCGAGCGCGCCTCGTCCGTGTCCGGGACGAAGTTGAGGATGCCCAGCATCAGCACCGCGACCGGCCGGGAGAAGTCCAGCGTCTTGCCCGCCGCCTCGATGATCCCTCGCGGGTCGCGGGCGTCGGCGTCCACGTACTCCGTGGCACCCTCGGCCGACCCGGTCAGCAGCGCCCGCGCGTGCGTCAGCACGATCGGGTCGTTGTCGACGTAGACGATCCGCGAGTCCGGGGCCACCCGCTGGGCCACCTCGTGGGTGTTGTCGACGGTCGGCAGTCCCGTGCCGATGTCGAGGAACTGGCGCACCCCGGCCTCGGCGGCGAGACGCGTCACCACCCGCCCCAGGAACGCCCGGTCCGCACGCGCCACCGCGCCGATGCTCGGGTGCAGCGACGTCACCTGGTCGCCGACCGCCCGGTCCACCGGATAGTTGTCCTTGCCGCCCAGCCAGTAGTTCCACACGCGGGCGTTGTGCGCGATGTCGGTGCGGATCCTGTCGTTCATGTGCGGCCCTTTCGCAGTACGGCGGCGAGGGCGTCGACCCGATTGGTGGTGATCGAATCGACCCCGTTCATGATCAGCTTACGCATGCTCCGTTTCGTGTCCGGGGTCCATACCGAGACCAGCAGTCCGTCCCGGTGGACACGGGCGACCAAGTCCGGACCGACCAGCCCGAAACGGTAGTTGAGCCATTTCGGACGCAGCGCGTCGAGCAGCACCGGGCGCGGCGGGGCGAGCGAATTCCAGGTCAGCGCGATCTCCGCGCCCGGCTCCACCGCCCGCACCCGCAGCATCGCCGCGCCGCCCGCGCAGTACGCCACCCGCTCGCGCGCCCCGCACTCGGCGACCGTGCCGGCGACCGCGCGGACCGTCCGCTCGTCGCCGCCCGGCAGATCGAGCAGCAGCCGCCGCTCCCCGGCGGCGGCCAGCGCCTCGCGCAGCGTCGGCACCCCGTCGAAGGTCAGCTCCGCCAACTCGTCCGCCGTGACCGAGTCCAGCGGCCGGTCGTGCCCCCACAGCCGCTTCAGGGTCGTGTCGTGCAGCAGCACCGGGACACCGTCCCGGGTCAGCCGGACATCGACCTCCACGGTGTCCGCGCTGCGGGCGAAGGCGGAGCGGACCGAGGCGAGGGTGTTCTCACGGGCGCGGTACGGATCACCGCGATGACCTACGACAGTGACGGGCTGCATACCCCTCATTGTGCGGGCCCGCCCGGCGACGCGACGGGCCCGCCCGGAGATCCGGACGGGCCCGCGCTTCCCGAGTGCTCCTCGGTATTCCTCGGTGCTCCTCGGTGTTCCTTGGTCTTCTTCGTACGGTTACCGGCCCGCGAGCCACGTCTCCGTGTACGTGTCGATCTCCCCGGCCAGCCGCGCCTTGCCGGCCTCGTCCAGGAACGACGCCTCCACCGCGTTCTTCGCCAGCGCGCCGAGCCCCCGCTCGTCCAGCTCCAGGAGCCGGGCGGCGACCGCGTACTCGTGGTTCAGGTCCGTACCGAACATCGGCGGGTCGTCGCTGTTGATGGTGACGAGCACCCCGGCGTCCACCATCCGCCGCAGCGGGTGGTTCTCCATCCGGTCCACGGCGCGCGTCGCGATGTTCGACGTCGGGCACACCTCCAGCGCGATCCGCTGATCCGCCAGATACGCGAGCAGCTCCGGGTCCCGGGCCGCGCTCGTACCGTGACCGATCCGCTCCGCGCCCAGCAGCCGCACCGCGTCCCAGACCGTCTCCGGCCCGGTCGTCTCGCCCGCGTGCGGCACCGACCGCAGCCCCTCCGCCCGCGCGCGGTCGAAGAACGGCTTGAACTGCGGGCGCGGCACACCGATCTCCGGGCCGCCGAGCCCGAAGGACACCAGGCCCTCCGGCCGCCGGTCCAGCGCGAGCCGCGCCGTCTCCTCCGCCGACACCAGACCCGCCTCGCCCGGGATGTCGAAGCACCAGCGCAGCAGGACGCCCAGTTCGGTCTCGGCCGCCTTGCGGGCGTCCTCGATCGCCTCCATGAACGCGAACTCGTCGATCCCGCGCCGCACCGAGCTGTACGGGGTGATGGTCAGCTCCGCGTAGCGGATGTTCTGCCGCGCCATGTCCCGGGCCACCTCGAACGTCAGCAGCCGGACGTCCTCCGGGGTGCGGACCAGGTCCACCACCGACAGGTACACGTCGATGAAGTGCGCGAAGTCCGTGAACGTGAAGTACTCGCGCAGCGCCTCCGGATCCGCCGGGACCCGGGAGTCCGCGTGGCGGGCCGCGAGCTCGGCCACGATCCGGGGCGAGGCGGAGCCCACGTGGTGCACGTGCAGCTCGGCCTTCGGGAGCCCGGCGATGAAGGAAGAGAGGTCGGTCATCGGATCATCGTAGGCCCGACCCGGGCGTAAGCGCCGGACACGTAGCATGACGGGACCACGATGGGGGAGGCCCATGTCCGAGAACAACGACACTCCGGTGGACCCGTGGGCTCCGCCGAACCGCGACGGTGTCGAACTGAACAAGCCCGCCGGCCCGCCCGCGCAGGACATATCCGGCCCGCCGGCGCCGGACGTGTCCGGCCCGCCGTCGGTGCACGACCAGCAGACCATGGCCTCGGGGGTGGAACTTCCGCCGCCGCCCGTGGCACCGGGCGGGAGCTACGGCTACCCGGCCGCCGCCACCACGCCTCCGGCCGGGACGACCCCGCCCGGAGGCACGACACCGCCGGGCGCGCCCACCGGATACGGCTATCCGGCGCCGCCGCCCACGTACCCGGGCGCCGGCTACGGGACGACGCCCGGCTACCCGGCGTACGGCAACCAGCCCGGCTGGGGGCCCGCTCCGTCCAACGGCCAGGGCACGGCCTCGATGGTGCTCGGCATCATCGCGGTCGCGGGCTTCTGCTTCTGGGGCCTCGGCCTCGTGCTCGGCATCCTGGCCCTGATCTTCGGCATCATCGGCCTCAAGAAGGCCAAGCGCGGCGAGGCGACCAACCGCGGCATGGCGATCGCGGGCATCGTGCTCGGTTCGATCGGCGCCCTGCTCAGCGCCCTGTTCCTGGCCGCGATGATCTTCTCGCTCACGACCTACGACTTCTCGGAGGTCGACTCGGAGCAGGGGGACTCGTCGGAGGTCGTGCTCCAGGTCGAGCAGTGAGCACCGGCGTACCCCGGTACGCGACGACGCACTGACCGACCGACCGACCGACCGACTGACCGGCAGACGGACGCGCGGGGCGGCCTTCCCGCCCCGCGCGTCCGTCGTCGCGTCGGTCCGTCGTCGTCCGTCCTCGTTTGTCGCCGTATCCGGGGTCCGGGGTCCGGAGTCCGGGGTCTCACCCCAGCCGCTCCCGCGCCTCCATCAGCGCGAAGCCCAGCAGATTCAGCCCCCGCCACCGCTCCGGGTCCCTCGCCCGCGGGTCGTCGGCGGCCAGGCCGATGCCCCAGATCCGGTCCATGGGGCTGGCCTCCACCAGGACCCGCTTCCCGGTGCCCACCAGGAACGCGCGCAGCGCCGGGTCCGAGCCGAACTTGTGCGTGCTGCCCGCCACGACGATGCCGAAGCGCTCCCGCTCCCAGACGGCGCCGTCGAAGCCGCGCACCAGCCGGCCCGCCTTCTTCGCCTCTGCGGGGGTACGGGCGGCCAGCGCCGCCTCCTCCGCTTCGCGATCCCCGAAAAGCCTCGCCTTTTTGGCCATCATCCAATGCTCGGCCGTGGCATAGCGCACGCCGTCGACCACGAACGGTGACGGCCACCATTGGCTGAGACAACTCGCCCCCAACTCGCCGTCGGGGCGCGGGCGATGGCCCCAGAAATGCAGCCATTTGACCCGGTCGCCGCCCGCTTCCATGGCGCTGACCTGCTCCTTCAGTTCCTCAAGCGCTTTCATGCACGTCACTCTCGCAGGCGCCACTGACACTCCGTCCGGCAATTGCCCGCCGTTCTCGACACTTTGGTCGACAGATTCCGTCGAGTAACCAAAAGGCAACAACGGAATCCCTTGTTGGGCCTGGGGCGCTCTGCCAGGATCGGCATTCAATTCGAGCGGGAACAACGGAGAGCGCCATGGGCAACCGCTTCCAGATGTCGGACCACTTCACGGACGGCGCGCAGTACATCGGAGGACGGCTCCGTCCCGGCACCTCCGACGAGGACCACAGCGTCGTCGATCCGGCGACCGGCGAGAGCGTGTACACGTACCGCCTCGCCTCGACGGACGACGTGGACGACGCCGTCGCCAGTGCCCGCGAGGCCCTGCCCGGCTGGGCCGGCGCCACACCCGGCGAGCGGTCCGACGCGCTGCACCGGCTCGCCGGCGTACTCGCGGACCGGGCCGAGGACTTCGCCCGCGCCGAGTCGCTCCAGTGCGGCAAGCCGATCAGGCTGACGACCGAGTTCGACGTCCCCGGCACGGTGGACAACACGGCCTTCTTCGCGGGCGCCGCACGGCACCTCCAGGGCCAGTCCGCCGGCGAGTACTCCGGCGACCACACCTCCTACGTACGGCGCGAGCCGATCGGCGTGGTCGGCTCGATCGCGCCCTGGAACTACCCGCTGCAGATGGCCGCGTGGAAGATCCTCCCGGCCATCGCGGCCGGCAACACCATCGTCCTGAAGCCGGCCGAACTCACCCCGCTGACCTCGCTGATGTTCGCCCGGGCGGTGACCGACGCCGGGATCCCCGACGGTGTCGTCAACATCGTGACCGGCGCCGGGCGGGTCGCGGGCGAGCACCTGGTCGGCCACCCGGACGTCGCCATGACCTCGTTCACCGGCTCCACCGCCGTCGGCAAGCGGGTCGCCGAGATCGGCACCCGTACCGTCAAGCGGCTCCACCTCGAACTCGGCGGCAAGGCCCCGTTCGTGGTCTTCGACGACGCCGACCTGGAGGCCGCCGCGCACGGCGCCGTCGCCGCCTCGCTCATCAACAGCGGACAGGACTGCACCGCCGCCACCCGCGCCTACGTCCAGCGGCCGCTGTTCGACGCCTTCGTGGAGCGGGTCGCGGAGCTGATGGAGACGGTCCGCCTCGGCGACCCCGCCGACCCCGCCACCGATCTCGGCCCGCTGATCAGCCACGCCCAGCGCGACCGGGTGGCCGCCTTCGTGGACCGCGCCCGCGGCTACGCGACCGTGGTCACCGGCGGAACAACCCCTGGTGGAGAGCTCGAGAAGGGCGCATACTACCGCCCTACCCTGATCACCGGCGCCCCGCAGGACAGCGAGGTCGTGCAGTCGGAGATCTTCGGACCGGTCCTGGTGGCCCTGCCCTTCGACGGCGACGACGAGGGCATCCGGCTCGCCAACGACACCCCGTACGGCCTCGCCGCCTCCGCCTGGAGCCGCGACGTCTACCGGGCGAACAGGGCCACCCGTGAGATCAAGGCCGGCTGCGTTTGGGTCAACGACCACATCCCGATCATCAGTGAGATGCCCCATGGCGGCTACAAGTCCTCGGGCTTCGGAAAGGACATGTCGGCGTACTCCTTCGAGGAGTACACGCAGGTCAAGCACGTGATGTTCGACAACACCGCGGTGGCGGCCAAGGACTGGCACCGCACGATCTTCGGGGACCGATAGCAGATCGCCGCCCCCGGCGGCGACCCATCCCGAAAGGGCACAGCGCATGGAGCAGTACCAGTCCGACAGTCTGTCGGCCGCACAGCTCGCGGCGATACGGCGCACGCTGACCAGCGGTCGCGGCGCCCTCAGCCGTCGCTCGATGCTGCGCGCCGGCGGCGTCGGCGCGCTCACCGTCGGTGGTTTCGCGGCCCTGACCGGCTGCGGCATCCCGCCCGCCAAGCGCGAGGGCCAGGGGCCGGCCAGCACGGACTTCTCGGCCCAGGAGAAGACGGTGAACTTCTCCAACTGGACCGAGTACATGGACACCGGCGAGGACGGCCACTCCCGTCCGTCGCTCGCCGCGTTCGCCAAACGGACCGGCATCAAGGTCAAGTACACCGAGGACATCAACGACAACGTCGAGTTCTTCGGCAAGATCAAGCCGCAGCTCGCGGCCGGCCAGGACACCGGCCGCGACCTGATCAACGTCACCGACTGGCTGGCCGCCCGCATCATCCGCCTCGGCTGGGCGCAGAAGCTCGACGCGTCCAACCTGCCCCACGCGTTCGCGAACCTCTCGGCCCAGTTCCGCACCCCGGACTGGGACCCGGGCCGGTCCTACTCCTACCCCTGGACCGGTATCTCCACCATCATCGCCTACAACTCCAAGGCGACCGGCGGCCGGAAGGTCGACTCCGTCACCCAGCTGCTCGACGATCCCGCGCTCAAGGGCCGAGTCGGCTTCCTGACCGAGATGCGCGACACCGTCGGCATGACCCTGCTCGACATGGGCAAGGACCCGGCGAACTTCACCGACGCCGACTACGACGCCGCGATCGGCCGGCTCCAGAAGGCCGTCGACAAGAAGCAGATCCGCCGCTTCACCGGCAACGACTACACCTCCGACCTGGACAAGGGCGACATCGCCGCCTGCGTCGCCTGGGCCGGTGACGTCATCCAGCTCAAGGCCGACAACCCGGACATCAAGTACGCGATCCCGTCGGCGGGCTACATCACCTCCAGCGACAACCTGCTCATCCCCACGCAGGCCCGGCACAAGACCAACGCCGAGAAGCTCATGGACTACTACTACGAGCCGGCCGTCGCCGCGCGGCTGGCCGCGTACATCAACTTCGTGTGCCCCGTCGACGGCGTGAAGGACGAGCTGGCGAAAATCGACCCGGTCCTCGCCAATAATGTCCTGATCGTCCCCGACAAGGAGATGGCCCGGAAGTCCCACTCGTTCCGTTCGCTCAGCACGGCCGAGGAAACGGCGTACGAGGAGAAGTTCGCCAAGCTCATCGGTGCCTGACCGGCGTCCGCCCTCCCCCGTCCTTACGCACACCCCCGGGACCCACCCCATGACTGACAAGAACTCCGGCGGCGATGTCCGTCTTCGCGGCATCAGCAAGACCTACGGCTCCTTCACCGCCGTCCACCCGCTCGACCTGACCGTGCCGCAGGGCTCGTTCTTCGCCCTGCTCGGCGCGTCCGGCTGCGGCAAGACGACCACGCTGCGCATGATCGCCGGCCTGGAGGACCCGACCACGGGCACCATCTCGCTCGGCGACCGCGACGTCACCGACCTCCCCCCGTACAAGCGGCCGGTGAACACCGTCTTCCAGTCCTACGCGCTCTTCCCGCACATGGACATCCAGGAGAACATCGCGTTCGGCCTGCGCCGCCGCGGCGTCAAGTCGGTGAAGAAGCAGGTCGACGAGATGCTGGAACTCGTCCAGCTCGGCGACAAGGCCCGGCACAAGCCGCACCAGCTCTCCGGTGGCCAGCAGCAGCGCGTCGCCGTCGCCCGCGCGCTCATCAACCACCCCCAGGTGCTGCTCCTCGACGAGCCGCTCGGCGCGCTCGACCTCAAGCTGCGCCGCCAGATGCAGCTGGAGCTCAAGCGCATCCAGACCGACGTCGGCATCACCTTCGTGCACGTCACCCACGACCAGGAGGAGGCCATGACCATGGCCGACCAGGTCGCGGTCATGAACGGCGGCCGGGTCGAGCAGCTCGGCGCGCCCGCCGACCTGTACGAGAACCCGAGGACCACCTTCGTCGCCAACTTCCTCGGCACCTCCAACCTCATCGAGGCCGAGGTCGCCGAGACCGGCTCCGCCATCGTCGTCACCGCCGGCGGCGGCAAGCTGAAGGTGCCCGGAGACCGCTGTACCACCGCCGTCCGCGCGGGCGGGAAGCTGCTGGTGGGCGTACGGCCCGAGAAGATATCCCTGGCGCACGCCGACGACGCGGGCACCATCGCCGACGGCCGCAACCGGGTCGCCGGACGGATCGTGGACTCCTCCTTCATCGGCGTCTCCACCCAGTACGTGGTGGACTCCCCGGCCGGTGCGGGTCTGCAGGTGTACGAGCAGAACATCGAGCGCGACGGCCGCCTCGTGCCCGGCGCCGAGGTCGTCCTGCACTGGAACCCGGCGCACACCTTCGGCCTCGACGCCGACCAGGACATCGACGCGGGCGTGGAGACGGTGGAGGACGCCTCGTGAGTTCCTCCACCCTCGTCCGGGAAGGACAGCCGGCGGCGGAGCGGGGGCCGGCGGAGCAGACTCCGGTGCTTCGCAAGCCCTCCACCCGCAAGCGGCTCGTCCCGTACTGGCTGCTGCTGCCCGGCATCATCTGGCTGGTCGTCTTCTTCGCGCTGCCGATGGTCTACCAGGCCTCGACCTCGGTCCAGACCGGCTCCCTGGAGAAGGGTTTCGAGGTCACCTGGCACTTCCAGACCTACTGGGAGGCCTTCAGGGAGTACTGGCCGCAGTTCCTGAGCTCGCTGCTGTACGCGGGCACCGCGACGCTGCTGTGCCTGCTGCTCGGCTACCCGCTGGCGTACATGATCGCCTTCAAGGCCGGCCGCTGGCGCAACCTCGTCCTCGTCCTCGTCATCGCCCCGTTCTTCACCAGCTTCCTCATCCGGACGCTGGCCTGGAAGACGATCCTCGCCGACGGCGGCGCGGTCGTCGGCGCCCTCGACGCGCTGCACGTCCTCGACGTCACCAGCTGGCTCGGCTGGACCGAGGGCCACCGGGTGCTCGCCACCCCGATGGCCGTGGTCTGCGGTCTCACGTACAACTTCCTGCCGTTCATGATCCTGCCGCTCTACACCTCGCTGGAGCGCATCGACGGCCGGCTCCACGAAGCCGCCCAGGACCTGTACGCCTCGCCCGTGACCACCTTCCGCACGGTGACGTTCCCGCTGTCCATGCCGGGCGTCGTCTCCGGCACGCTGCTCACCTTCATCCCGGCGAGCGGCGACTACGTCAACGCCGAACTCCTCGGCTCCACCGACACCAAGATGGTCGGCAACGTGATCCAGTCGCAGTTCCTGCGCGTCCTGGACTACCCGACGGCCGCCGCCCTGTCGTTCATCCTCATGGCGATCGTGCTGCTCATGGTCACCGTCTACATCCGCCGAGCGGGAACGGAGGACCTGGTCTGATGCCGACGATGCGTTGGATTCGACGGAACCTTGTCGTCATCGCGGGCCTGCTCACGCTCGCGTACATGATCCTGCCGAACGTCGTGGTCATGGTGTTCTCGTTCAACAAACCGAACGGGCGCTTCAACTACGCGTGGCAGAAGTTCTCCCTGGACGCCTGGAAGGACCCCTGCGGCGTCGCCGACATGTGCGGCTCGCTGTCGCTGTCCCTCCAGATCGCGGCCTGGGCCACCCTCGGCGCGACCGTCCTCGGCACGATGATCTCGTTCGCGCTGGTCCGCTACCGCTTCCGGGCGCGCGGCGCGATCAACTCGCTGATCTTCCTGCCGATGGCGATGCCCGAGGTCGTCATGGCCGCCTCGCTGCTCACCCTGTTCCTCAACATGGGCGCCCAGCTGGGCTTCTGGACGATCCTCATCGCCCACATCATGTTCTGTCTGTCGTTCGTCGTGACGGCGGTCAAGGCGCGGGTGATGTCCATGGACCCGCGTCTTGAAGAGGCCGCGGGCGATCTCTACGCGGGGCCGGTGCAGACCTTCCTGCGGGTCACGCTGCCGATCGCGGCCCCCGGCATCGCGGCCGGCGCGCTGCTCGCCTTCGCCCTGTCGTTCGACGACTTCATCATCACCAACTTCAACGCGGGCTCCACCGTGACCTTCCCCATGTTCGTCTGGGGCTCGGCACAGCGCGGAACCCCCGTTCAGATCAACGTCATCGGTACGGCGATGTTCGTCATCGCGGTGCTGGTGGTCGTGGCCGGTCAGATCATCACGAACCGGCGCAAGAAAACAGCAACCGCCTGACCGGTCGGCCGCCGCTCCCCGTCCGCACCGGGCGGCGGGCGGCGGCCGGCAGCCGGTCAGGCCACGAAGGAGTTGGAAACCATGGCCCCAGTCGCCATGCGTCTCGCTGCACAATCTCTCTCCGACGCCCAGCCCGTCCCCTTCTGGCTGGAAGACCCCGGCAAGCCCGCGGCGCTGCCCGCCCTCACCGGCACCGAGCGCTGCGATCTGCTCGTCGTCGGCGGCGGCTACAGCGGCCTGTGGACCGCGCTGCGCGCCAAGGAGCGCGACCCTTCCCGGGATGTCGTACTCATCGAAGGCCGCGAGGTGGGCTGGGCCGCCTCGGGCCGCAACGGCGGCTTCTGCGCCGCCTCCCTCACCCACGGCCTGGGCAACGGCCTGGCCCGCTGGCCGCACGAGCTCGCGGAACTGGAGCGGCTCGGCACCGAGAACCTCGACGCGATCGAGGCGACCGTCGCCCGCTACGGCATGGACTGCGACTTCGAGCGCACCGGCGAGATCGACATCGCCACCGAGCCCTACCAGCTCGACGAACTGCACGAGATGTACGAGGAGGCCGAGCGGCTCGGTCTCGCCGACGGCCTGGAGCTGATGGACCGCGACGCGCTGCGCGCCGAGGTCGACTCGCCGACCTTCCAGGGCGGTCTGTGGGACCGGCGCGGGGTCGCGATGCTGCACCCGGCGAAGCTGGTCTGGGGCCTCAAGCAGGCCTGCCTCGACCTGGGCGTACGGATCTTCGAGAACACCCCGGGGCTCGACCTCGTCCCGGCGGGCAGTGGCAGTGGCGGCGGTAGCGGCAGTGGTGGCGGTAGCGGCAGTGGTGGCGCGGGGGGCGGGATGGCCGTCCGCACGCCGTACGGGCGGGTCGCCGCCCGGCGGGTCGCGCTCGGCACCAACGTCTTCCCGTCGCTGGTCAAGCGGATGCGGCCGTTCACCGTCCCGGTCTACGACTACGCGCTGACGACCGAGCCGCTGAGCGCCGAGCAGCTGGCCTCGATCGGCGGCTGGCGCCGCCGGCAGGGCCTCGGCGACAGCGCCAACCAGTTCCACTACTTCCGGATCACCGCCGACAACCGCATCCTGTGGGGCGGTTACGACGCGATCTACCCCTTCGGCGGCAAGGTCTCCGCCGAGATGGACCACCGCCCCGAGACGTATCTGAAGCTGGCCGGACACTTCTTCACCTGCTTCCCGCAGCTGGAGGGCCTGCGCTTCAGCCACGCCTGGGGCGGCGCGATCGACACCTGCTCGCGCTTCTCGGCCTTCTTCGGCACCGCGCACCACGGCAAGGTCGCGTACGCGGCCGGCTACACCGGCCTCGGCGTCGGCGCCTCCCGCTTCGGCGCGGACGTGATGCTCGACCTGCTGGCGGGGGAGTCGACCGAGCGCACCCGGCTCGACATGGTCCGCTCCAAGCCGCTGCCCTTCCCGCCGGAGCCGATCGCATGGGCGGGCATCGGGCTGACCAAGTGGTCGCTGGCCCGGGCCGACGAGAACGGCGGCCGGCGGAACCTGTGGCTGAAGACCCTGGACCGGATGGGCCTGGGCTTCGACAGCTGATCCACCGCTTTTTGCGAGATGTGACACAGGTCACATCTCGTAGGGGCTGAACCCGCGTCATAGCCGGGGGACGGTCTCCTCTCTCCGTGTGGGCCCCGCACCAGGCGGGCCCACACGGAGAGGAGAACACCGGATGACTGCCATGGAGGTCCGGAGCGCGGTGGAGTGGCTGGCATCGGCCGCGCCCGACCCCGACGCCTGCCGTTTCGAATGGGAGCGCAACCCGCACGGGGTCGCCCTGCTGCCCGCCGGACGCCAGTGGGACGTGCTGATCCTGCCCGCCGCGCTCGGGCGCCCCACCCTGGAGATCCTGACCCGGCTCGCCGGCCGGCCGGGCCCGGTCCTCGCCGATTTCGGCGACGCCCGGATCGGCTTCTTCGTCCCACCGGGCACCGCCGACCACTGGCTGGGCACGGGGGTGCGCTGCGCGGGCGCCGGGACCTGGATCGTCGTCCCCTACCCGGGGCGGATGGCGGGCGGGGTGCGCTGGGTGATCCCCCCGGACGCCGCGGGCACGCTCAACGACGCCATGCTGCTGGAACTCGCGATGCACGAGGCGGCGGTACTGCGGCGGGGGAGCGGCGGGGCGGCGGAAGAAGGGGCGGGAGGAGGTGGGGGCGAGGAGTGAGAGGCCGGCCCTGACCGCGGGCCGGGTGCGCTGACTCCCGTATCGCGTATCCCGTACCTCGTTCCCGTGCCTCGTATCGCGGGCCCGCGCATCCGTACCCCCGTACCCCCGTACCCCGTACCCCGCGCCTCGTGTGCCCGTACCTCCGTATCCCCCCCGTATCCCCGTGCCCCTGTGCTCCCCGTATCCCCGTGTGTCCCCGCTTCTCGTCTTCAAGGTGTTCAGAGGTCTTGACCACCTGATTGGTCTGGACCATGCTGTGGCGCGCTCCACCACCTCGAATCCCCCATCCCCGGATCCCCGGAGGCAGTCGTGGATCGCAGCAGACCCCTCACCCTCGCCCTGGCGGGCCTCCTCGCCGCCGGCGGACTCGTGGCGCTCACCCCCGTGGCCCACGCCGCCGACACCGAAATCGCCCGCAACGGCGGCTTCGAGTCCGGTCTGGACGGCTGGAGCTGTACGGCGGGCAGCGGAGCCGCCGTCACCTCCCCCGTGCACAGCGGCACCCGGGCCCTCCAGGCGACCCCGGCCGGCAGCGACAACGCCCGCTGCTCCCAGACCGTCGCGGTGCGCCCCGGCGCCACGTACACCCTCAGCGGCTGGGTGCGCGGCGGCTACGTCTACCTCGGCGCCTCCGGCACCGGCACGACCGACGTCTCCACCTGGACCCAGTCCGCCCCCGACTGGCAGCGGCTCGCCACCACCTTCACCACCGGGGCCACGACCACCTCGGTGACGATCTACACCCACGGCTGGTACGGCACCGGCGCCTACCAGGCCGACGACCTGTCCCTCATCGGCCCCGGCGGCGACCCCGTCCAACCGCCCGCGGCCCCCACCGGTCTCACCGCCGGCTCCGCGACCGCCACCACGATCACGCTCGGCTGGCCCGCCGTCCCCGGCGCCACCTCGTACCGGATCCAGCAGGGCGCCACCGCCGTCGCGACCGTCACCGGCACCTCGTACACCGCCACCGGCCTTGCCCCCGGCACCGCCTACACCTTCCGGGTCACGGCCCTCAACAGCGCGGGCGAGTCCGCTCCCTCCACCCCGGTGACCGCCACCACCACCTCCTCGGGCGGCGGCACCCCCGGCGGCGGACTCCCCGCCCACGCCCTCGTCGGCTACCTCCACGCGAGCTTCGCCAACGGCTCCGGCTACACCCGGATGGCCGACGTCCCCGACTCCTGGGACGTCATCGACCTGGCCTTCGGCGAACCCACCTCGGCGACCTCCGGCGACATCCGCTTCAGCCTCTGCCCGGTCGCCGAGTGCCCGAACGTCGAATCACCTGCCGAGTTCAAGGCCGCCGTCAAGGCCAAGCAGGCGGCCGGCAAGAAGGTCCTCATCTCCATCGGCGGCCAGAACGGACAGGTCCAGCTGACCACGGCCGCCGCCCGCGACACCTTCGTCTCCTCCGTATCGAAGATCATCGACGAGTACGGCCTCGACGGCCTCGACATCGACTTCGAGGGCCACTCGCTGTCGCTCCAGACCGGCGACACCGACTTCCGCAACCCCACGACCCCGGTCGTCGTCAACCTGATCCAGGCCGTGAAGACCCTCAAGGCCAAGTACGGCCCCGGCTTCGTCCTCACCATGGCCCCGGAGACCTTCTTCGTACAGCTCGGCTACCAGTACTACGGATCCGGCCCCTGGGGCGGTCAGGACCCGCGCGCCGGCGCCTACCTCCCGGTCGTCCACGCGCTGCGCGACGACCTCACCCTGCTGCACGTCCAGGACTACAACTCGGGCTCCGTCATGGGCCTCGACAACCAGTACCACTCCATGGGCGGCGCGGACTTCCACATCGCCATGACCGACATGCTGCTCACCGGCTTCCCGGTGGCCGGCGACGCCGACCGCTTCTTCCCGCCGCTGCGCCCCGACCAGGTCGCCATCGGCCTGCCCGCCTCCACCCAGGCGGGCAACGGCCACACCGCCCCGGCCGAGGTGACGAAGGCCCTCGACTGCCTCACGAAGAAGACCGGCTGCGGTTCCTACCAGACCCACGGCACCTGGCCCGCGCTGCGCGGCCTGATGACCTGGTCGATCAACTGGGACCGCTACAACCAGTGGGCGTTCAGGGACAACTTCGCCGCGTATCGGTGGAGCTGACGGCCTGAGGGGTGACGGGGGTGGGGCGGGCCGGGGCGGCGGGTTCCCTGCCCCCGCCACCCGGCTCCGGTCACCCGGCTCCCGTCATCCGCCGCCCGGCCCCGGGTCCGGTGTGGCGGGCGGCCAGGACCGGCCAGCGCAGCAGCGGGAGGCAGAGGGCCACGGAGGCGAGGACGTCCAGCGGCCAGTGGTAGCCGCGCAGGACCAGACCCGCGGCCGTGACCGTGGTCAGCAGGATCGCCAGGGGCAGCAGGCGGCGCGAGACCAGGAGGGCCGCGCTCGTGTAGGCGACCATCGCCGTGGCCGTGTGGCCGGACGGGAAGTAGCCGTGGGCCCAGGGCTCCAGCGGGCCCGGGCGGGCCGCCCAGTCCTTCAGCGGGACGATCAGGAGCGGTACGGCCGCCATGGCCAGGCCCGCGTACAGGGCGGCGGCGCGGCGCCCGCGCCAGACCGCGTACGCCATCGCGCACACCAGCACGGGCAGCGCGACCACCAGATTGCCGAGGTCCGACGCGGCCCCGGACAGCCCGCGCGGGACGGTGTCCACGAGCATGCCGGACAGTCGCTCGTCGAGCCGGAGGAGGGGGCCGCGGACCAGGACCTGCCAGGTGGCGGCGGCGAGGACGACCAGCGCCCAGAAGACAGCCGACCGCCCCGGAACAGGGGGGGTGGTTCCGGGGCGGTCGACCTGACCGGGCTGCCGCGCGCCCCGGGGGGTGTGGGGCGAGCGGGCATCCGATCGGTGAGGAGTTCCGGAGCCCAGGGCTCCAGCGGTGTGCGCGAAGGCACGGTGTGGGCGGGGCTGGGGAGGCTCCGCCCGGGGTGTTTCTCTCATCTGCGAAAACCGTACGGCACGAAAAGGGGGACCGACAGCCGGAATCTCATTCCGCCATCGGCCCCCCACAGCTTCTTCACACGGCCCTTCGGGCGACCTTCCGGACGACCTCTCGGGCGACCTTCCGGGCGGTCCTTCCGGCGGTCCTTCCGGCGGTCCTTCGGACGGCCGGTTCAGGCGCGCCGTCAGATCCGGGCGAGGGCGCCCTCGATGATGTCCAGACCCTCGTTGAGCAGGTCCTCGCCGATGACCAGCGGCGGCAGGAAGCGCAGCACGTTGCCGTAGGTGCCACAGGTCAGGACGAGCAGACCCTCGGCGTGGCAGGCCTTGGCCAGCGCGGCGGCCTCGGCGGCGGCCGGCTCCTTGGTCGCCGGGTCCTTGACCAGCTCGATGGCGATCATCGCGCCGCGGCCGCGGATGTCACCGATGAGCGGGAACTTCTCCTGCATCGCGGTCAGGCGGCCCTTCATGACCTCCTCGATGCGCTTGGCCTTGCCGTTGAGGTCGAGCTCCTTCATGGTCTCGATGGCGCCCAGCGCACCGGCGCAGGCGACCGGGTTGCCGCCGTACGTGCCGCCCAGGCCACCGCCGTGCACGGAGTCCATGATCTCGGCGCGGCCGGTCACGGCGGCGAGCGGCAGACCGCCCGCGATGCCCTTGGCGGTGGTGATGAGGTCCGGGACGATGCCCTCGTCCTCACAGGCGAACCACTGGCCGGTCCGGCAGAAGCCGGCCTGGATCTCGTCCGCGACGAAGACGATGCCGTTGTCGTTGGCGAACTTCACGATCGCCGGGAGGAAGCCCTTGGCCGGCTCGATGAAGCCACCCTCGCCGAGGACCGGCTCGATGATGATCGCGGCGACGTTGTCGGCGCCGATCTGCTTGGTGATCTGGTCGATGGCCTGGGCGGCGGCCTCGGGGCCGGCGTTCTCAGGCCCGGTGGGCCAGCGGTAGCCGTAGGCCACCGGCACGCGGTAGACCTCGGGCGCGAACGGGCCGAAGCCCTGCTTGTACGGCATGTTCTTCGCCGTCAGCGCCATGGTGAGGTTGGTACGGCCGTGGTAGCCGTGGTCGAAGACGACGACGGCCTGGCGCTTGGTGTACGAACGGGCGATCTTGACCGCGTTCTCGACGGCCTCGGCACCCGAGTTGAACAGCGCCGACTTCTTGGCGTGGTCACCCGGCGTCAGCTCGGCCAGCGCCTCGCAGACCGCGACGTAGCTCTCGTACGGCGTCACCATGAAGCAGGTGTGCGTGAAGTCCTGGAGCTGCGCGGAGGCGCGGCGCACGACGGCCTCGGCGGAGGCGCCGACGGAGGTCACGGCGATGCCGGAACCGAAGTCGATCAGACGGTTGCCGTCGACGTCCTCGATGATGCCGCCACCGGCCCGCGCGGTGAACACCGGCAGCGTGGAGCCCACGCCACCGGCGACCGTGTCGAGGCGGCGGGCCTGAAGCTCCTGCGACTTCGGGCCGGGGATGGCGGTGACGACGCGCCGCTCCTGCGGGACAGCGTTCATGCGGGGCTCCTGGGGGTGTTCTGGACGCACTTGCGGGTTTCCTCCGCAGGCTAGGCGTGGGGGAGGGGGCGGGGCATGCGCCGATCGGGAGTGGTGGCGGGGGGTTCCTTGTCCGTGGTGGACATGACGGGGGCGGGTGGCGGCCGGGGGAGCGGGGTCCGGGGCCGGCCGGGGAATCGGTGCGGGATCGGCCGTACGGGTGGGCGAAACCCTTCCGGAGCTGCCCGCGCCCACTAGATTTGACGCCGGCACAGTTGCGGAGACCTGGCTGGTCAGGGGGCAGGGGTTCATGGAGAGCGACGGCACGTACGAGACGAGCGACACCCGGGGGGCCGGGCTGCCGCGCCCGTCGGCACCGCCCCCGCCGGACCGGGTGCCCCCCGCCCCGGCCCTCCCGCCGACGGCCCCGGCCGCCCCGCCCGCCGTTCCGGCCGCGGCCGCGCCTCCCGTGCCCGGGTACGCGCCGGGTGTCGGGGGCGGGGTGGCCGGGGCGAGGGGCCCGGGCGGTGCGGGTGGCTCGGGTGGCTCGGGTGGCCCGGGTGGTGCGGGTTTCGGGGGCGGCGCGGGTGCTGCGGGCGGCGAGGCCAAGGCCGTACCCGCCCCGCCCGGCGCGCCCCCGACCACGGCCCCGCCCCGCTCGGCCGTCGCCGAGTGGATGGACGCCCCGCGACCGGCGGTGGGGCCGGGGGTGTGGCGGTTCCGGTACGTGGCGCCGGAGGCGGCCGGGCGTGACCGTGTGCCCCCCGTCACGGTCATCGGCATGCTGATCCCCCTGGTGATCGCCCTGCTCCTGTGGGCCGCCTGGCGGCACGAGGTCTTTCCGTACAAGATCCAGCTGCTGTGGGTGCTGACCCCCAGGGACTGGTGGTACCCGGGCACGACGGTCCCGGTGGACGGCAACTGGCACGGCAACGCGGCCCGCAACCTGTACGACAGTGTGTTTCTCGTCGGGATCGTGTGCGCCGCCGGCTTCTTCGGGTCCTGGGGCAAGATCAGCCGCCACTACCTCGACCGGTTCAGCTCGCCAGTCCGTGCGCTTCTCGCGGGCGGCATGGCCCTGGTCGCCCTCGCCTTCGTCTGGCCCGAGGCACTCGGCCTCGGCTGGGATCCGCTGCCCCTCGCGGCCGCCGTGCTCTCCGCCGTCGCCCTCCTCACCGGCGGATTCGAGGTGTTCTCCTCGCCGTTCGTCGTCTACACCCTGTACGCGCTGATCACCGCCCTCGTCGTCTGGCCCTTCGCCCGCGTCGGCGACTGGAAGGGCCTGTGGCTGGCCCGCCGCGCCCGGCAGAACCCGCCCGCCCCCGTCCCCACCGGCCCGAAGGCCCCGCCGTCGCAGTGGCCCGAGCTCCGGGAGGCGGGCGAGTACCCGGCGGCCGACCGGCTCGTCGCCGAGGTGGCCGGCGGGCGGATGAACGACGTCGACGTCGCACGGGTCCGCCGGGCCTGGAACGGCACCGCCCGGGACGGGGTGGGCCGGGCCGCGCTCGTCGGCGCGCTGCTCCGCGAGGGGGCCGGGGCCGCCGCGCACCCCTCCGGCGACCGCGATCTGCCCGCCCGTACCGCCGAGCACGATCTGTTCCTGGGCCAGGTCCGGATCGGCCGGTACGCACCCGCCGAACGCGCCCCCGCCCCGTACGTGGGTGCCGGACTCGCCCTCGGCCCCGCGCTCCTCGGTACCTCGCTGCTCGCCGTCGGCCCCTCCGGCTCCGGCAAGACCCGCGCCCTCGTCGCGCCGGTCGTCGAGTCCCTCACCCTCCAGGCGCTCACCGGCGGCTGCGCCGTCGTCGCCGTCGGCGAGGCGGGCGCGCCGCTCGGGCCGGACGCCGCGTACGACGTCGTCATCCGGCTCGGCGACCCGGCCTCCCCGCACGACCTGGACCTGTACGCCGGGGCCACCGACCCCGACGAGGCCGCCGTCCTGCTCGCCGAGGGACTCGTCGGCGACCTGGAGGGACTGGAGACCCGGCGCGCCGCGACCGTGCTCGCCCAGCTCATCGGCCCCTACCGGGCCGCGTACGGGCGCTTCCCCACCGTGCCGGTGCTGCGCGAACTGCTGGAAGCCGGCCCCGGAACCCTTCAGACCCTGCTCGATCTGCTGCCGCAGGACCGGAGCGCCACGGCCATGCGCCGCGAGCTGGAGTCACGGCTCCGGCAGGCCGGCACCGCCGGGGACCCCGGTCCCGTGCTCGCCGACCGGCTCGCGACCCTCGACCGGCCCGTCTTCGCCGAGTTCTTCGGCGGCGGAGGCGGCACCGGCTCGGGCACGGGGAGCGGCACCGGCAAGGGCGCGGGTGACGAGCGAGGCTTCTCGCTGCGCGCCGTCGTCCGCCACCCCATCCGGGTGCGGATCAGCCTGCCGGAAGGCGCCCACGAGGAAGCGTCACGGCTGCTCAACCGGCTGATCCTGGCCCAGTTCCAGTCCGTCGTCAGGGACCGGGACCGGCAGGGACAGGGCGCGGGGCGCGGGCACTTCGCCTGCCTCGTGCTCGACGACGCGGCCGGTGCGCTCACCCAGGGGACCGTCCGGGCCCTTCAGCGGCTGCGCCCGCAGAACGCCGGTGTCGTGCTCGCCCTGCGCACCCTCGCCGAGGTGCCGGAGGCGCTGCGCGGGCCGCTGCTCGCGGTGGTCGGCTGCCGGATGGCCTTCGCCGGCATCCCCACCTGGGACGGCCGGGCCTTCGCCGACACCTGGGGCACCGAACGGTTCGAGAAGACCGAGGTCGCCCACCACACCGTCTTCGCCGATCAGCCGATGACCCGCTTCGTCCACTTCCTGCGCAAGAAGGTGACGGGCAAGGCGGTCACCACCGAGGCGGTCACCGTCCGCGAGGTCGAGCGCGAGCGCTGGTCCGCGTCCGATCTCGCGCACACGGTCCCGCCCGGCCACGCCGTCCTGTCGCTCACGGATGTACGGGGAGAACACACCCCGCCGCTCCTCGTCGACCTCCGGCGGGGCGGCGGAGCCTGACCCCGCCCCTGCCCCCGTTTCCGAAGCGCCCACCCCGTCTTCCGTGGCGCCCGTCCCCTTCCTTTCCCGAAGCGCCCGCCCTCCCCGTTCTCCGGACCGCCCGTCGTCACGGCCGACCTGCGACGATGCGTACGAAACGGGCGCGGGCTGGCACAATCGAGGGGGACGCGCCGGCCTTCCCGGCGGCGTGCTCCGACCCCTCCCTCCCGGTCCCACGATCGACGGTTCACGATGCCGCCCACCCTCGCCTCGCTCGTCCAGCACCCGGCGCTCAAACTCACCGTCCGCGCCGGTGAGGACCGCCTCGACACCCCCGTGCGCTGGGCGCACGTCAGCGAGCTCACCGACCCCGTCCCGTACATGGAGGGCGGCGAGCTGCTGCTCACCACCGCCCTCACCCTCGACGCCGAGGACCCCGAGGCGATGCGGCGCTATGTGCGGCGGCTGCTCGCCGCCGGTGTCGTCGGTCTCGGCTTCGCGGTCGGCGTCACCTACGAGGACATTCCGGCGGCGCTGGTCGACGCGGCCCGCGAGGAGCACCTGCCGCTGCTCGCGGTGCCCCGGCCGACCCCCTTCCTCGCCATCAGCAAGGCCGTCTCGGCGGCCATCGCCGCCGAGCAGTACCGGTCGGTGACGGCGGGCTTCGAGGTGCAGCGCGAGCTGACCCGGGCGGCGCTCGCCGAGGGCCCGGACGGCGTCGTCGCCCGGCTCGCCGCGCATGTCGACGGCTGGGTCGCGCTGTACGACACCTCCGGCACCGTCCTGGCCGTCGCACCCGAGTGGGCCGCGCGCCGGGCGGCCCGGCTCGCCCCCGACGTCGAGCGGTTCCGCGAACGGTCCGCGCCCGCCAGCACCGTCGTCGGCGGCGGCGAGGACGAGGAGGAGGGCACGGACCGGGTCGAACTCCAGTCGCTGGGCACCGGCCGCCGGGTACGCGGGGCGCTCGCGGTCGGCACGGGCGCCCCGCTGGGCACGGCCGAGCGGTACGCGGTGCACTCCGCCATCGCCCTGCTGACGTTGACGACCGAGCGGTCCCGTTCCCTCCAGGCTGCCGAACACCGGCTGGGCGCGGCCGTCCTGCGGATGCTGCTCGACGGACAGACCGGCCACGCCACGACGGCGGCCGGGGATCTGTACGGCGGGCTGCTCGACGCGCCGTACCGGCTGCTCATCGCCGAACCGGCGACGGCGACGGCCTCCGAGACGGGCCCGGTGGCAGGAACGCCGACCGGGGCGGGGATCGGGACAGGCGTAGCGACCGGGACAGGGACCGGGACCGGGGCGATCGGGGTGTCGACGGGGCCGGCGGTGGTGCGCGCGAGCGGCGAGGCGCCGCTCGCCGAACTCGGCGATGCCCTGGAATCCGCGGCCGCCCGGGCTGGCGAGTCCGTCCTGGCCGTACTGACCGAGCCCGAGGGCCCGGCGGGCGCCGGCCGGCTGGTGGTCCTGGCGGGCGACGGGGGAGCGGTGGTCACGGCGTGCGAACGGTACGCGGGGCGCGAGTCGGAGGAGACCGGACTGGTCCTCGGACTGTCCGCCCCGGCCGGCGCCGCCACGGCTGCCGCCGCCTACAAGCAGGCCGAACAGGCGCTCTCGGTGGCCCGGCGGCGCGGCCGGACGCTCGTCGAACACGAGGAGGTCGCGGCGGGCTCGGTGCTGCCACTGCTGGCCGACGAGGCCGTCCGCGCGTTCGCGGACGGACTGCTGCGCGCGCTGTACGCGCACGACGCCACCGGCCGGGGCGACCTCGTCGCCTCGCTGCGCGCCTGGCTGTCCCGGCACGGTCAGTGGGACGCCGCCGCCGCCGATCTCGGCGTCCACCGGCACACCCTGCGCTACCGGATGCGGCGCGTGGAGGAGATCCTGGGCCGCTCGCTCGACGATCCGGATGTCCGGATGGAGCTGTGGCTGGCTCTGAAGGCCACCGACGGCGGTCGCGAGTAGCGTATTTCTGCCCGATCCCGGGCAGAAATCCTGGTCAGGAGGCTCCTGGCTCCATAACCTCCGGGGCATGACAAGCCCTGCCTCCGACCCCGCGCCCTCCGTTTCCCCCCGCTCCTCCTCGCCGCCCGCCGAGTCCCCATCGGCTCAGGGACCCACCCCGGGACCCACCCCGGGAACCCTTCCGGGGGCCGAACCGCGGTCCGTTCCGGCTGCCGTACCGGCTGCCGCACCGGGGGCCGCCCGCCGGATCCCCGCCGCCGTCTGGGTGGCGCTCGGCATCGTCTACGTGGTGTGGGGATCCACGTACCTCGGGATCCGGGTCGTGGTCGAGACCCTGCCCCCGTTCCTGTCCGCCGGGGCGCGGTTCGTCGTGGCGGGTCTGATCCTCGCGGCGATCATCGCCTGGCGGCAGGGGCCCGCCGCCCTCAAGGTGAGCCCGCGAGAACTGGCCTCGGCGGCCGTCGTCGGCCTGATGCTGCTCCTCGGCGGCAACGCGCTCATCGTGCTCGCCGAGACCTCCGTGCCCTCCGGCCTCGCCGCGCTGCTCGTCGCCATCGTGCCCGCCTGGGTCGTCGTGCTCAAAGCGCTCACCGGGCAGCGGCCGACCCTCGGAGCGCTCGCGGGCGTCCTGCTCGGACTCGCCGGACTCGCGGTGCTCACCCTGCCCGGTCTCAGCGGCGAGGTGCACGCCGGCGGCATCGCCCTGGTCGTCATGGGCACCCTGCTCTGGTCGCTCGGCTCCTTCGCTTCGTCCCGGATCCCGATGCCCGCGAACCCCTTCACCGCCAGCGTGTACGAGATGCTGGCCGGCGGTCTCGCGGGCCTCGGCGTCGGCCTGCTGCGCGGCGAACACCACGGCCTGGACCTCGCGGCCGTCTCCACCCGGTCCTGGGTGGGCCTCGCCTACCTCATCGTGTTCGGCTCGCTCGTCGCCTTCACCGCGTACGCCTGGCTGCTCCAGTCCGCACCGCTCTCGCTCGTCGCGACCTACGCCTACGTCAACCCCATCGTCGCCGTCACCCTCGGCGCGCTGCTCCTCGACGAGGCCCTGACCTGGTCGATCGTTCTCGGCGGTCTGATCGTCGTGGCCGGGGTGTGCCTGATCGTCTCGACGGAACGACGGAGGTGAGCGGCTGCGGCTGAGGGTCCGGGTGCGGGCGGCGCGGGGCGTACGACGGACGTACGAAGGCGAGCGAGCGTCGGCACGAGCCGCCGCCCCCATCGACCGACCGTCCCGCCGATCCCGGCCCTCGCCCTTCCTTCCCGCCAAAGCGGCCAGGATCCCCGCACCCACCACTCCACACCGGACAAGCGTTCATGAGCCTGCTTCGTCCTAACGTGTCACGAGAGCGAGTGCGCGCGTGCCTGAGCGCGGGCTCCTCGACCCCATCACCCCCAACGGAAAGGGCCGGGACGCGATGACGACCACCCACGGCTTCTGGATCGCCGGCCGCGAGGCCACCGGCGAGACGACCTTCGACGTCACGAACTCGTACGACGGACGTCTGGTCGGCACCGTCTCCGTGCCCACCGAGGCCCAGGTCGAGGAAGCCGTCGCCGCCGCGCACGCCGTCGTCGACGAGTTCGCCGCCACCCCGGCGCACGTCCGCTCCGCCGCCCTCGACCACGTCGCCAAGCGGCTCGCCGAGCGCACCGAGGAACTGGCCCAGCTGATCTCCGCCGAGAACGGCAAGCCGATCAAGTGGGCGCGCGGCGAGATCGGCCGTGCCGTGTCCGTGTTCCGGTTCGCCTCCGAGGAGGCCCGCCGCTGGAACGGCGGCGAGGTCCAGCGCCTCGACACCGAGGCCAGCGGCGCCGGCCGGCTCGCGCTGGTCCGCCGTATCCCCCGGGGTGTCGTCCTCGGCATCGCGCCGTTCAACTTCCCGCTGAACCTCGCCGCGCACAAGGTCGCCCCGGCCATCGCCGTCGGCGCGCCGATCGTCCTCAAGCCGGCCCCGGCCACCCCGATCTCCTCCCTGATCCTGGGCGAGATCCTGGCCGAGACCGACCTGCCGGCCGGCTCCTGGTCGATCCTGACCGTGCCGAACGACCGGATGCCCGCCCTCGTCCAGGACGAGCGGCTGCCTGTCATCTCCTTCACCGGCTCGGACAAGGTCGGCTATGCCATCCAGCAGTCCGTGCCGCACAAGCACTGCACGCTGGAGCTCGGCGGCAACGCCGCCGCCGTCGTGCTGCCCGACTGGTCCTCCGAGGCCGACCTGGACTGGGCCGCCACCCGCATGGCGACCTTCTCCAACTACCAGGGCGGCCAGTCCTGCATCTCCGTGCAGCGCGTGATCGTGGACGGCTCCGTCCACGACCGTCTGCTGCCGAAGCTCGTCGCCGCCGTCGAGGCCCAGGTCACCGGCGACCCGGCGGACGACGCCACCGATGTCGGCCCGCTCGTCGACGAGGCCGCCGCCCGCCGTGTCGAGTCCTGGGTGGACGAGGCCGTCGCGGCCGGCGCGACGCTGCTCACCGGCGGCAAGCGCGACGGCGCGACGTACGCCCCGACCGTCCTCACCGACCTCCCGGCCGATGTCACCCTCGCCCGCTGCGAGGTCTTCGGCCCGGTCCTGACCGTCACCAAGGTCGACGGCGAGGCCGAGGCGTTCGCCCTGGTCAACGACTCGGACTTCGGCCTCCAGGCGGGCGTCTTCACGCACGACATCCAGGCCGCCTTCCGCGCCCACCGCACCCTCGAGGTCGGCGGTGTGATCATCGGCGACGTCCCCTCCTACCGCGCCGACCAGATGCCGTACGGCGGCGCCAAGCGCTCCGGCGTCGGCCGTGAGGGCGTCCGTTACGCGATGGACGACTACACGTACGAGCGTTCGCTGGTCATGACGGGCCTCGCCCTCTAGAGGCGAGCCACCCGCTCGCGTCGCACGGTCCACGCCGCGCGACGCGCGCCCCAAGAACTCCCGTACGGCGACACGCGCGCCGCACGGGCGGGAGAGAACGACGGCCGGAGCCCACTGTGCGGGGGCTCCGGCCGTCGGCCGTATCCGGCGGACGGCGGACGGTGGACGGTGGGAACGACGGCGCTACGGTGTCGATACGCCCGCACCGGGTGGGCCCGCACCGGGTACGCCCGCACCCGGTGCGCCGCCTCCCCGCGCTTCGCCGTCCCTCCCACCCCCGGACAGGTCGCATGCCCTACCGCATAGTCGTCACGGACCACCTTCCCGCCCGGCTGGAAGGGACCTTCAGCCCCTGGGCCGTCGAGTACGGGCACAGCAAGGTCCTGCTGCGCGGGTTCCTCGCCCGCGACGACGAGAGGCCGCCCCGCGTCTTCGACGTGCTCTTCCAGGACGTCTCCCGGATCTCGCTCTCCGACTACTACCGCGACGGCCTCGGCCTGGCGGACGCCGGCCCGGACGCCCTGCGTGCCGAGGGGCGGAGGATCGGGCGCGCCTGGTCGCCGGGGGACCGCCTCTTCAGGCTCTCCGCCGGCCATCCGTACGACTACGTGGTCGCGGGGTACGTGTTCTGGGCCGAGGTGCTCGTCCCCGCGACCGCCCCGAGCCCGCTGATGCAGGAATCGCCCCCGCCGGGCGCGGTCGAGGGCGGTGCGATCTTCCGGCTGCGGACGCCCCGGTAGGCGAACGACGACGGCGCCGCCGCCGGCGGCAGGCGGACCGTTTCCGTACCTGCGACCAGACCCGCGACCAGACCCGCGACCAGACCTGCGATCAGACCCGCGTCCGGACCCGCGTCCGGACCCGCGTCCGGACCCGCGTCCGGACCCGAGGCCCGTTCCAGCGTCGGCTGTCCGCTTTCCGGAAACGGATATTTCGGGTACGACGGACAGGGAGCCACCAGGCTCCACGCCCCGACGAGCGGCGAGGTGAGCCCCTCATGTCCGCACCCACCCAGCGGTCGCCCAAGGTCACCGAACGCGAGGCCCGGCAGGTCGCCGAGGCGGCCCGCCAGCAGGACTGGCACAAGCCGAGCTTCGCCAAGGAACTCTTCCTCGGCCGGTTCCGCCTCGACCTCATCCATCCGCACCCGCTGCCCGCCGACGAGGACGTCCGGCGCGGCGAGGCGTTCCTGGCCAAGCTGCGGGCCTTCTGCGAGAGCGGCGGAGTCGACGGCCTGCGGATCGAACGCGAGGCGCGGATCCCCGACGAGACGATCGACGGACTGCGCGCGCTCGGCGCCTTCGGGATGAAGATCGACCCGAAGTACGGCGGCCTCGGCCTCACCCAGCTGTACTACAACCGGGCCCTCGCCCTCGTCGGTTCGCTCAGCCCGGCGCTCGGCGCGCTGCTCTCCGCGCATCAGTCGATCGGCGTACCGCAGCCGCTGAAACTGTTCGGCAGCCGGGAACAGAAGGACACCTTCCTGCCCCGGCTGGCGCGCGGCGCGATCTCCGCGTTCCTGCTCACCGAGCCCGACGTCGGCTCGGACCCGGCCCGGCTCGCGACGACCGCCGTCCCCGACGGCGACGACGCGTACCTCCTCGACGGCGTCAAGCTGTGGACCACCAACGGCGTGATCGCCGAACTCCTCGTCGTCATGGCCCGCGTCCCCGCCTCCGAGGGCCACCGCGGCGGCATCACCGCGTTCGTCGTCGAGGCGGACTCGCCCGGCATCACCGTCGAACAGCGCAACGCCTTCATGGGCCTGCGCGGTCTGGAGAACGGCGTCACCCGCTTCCACCGGGTCCGCGTCCCCGCCGCACACCGCATCGGCCCCGAGGGCTCCGGCCTCAAGATCGCGCTGACCACGCTCAACACCGGCCGGCTCTCGCTGCCCGCGTCCTGCGCGGGCGCCGGGAAGTGGTGTCTGAAGATCGCCCGCGAGTGGGCGGCGGAACGCGAGCAGTGGGGCAAGCCCGTCGCCCGCCACGAGGCCGTCGGCACCAAGATCTCGTTCATCGCGGCGACCGCGTTCGCCCTGGAGGCCGTGGTCGACCTCGCCTCCCAAATGGCCGACGAGGACCGCAACGACATCCGGATCGAGGCGGCGCTCGCCAAGCTGTACGGCTCCGAGATGGCCTGGCGCATCGCCGACGAACTGGTCCAGATCCGCGGCGGCCGGGGCTACGAGACCGCCGATTCGCTCGCCGCCCGCGGCGAACGCGCCGTCCCCGCCGAACAGCTCCTGCGCGATCTGCGCATCAACCGGATCTTCGAGGGCTCCACCGAGATCATGCACCTGCTGATCGCCCGCGAGGCCGTCGACGCCCACCTCGCCGTCGCCGGCGACATCATCGACCCCGACAAGGCCCTCGCCGACAAGGCGAGGGCGGGAGTACGGGCCGGCGGCTTCTACGCCCGCTGGCTGCCGAAGCTCGTCGCCGGGCAGGGACAGCTCCCCGGGGCGTACGCGGAGTTCGGCGACCTCGCGACCCATCTGCGGTACGTCGAACGCACGTCCCGCAAACTCGCCCGAGCCACCTTCTACGCCATGTCGCGCTGGCAGGGCCGGATGGAACTCAAACAAGCCTTCCTGGGCCGGATCGTCGACATCGGCGCCGAACTCTTCGCGATGAGCGCCGTCTGCGTACGGGCCGAACTCCTGCGCACCACCGGCGACCACGGCCGCCCGGCGCACCGGCTCGCGGACGTCTTCTGCCGCCAGGCCCGGCTGCGTACCGACGAACTCTTCGGACGGTTGTGGGCCAACACCGACGACCTGGACCGCAAGGTCGTCGACGGTGTCCTGGCCGGTGCGTACACCTGGCTGGAGGAGGGCGTCCTCGACCCCAGCGACGACGGCCCCTGGATCGCCGACACCACCCCCGGCCCGTCGGCCCGGCCCGACGTCCACCGCACCATCGGCTGAGGCGCGGCCGGCCGGCCGGCCGGTGCGCCCACGGCACAGGAGCCGCTCGCGCGCCACGCGCGCGTACGAGGCCCGTGGATGTACGGGGCCCACGCGCGCGTGGCCCTCGCCCCGGCTGGTCCGGCCACCCCGGCTGGTCCGGTCGCCCCTGCCGGCCTCGCCGCCCCGGCCGCACGTTCGACGGCCCCGCCCGCGTGCGTCCGCGTACGTCCACGTACGTCCGTGTCCAGCCGGTCTTCCCCACTCTTCCCGCTCTTCCCGCTCTTCCCGTTCTTCCCGGGCTTCTCCGGCGTTTTCGGCGCGATCCGGCGGACCCTGTGAAGAGGGCACAGGCTTTGCGGCAACAATGGGGGGCATGAGCGATCGCCCCTCTCCTCTCGCCGACCCCCACACCGCCTTCGACATCTCCGAAGGACGCCGGGACATCGTCGTGCTCGGCTCGACCGGTTCCGTCGGCACCCAGGCCGTCGACCTGGTCCTGCGCAACCCGGACCGGTTCCGGGTCACCGCCCTCGCCGCCTCCGGCAGCCGGATCGGGCTGCTCGCCGAGCAGGCGCACCGGCTGCGGGCCGGCACGGTCGCGGTCGCCCGGGAGGAGGCCGTCGAGGAACTGCGTACGGCCCTGAAGGCGCGGTACGGCTCCGAGCCGCTGCCCGAGATCCTGGCCGGCCCGGACGCCGCCACCCAGGTCGCCGCGTCGCCCTGCCACACCGTGCTCAACGGCATCACCGGCTCCATCGGACTCGCGCCCACGCTCGCCGCCCTGGAGGCCGGCCGCACCCTGGCGCTCGCCAACAAGGAGTCGCTGATCGTCGGCGGCCCGCTGGTCAAGGCGCTCGCCAAGCCCGGCCAGATCATCCCGGTCGACTCCGAGCACGCCGCGCTCTTCCAGGCGCTCGCCGCCGGCAGCCGCCACGACGTCCGCAAGCTCGTCGTCACCGCCTCCGGCGGCCCCTTCCGCGGCCGGACCCGCGACCAGCTCGCGGGCGTCACCCGCGAGGAGGCGCTGGCCCACCCGACGTGGGCGATGGGCCCCGTCATCACGATCAACAGCGCGACGCTCGTGAACAAGGGCCTGGAGGTCATCGAGGCCCACCTGCTCTACGACATCCCCTTCGACCGCATCGAGGTCGTCGTCCACCCCCAGTCGTACGTGCACTCCATGGTCGAGTTCACCGACGGCTCCACGCTCGCCCAGGCCACCCCGCCGGACATGCGCGGCCCCATCGCCATCGGCATCGGCTGGCCCGAGCGGATCCCGGACGCCGCCCCGGCCTTCGACTGGTCGACCGCCTCCACCTGGGAGTTCTTCCCCCTCGACAACGAGGCCTTCCCCTCCGTGAACCTCGCCCGCCACGTCGGCGGGCTCGGCGGCACCGCGCCCGCCGTCTTCAACGCCGCCAACGAGGAGTGCGTGGACGCCTTCCTCCACGGCGACCTGCCGTTCCACGCGATCATGGACACCGTCACCGCGGTCGTCGGCGAACACGGCGACCCCGGCCGGGGAACTTCCCTCACCGTGCCGGACGTCCTGGAAGCGGAGACCTGGGCACGGGCCCGGGCCCGGGAACTCGCGGCGAAGGCAATCGCGGAGGCGCGCGCATGACGGTATTCCTGTACGTGCTGGGTCTGGTGCTGTTCGCGCTGGGCCTGCTCGTCTCCATCGCCTGGCACGAACTGGGCCACCTCTCCACGGCCAAGCTCTTCGGCATCCGCGTACCGCAGTACATGGTCGGCTTCGGGCCCACCATCTGGTCGCGGAAGAAGGGCGAGACGGAGTACGGCTTCAAGGCCATCCCGGCCGGCGGCTACATCCGCATGATCGGCATGTTCCCGCCCGGCAAGGACGGCCGGATCGAGGCCCGCTCGACCTCGCCCTGGCGCTCCATGATCGAGGACGCCCGCGAGGCGTCCTTCGAGGAACTCGAACCCGGCGACGAGGACCGGCTCTTCTACACGCGCAAGCCGTGGAAGCGCGTCATCGTCATGTTCGCCGGGCCGTTCATGAACCTCGTGCTCGCCGTCGTGCTGTTCTTCGGCAGCGCCATGGCCATCGGCTTCGAGACCCAGACCACCAAGGTCGCCGGCGTCACCAACTGCGTCATCGACCAGAGCGAGAAGCGCGACGCCTGCAAGACGGGCGACCGCCCCTCGCCCGCGAAGGCGGCCGGCCTGCTCAAGGGCGACCGGATCGTCGCCTTCCAGGGCGAACGCGTCTCCGACTGGAACACGCTCTCCGACCGCATCCGCGCCACCACCGGCCCCGCCAGCCTCACCGTCGAGCGCGGCGGCAAGGAACTGACGCTCAAGGCGACCCTCCTGGAGAACCGGGTCCTCAAGAAGGACGCCGACGGAAACGTCGTCCAGCCCCTCCAGTACGTCTCCGCCGGCTACCTCGGCTTCGAATCCGGCCGCGAAGTCGTCCCGCTGACTTTCGGCCAGTCCGCCGACCGGATGTCCCAGCAGCTCCAGGCCGGCGTCGAATCCGTCCTCGCCCTGCCCGGCAAGATCCCCGCCCTGTGGGACGCCGCCTTCGGCGACGGCGAACGCAAGCAGGACTCGCCCGTCGGCGTCGTCGGCGCCGCCCGCATCAGCGGCGAACTGATGACCGTGGACGCGCCGCCCCAGACGATCCTCGTCTGGTTCATGAACCTGCTGGTCATGTTCAACGTGTCGCTGTTCCTGTTCAACATGCTCCCGCTGCTCCCGCTCGACGGCGGCCACATCGCCGGCGCCCTGTGGGAATCGGTCCGCCGCCACGCCGCACGGATCTTCAAGCGCCCCGACCCGGGCCCCTTCGACGTCGCCAAGCTGATGCCCATCGCGTACGTCGTCGCCGGAGTCTTCGTCTGCTTCACCCTGCTCGTCCTCGTCGCCGACGTCGTCAACCCGGTGAAACTCACCTGACGACCGAGTGACGACGGTGGCCGGAACCCGTGGGGTGTCCGGCCACCGTCCGTAAGGGCGGTAACCTCGAATACCTCGAACCACCTGAGCCGGATGAACCACACCTTGGGGTTGTACAGCTGATGACCGCGATCTCTCTCGGTATCCCGACCGTTCCGACCAAGCTCGCCGAGCGGCGCAAGAGCCGGCAGATCCAGGTCGGATCGGTGGCGGTCGGCGGCGACGCCCCGGTGTCCGTGCAGTCGATGACCACCACCCGCACCTCCGACATCGGCGCCACCCTCCAGCAGATCGCCGAGCTGACCGCCTCCGGCTGCCAGATCGTGCGCGTGGCCTGCCCCACCCAGGACGACGCCGACGCTCTCTCCACCATCGCGCGGAAGTCGCAGATCCCGGTCATCGCCGACATCCACTTCCAGCCCAAGTACGTGTTCGCCGCCATCGACGCCGGCTGCGCCGCCGTCCGCGTCAACCCCGGCAACATCAAGCAGTTCGACGACAAGGTCAAGGAGATCGCCAAGGCGGCGGGCGACGCGCGCGTCCCGATCCGCATCGGCGTGAACGCGGGCTCCCTCGACCGCCGCCTCCTCCAGAAGTACGGCAAGGCCACCCCGGAGGCCCTCGTCGAGTCGGCCCTCTGGGAGGCGTCCCTCTTCGAGGAGCACGGCTTCCGCGACATCAAGATCTCGGTCAAGCACAACGACCCGGTCGTCATGGTCAACGCCTACCGCCAGCTCGCCGCCCAGTGCGACTACCCGCTGCACCTCGGCGTCACCGAGGCCGGCCCCGCCTTCCAGGGCACCATCAAGTCCGCCGTCGCCTTCGGCGCGCTGCTGTCCGAGGGCATCGGCGACACCATCCGCGTCTCCCTCTCCGCGCCGCCGGTCGAGGAGATCAAGGTCGGCAACCAGATCCTGGAGTCCCTGAACCTCCGCCCGCGCCGCCTGGAGATCGTCTCCTGCCCGTCCTGCGGCCGCGCCCAGGTCGACGTCTACAAGCTCGCCGAAGAGGTCACCGCCGGCCTCGAAGGCATGGAGGTCCCGCTCCGCGTCGCCGTCATGGGCTGCGTCGTCAACGGCCCCGGCGAGGCCCGCGAGGCCGACCTGGGCGTCGCCTCCGGCAACGGCAAGGGCCAGATCTTCGTGAAGGGCGAGGTCATCAAGACCGTCCCCGAGTCCAAGATCGTCGAGACGCTGATCGAAGAGGCCATGAAGATCGCCGAGCAGATGGAGAAGGACGGCATCGCGAGCGGCGAGCCGTCGGTCTCGGTCGCGGGGTAATTCCCGGGGTTGCTGATTGTGGGGCCCGTCCGTGCCGAGGAGGCACGGGCGGGGCCCCTTTTTTGTGCCTCGGTTCTCCTCCGGGGTGCTGGAGTCGGACTCACAGCACCGATCGTGCTCGGCCCACTCGTTCCTCGCGGGCCTGCGCGCGTTCGGCACTGTTCCCCCGACGCACCCCTTCGGCTCACTCGGCCGTACGCAGCGACCCGCACAAAGACGTAACGGCAGGGGTGTGGCCCGCACTCACAGGGGCAAGGCCGGCCCGCACGCGCGCGAGGCGGCAGGGTGGGACCCGCACTTGTCGGCAACCCAGGGGCGGGGGTCCACCCCCTGGGGTACTCATGACTGTTCGCCCGCCCTTGTCGTTGCGAAGGCTTGCGGGGTGCCCTTTACGGGCGAGTGAGCCGAAGGGTGCCGCGGGTGTCGAAAGGGAGAGCGCGCACAGGCCCGCGAGGAACGAGTGGGCCGAGCACGGTCGACCGTCGACACACGCACCAGGCACCCGGAGGCGAAGGAGCCACAAAAAAGGCCAACGTTGCTCAATCACACATGCGCTCGCCCCTTGCCGCCTTACGCTCGTGCGGGCCGGGCCCCTGCCGTTTCGCTCCCGTGCGGGCTGCCCGCCAGCGGCCTCGCCCCCGTGCGGGCCCGCGCCTTGCCGCCTCACTTCCGTGCGGGCTGAGCCCTCACCGTCTCGCTTCCGTGCGGGCTGCCCACCTCTCGTCTCGTGCTCGTGCGGGCCGCACACCTGCCGTCCCGTACTCGTGTGGGCCGCGCACCAGCCGTCTCCCGCTCCTGCGGGCTCAGCCACTACCGTCTCGCTTACGTGCGGCCCCACCCCAGCGGCCTCGCCCCTGTGTGGGCCGGCCCCTCGCCGCCTCGCCCCTCCCACAGACCCAGCCCCCATCTCCCCGCCCCCAGGTGGGCCACCCCACCTCCGTCTCACCCCACCCCCCTCCGCCGCTCCTCCAGCCACAGGAATCGCCCGGCAAGCCCCGAGGTACAGTTCGAGCATCAACGGATGTAGGTGAGGGTCGGCGTGTTGACGCAAGCATCGACGCGGGTCCTTGAGCCCGCCGACCTCGGGGCGGCGCTCGCCGTTCTGCAGAGCGCGCCCGTCGAGAACGCCTTCGTCACCGCGCGGGTCCAGGCCGCCGGGCTCGACCCGTGGCGGCTGGGCGGGGAGATGTGGGGCTGGTACAGCGAGGGCCGGCTGCGGTCGCTGTGTTACGCGGGGGCCAACCTCGTTCCCATCTGTGCCACCCCCGAGGCCGTCCGTGCCTTCGCCGACCGGGCCCGCAGGGTCGGTCGGCGCTGTTCCTCGATCGTCGGTCCCGTCGAGCCGACCGCCCTGCTGTGGAGCCTGCTCGAACCCCACTGGGGCCCGGCCAGGGACGTTCGTGCCCAGCAGCCGCTGATGGCCGCGGAGAAGCCGTCGGCGGACGTCGACCCCGACCCGGGGGTGCGGCGGGTCCGCAGGGACGAGATGGATGTGATCATGCCCGCGTGCGTGGCCATGTTCACCGAGGAGGTCGGCGTCTCGCCGCTCGCCGGCGACGGCGGGCTGCTGTACCAGGCGCGGGTCGCCGAGCTGGTCGGTTCCGGGCGGGCCTTCGCGCGGATCGACGACGGCAAGGTCGTGTTCAAGGCGGAGATCGGTGCCGCCACCCGCCAGGCCTGCCAGATCCAGGGAGTCTGGGTGGCTCCCGAACATCGCGGCAAGGGCCTGTCGAAGACCGGCATGGCCGCCGTCCTGGGCTACGCGCTGGCCGAGGTCGCGCCCGTGGTCAGCCTGTACGTCAACGACTACAACACCCCCGCCCGGGCCGCGTACCGCAGCGTCGGCTTCCAGGAGGTCGGCGCGTTCATGAGCGTGCTGTTCTGACCCGGCGAAGCAATCCCGTCCCGGGCCCCGGCCCGGACCCCGTCCCAGAGCCAGGCCCCCCGCACCGGCCCCCACCCCGAACCTCGAACCCCGCCCCCACCCCGAACCCCATACCCCGGTCCCGTGGCCTCGCCCCTGCCTATAGGGTGCCGCGCATGGATGACACCGAGGTCGTGATCGCGCCGGTCGACCTGGCAGCCCGGGTCGACGAGGCCCTCGCCGTGCAGGCCCTCGCCTTCGGCCTCGACGACGCGGAGGTCGCCGTACGCCGTCATATCGTCGTACGCCACCTCCTCTGCCCCGGCGCCCGCGCGCTCGGCGCGACGACCCCCGATGGGCGGCTCGTCGGCTTCGTGTACGGGATGCCCAACGACCGCTCCCACTGGTGGTCCACGGTCGTCGAGCCGTATCTGCGCATCACCGGCAGCGAGGGCTGGCTGACCGACTCCTTCGTCATCACCGAGCTCCACGTCCACCCCGACCACCAGGGCCGGGGGGTCGGCCGCCGGCTCATCACCGGCATCACCGACGGGTCCGACCTGCCGCGTTCCATCCTCTCCGCCATCGACACCGAGAGTCCGGCCCGCGCGCTCTACCGTTCCCTCGGCTACGCCGACCTCGCCCGCAGGGTCCACTTCCCGAGCGCGCCGCGCCCGTACGCCGTGATGGGCGCCCCGCTGCCGCTGCGCCGGGGGAGCGCCGAGGGGAACTGATTTCTCCGAGCCGGGGGCGCCCGGCTAACCTCGGGGCCATCACCCTTTTCCGGCAGGAGTACGAGAACCATGGCCAACGCACCGGTCCAGCGCATGTCCCAGTTGATGGCGAAGACGCTGCGCGACGACCCGGCGGACGCCGAGGTCCTCAGCCACAAGCTGCTCGTCCGCGCCGGATACGTCCGCCGCACCGCCGCCGGCATCTGGAGCTGGCTGCCCCTCGGCAAGAAGGTCCTCTCCAACGTGGAGCGGATCGTCCGCGAGGAGATGGACGCCATCGGCGCCCAGGAAGTCTCGCTGCCCGCCCTGCTGCCCCGTGAGCCCTACGAGGCCACCGGCCGCTGGGAGGAGTACGGCGCCGAGCTGTTCCGCCTCCAGGACCGCAAGGGCGGCGACTACCTCCTCGGCCCCACCCACGAGGAGATCTTCACCCTCCTGGTCAAGGACCAGTGCACGTCCTACAAGGACCTGCCGGTGATTCTGTACCAGATCCAGACCAAGTTCCGCGACGAGGCCCGGCCCCGCGCGGGCATCCTGCGCGGTCGCGAGTTCCTGATGAAGGACTCGTACTCCTTCGACCTGGAGGACGAGGGCCTGGCCCAGTCGTACGCGCTGCACCGCCAGGCGTACCAGCGGATCTTCGAGCGCCTCGGCCTCGACTACCGCATCTGCGCCGCCACCGCCGGTGCCATGGGCGGTTCGAAGTCCGAGGAGTTCCTGGCCCCGGCCGAGGCCGGCGAGGACACCTTCGCCGACTGCCCGAACTGCGACTTCGCCGCGAACACCGAGGCGGTCTCCTACCCGCTCGCGTCCGTCGACGGCTCCGCCGTCCCGGCCGCCGAGGAGATCCCCACCCCCGACACCCCGACCATCGAGACGCTCGCCGCCTCCCTCGGGGTCCCGGCCTCCGCCACCCTGAAGAACCTGCTGGTGAAGGTCGACGGCGAGATCGTCGCCATCGGCGTCCCCGGCGACCGCGAGGTCGACATGGGCAAGGTCGAGGCGCACTTCGCCCCGGCCACGGTCGAGATGGTCACCGAGACCGACTTCGCCGAGCGCGCCGACCTGGTGCGCGGCTACGTCGGCCCGCAGGGCCTGGAGAAGGTCACCTACGTCGCCGACCCGCGCATCGCCCCCGGCACCGACTGGATCACCGGCGCCAACAAGGAGGGCACGCACGCGAAGAACGTCGTCGCGGGCCGTGACTTCGAGGTGGACGCGTACGTGGACGTCGTCGTCGTCCAGGACGGCGACCCCTGCCCCAAGTGCGGCACCGGCCTGAAGCTGGACCGCGCCATCGAGATCGGCCACATCTTCCAGCTGGGCCGCAAGTACGCCGACGCGCTCAAGCTCGACGTCCTCGGCCAGAACGGCAAGCCCGTCCGCGTCACCATGGGCTCGTACGGCGTCGGCGTCTCGCGTGCCGTCGCCGCGCTCGCCGAGCAGACCGCCGACGAGAAGGGCCTGTGCTGGTCCGCCGAGGTCGCCCCGGCCGACGTCCACGTCGTCGCCGCCGGCAAGGCGCTCCAGACCGAGCTGGCCCTGGAGGTCTCCGACAAGCTGGCCGCCGCCGGTCTGCGCGTCCTGGTCGACGACCGCGCCGGTGTCTCCCCGGGCGTCAAGTTCACCGACTCCGAGCTGATCGGCGTCCCGAAGATCCTCGTCGCCGGCCGCCGCGCGGGCGAGGGCGTCGTCGAGCTGAAGGACCGCCGTACGGGCGAGCGCGAGGAGCTGACGGTCGACGAGGCGATCGCCCGCCTCTCCGCCTGACCGAAGCCGAGCGGTAAGCGGTAGCCGGTAGCCAGTAGAGCCGGTAGCCGGTAGCCGGTAGAGCCGGTAGTACGCCGAAGGGGTGCGGGTTCCATCAAGGAACCCGCACCCCTTCGGCGTCCGCGCGGGCCCCCGGTGCCCGGCGCGGAAGCGGAGCCCGTTCGCCGGCGGTCACCTCCCGTGGGACGGGGCGGCCGGAGCCGGCGTGACGACCGGGCCGCGCGTCGGCACCGGGGGCTCGCCGGTGCCCGGCGTCCCCGCGGGCAGCACCGGCGCGGGAGCCGGCGGGGTGCCCGGCGACAGGGCCAGGACTCCCGCGGCCACCGCCGCGACGGCTGCCCCGAGCACGGTGAACGTGACCGCCACGCGCCGGATCCGGTGCGTCCCCCAGGAGCGCCCGCGCGGAGGCGCGTCGTGGCGCAGATCGCGGTACGTGACGAGGCCGGCTCGCGCGGCCAGGGCGGCCCGCAGCCGTTCCTCGGTCCCGGACCCGGACCCGGACCGGCGGTGTTCGGTGTCCGGCGTCATCGGACCGCCTCCAGCTTCTTCTCCAGGGCGTCCAGCGCGCGGCTTGCGGTGGACTTCACGGTGCCGCGCGAGAGCCCGAGCGTGTGCGCGATCTGCGCCTCGGTCAGCTCCGACCAGTAGCGCAGGACCAGCACCTCGCGCTGGCGCCGGGTCAGCTCCCCGAGCGCGTCGAGCACGTGCCGGTGCTCCTCGGCGAGCAGCAGCCCCTCGTCCACGGGCGCCCCGGCGCCCTGGTGGGGCGGGACGTAGGCGCGGGCGGTACGGCGTCGACGCAGGACGGACCGGGCCGCGTTGACCACGGCGGTGTGCAGGTACGCCCCCGGATCCGCGAGCCCGGCCAGCGAGGTGCCGTAGGCGCGGCACACGGCGGCGAAGGCGTCCTGGACGACGTCCTCGGCGGTGGGCAGGTCGTCCACCAGGAAGAGCGCGAGCCGCACCATGTCGAGCCGCCGCGCCCGGTACAGCTCCGTGAGTGTGGGCGTGGGCGCCGGGCCGCTTCCGTACGGTCCCGGCGGCGGATCGACCACCCGCGGCCGGCGTTCCCGGACGGGCGTGGCCCCGGCTCCGCTTCCGGCCCGGGACAGGCGGGCGAGCAGACGGGACCACCAGGGCGGCGCCCCTGCCGCGGCGGGGGGTAGGGCGTACTGCATGAGCCTCGATCCATCGGGAGAGCGTGGAACCGGGCGGCCCGGACCCGTGGAGGGTCCGGACCGCCCGTTCCGAGGTGCCGCGGGGGTACTACTTACCGACGCCGGCGGCCGGGGCCGGGGCCGGGGCCGGGGCGGGGGCGGGACGCGAGGGCCCGGCCACCGCGGCCGTGTCGCCGGCGGAGAGGACCTTCGGCGCGACACGGGCGGAGGGCGTGCCCGGGGCCGGGACGGGGCGGGGTGCCTTGGTGGACGGAACCGCAGCCGGAGCCGGCGCCCGAACCGGGGCGGGAACCGGGGCGGGGCGCGAGGCGGCGGCATCCGAAGCCGCGTCGGGAACGGTGACGACCTTCGGCGCGACCGGGGAGGCGGGTGCGCCGGAGTCGGCGACCGCTTGCACGGTGAAGCCGCCGCCGAGGAGCAGCGCGACACCCGTGAAGACGGTGCCCAAGACCCGGGGACGGGGACGACGGTTCCACTGGACAGGGCTGGACATGGGATTCTCCCGAAGAAGTAGGACGGACGGACACACGGTCCGGAAGCCGGGTTGAAGGGCGCCCTTCAACCCACCAGACGTGCGGCACACCCCGAGGTTGCGACCCCGTCCGAAAAACTCTCGGCGGACCGTCCCGCGCCGTGCGCGGCCCGAATGGCCCAGAACGCCACCGGGCCCTCGCCGCCCGGTACGGCGAACCCGCCGCCCGCTGTACGGCGGCCGCGCCGACCGCAGCCCTCGCACTCGAACGAGAGCCCGACCAGCGCACTCTCACAGGATCCAGTGGCTGCGACCGGAAAGGTTCACCGGCTCGCGACGCTAGCCGCGCTCCTCCACGTCGCGCGGGGCCGGCTCCACCGAGGAGCCCGTCAGGTCCTCGATGGCCTCCGCGGCGGCCGCGTGGCCCGCGAGATACGCCTCGGTCGGGAGGATCGGGGGCACCGGCGGCGGGCCCGGAGAGACGTGCGGGGCCGTGGCGGCTTTGCCGGGGGACGACGGCTCCGAGCCGCCGCGCTCCAGGAAGCGCAGCAGCTCCACCGGGATCGGCAGCACCAGCGTCGAGTTCTTCTCCGCCGCCACGGCCATCACGGTCTGCAACAGCCGCAGCTGGAGCGCGGACGGGGTGTCCTCCATCTGCCGCGCGGCCTCCGCCAGCTTCTTCGACGCCTGGAGTTCCGCGTCCGCGTTGATCAGCCGCGCCCGCCGCTCACGGTCGGCCTCCGCCTGCCGGGCCATCGACCGTTTCATCGTCTCCGGCAGCGATACGTCCTTGATCTCGACCCGGTCGATCTGCACGCCCCAGCCGATCGCGGGGGAGTCCAGCATCAGCTCCAGGCCCTGGTTGAGCTGCTCCCGGTTCGACAGCAGATCGTCCAGGTCGCTCTTGCCGATGATCGACCGCAGCGAGGTCTGCGCCATCTGCGAGACGGCGAACTTGTAGTCCTCCACGCGCACCAGCGCCTCGGCCGCGTCGACGACCTTGAAGTAGACCACCGCGTCCACCCGTACGGTCACGTTGTCGCGGGTGATGCCCTCCTGGGCCGGCACCGGCATCGTCACGATCTGCATGTTCACTTTGTGCATGCGGTCGACGCCCGGAAGGATCATCGTGATGCCGGGCTGGCGCACCTCGTCGACCAGCCGGCCGAAGCGGAACACCACGCCCCGCTCGTACTGCTTCACCACGCGCGCCGCCGCTCCCGCGTAGACCACGATCACGGCTCCGGCCGCGGCGGCCGCCGTCAACAGCTCCTGGATCATCACGGCCCCCTGGGGAAGGGTTACAGCAAGGGTATTCCCCTCAGGGCGCGGGATTCACAGCCAGCTCGCGAACTCCAGCAGCAACTCGGCGTCCGTCCGCCGTCCGGCCGTACGCGCGCGGGTCGCGGATTCCACCGCGCGGAACAGGGTCCAGCCGCGCAGCCGCTCCCGGTCCACCTCCAGCGAGTCGGCCAGCTTGTTCACCCGCCGGCGGGCCGCCGAGGCCCCGGCGGACGCGCCCACGAGGTCCTCCACCCGGTCGCGTACCAGCCGGGCGAGGTCGTAGGCGCGCTCGCCGACCAGCGGCTCGGGGCCGACCGCGAGCCAGGGGGAACGGTCACCGGCCAGGACCTTGCCCTGGCGGAAGGCGCCGTGCAGCAGAAACGTCTCACCGGAGCCGGAGCCGGAGCCGGCCTCCGCCTCCGCCTCCGAGCCCGCCCCAGCGTCCACCGCCGCACCCGCGTCCACCTCCGCGTCCGCACCCGCGTCGGCACCCTCCGCGACCAGCTCCGCGCGGGCGGCGAGGGCCGCCGTCACCAGTTCGCCCGCCTCCGCGTCCGCCCGATAGGAGGCCATGGACTCGGCCTGCCGCTCCGTGCGTACGGCGACCGTCTCGAAACCGTGCCCGGCGGGCGGTGTCACCCACAGCTTGCGGATCGTGTCGGCGGCCTCCAGGAGGGCCTTCGCCTCTGGCAGCGAGCGCAGCGACATCTCGGGGTGCAGCCGCTCCAGGAGCAGCCCGCCCTCCCCGGCCTCGCCGAGCAGCTTGACCGTGCCCCAGCCGTTCCAGTGCGCGAGCGCGTCCCGCTCCAGATCGGGCCGGGCGGCGGCGGGCGCCAGCTTCAGGGCCGCGCCGGGCACGAGGACGACCAGGCTGGAGCGTCCGCCGGGGGCCACGACCCGCTCGGCGGTCAGCCCGGCCTGTGCCAGGGCGTCCGGGACCAGCTCCGGGAGCCGGTCGAGCCATCCGGCCGCGGCGTCCTGCCCGTACGTCTCGCCGAGAGCACGCACCAGTCGCTGCGGCGGTTCGAAACCCATGGGTGCGTGCTTCCTTCGATGTCCGGGGCGGTGTCCAAGGCGGTGTCCGGGGCCGATGTCCAGGGGAGACCCCGGGAGCCACGGGAGGATCCGGCGAGCTGCGGGGAGCCCCGGGTGGCTCCGGGCGGGGCGCCGGAGACCGGGCCGTCAGGCCCGTTCGGCGAGCCCAGGAAAGGTTACGCCGCCACCGCGCCAGCGGGCGGCGCGGACCGCCGCCTCGCGCAGGGCCGCCGCCGCGTCGTGGCGCAGCGCGCCCTCGGCGGAGCGGACGAGATCGGCGTACACGCCCGCGACCCGGTCCTCCAGGACGGCGGCGAGCCGGACGGCCGAGGCCGGGTCCGGCACCGCGAACGGCAGCTCGTAGCCGGGCGCCGCGGCGACCGGCTCGCCGCCGAGGTCCCGTACGGTGCGGCGCAGCGCGTCGCGGCGGGCGCGGTGGGCGGTGTGGGCGGCGGTGGCCTCGGTGCGCCGGGCCTCGCCGAGGCGGCCGCCGACGACCCCGTACCCGTACAGGGCGGCGTGTTCGGCGGCGAGCGCGGCCTGGGCGGCGGCGAGGGCGGTCATCCGCGGTCCCCTTCGGTCTCGGTGGTGAGCAGGAAGGTCTGGGCGGCGCCCGCGGCGGCGACGGAGGCCAGCAGCCGGGCGTATTCGGGAGGCGCGGTGTCGAGTGCGGCCGTATGGGTGTCGGCGGTCGCCCGGACGGCGGCGGCCAGCTCCCGCAGCGCCGCGTCCGGATCGGCCGGCACGGCGGGCGCGCCGGTCGTGGCGGTGGCGGTGGCGGAGCCCGTTGGTGTCGGCGCGGGCGAGCCCGAGGAGCCCGGGGCAGTCGAGGAGTGCGGGGGCGGCGCCGGGGTGGTGGTGCCCTCGCCGAGCGCCGTCGCGTGCGCCGCGACCGCCGCGCGCAGCGGCGCGAGCCGGCCGGTGAGCGCGGGATGTGCGGCGAGTACCGCGTCGTACCGGGCGAGGAGGGCCCGGCCGGTCGCCGCCGAGCGGGTCCGCAGGGCCGCCTCCGCGCGCGCCGCGCGTTCGGCGGGGCCCGGCTTCCCCGGTTCCCGTCCGCCGTCGGAGGCGCAGCCGGCCAGGGTCGCCGCCGCGCCGGCTGTGCCCGCCGCTCCCGCGGCCAGGAGCACGCGTCTGTTCACCGTCGTCACGCCCACTTCCTCACCGGCCGCCACCGCGGCGTGCCCGGGCTCGCCCGGGGAAGGTCCCGCCCGCCGGATGGTCGGATTGTCTGTGTAGTCAGCCTGGATCGCCGCAGGCGAGCGTACCCGCGGGCGAGCGGCCCGGTGGACGGCAACACCCTCCGGAACCGGATACCCTTTGATCTGACACGCGACGAACCCACAACAGCACACGCGGCCGAGGAGTCACCCGGATGAGCACCACCCAGAACGAACGGCTGCGCGGTCTTCTGGAGCCGCTCGTGCACGCGAAGGATCTGGATCTCGAGGAGATCGAGGTGTCCCGGGCCGGCCGCCGCGGACTGCTGAGGGTCGTCGTCGACTCGGACGAGGGCGTCGAACTGGACGTCTGCGCGGAGCTGAGCCGCGACATCTCGGAGAAGCTCGACGAGACCGACGTGATGGGCGAGGGCGAGTACGTCCTCGAAGTCAGCTCCCCGGGCGCGGACCGCCCGCTCACCGAGCACCGCCACTACGTACGCGCCACCGGCCGCCTGGTCAAGCTGCGGCTGAAGGAGGGCGGCGACCTGGTCACCCGCATCCTCGCCGTGGACGACGACGGCCTCGACACCGAGGTGCCGGGCGTCAAGGGCCGCAAGGCGACCGCCCGCCGGGTGGAGTTCGCGGACATCGACAAGGCGCGTGTCGAGATCGAGTTCAACCGCAAGGACAAGAAGGAAGAGGAGGCGTAGCCGTGGACATCGACGTGAAGCTCCTGAAGGGCTTGGCACAGGAGAAGGACATCTCCTTCGAGATGCTGGTCGAGGCGATCGAGTCGGCCCTCCTCATCGCCTACCACCACACCCCCTCCGCCCGCCGCCACGCGCGCGTGGAGGTGAACCGGGCGACCGGTCACGTGACGGTGTGGGCGAAGGAAGACCCCGCCGACCTGGAAGAGGGCCAGCAGCCCAAGGAGTTCGCGGACACCCCGTCGGACTTCGGCCGGATCGCGGCGAGCACCGCCCGCCAGGTCATCCAGCAGCGGCTGCGGGACGCCGAGAACGACGTCACCTTCGGCGAGTACGCCCGCCGTGAGGGCGACATCGTCGCGGGCCAGGTGCAGCAGGGCAAGGACCCGAAGAACGTCCTGGTCAAGCTGGACGACAAGCTCGAGGCCATCCTGCCGGTGCAGGAGCAGGTGCCGGGCGAGGAGTACACGCACGGTCTGCGGATTCGTACGTACGTCGTACGGGTGGCCAAGGGTGTGCGCGGTCCGTCCGTCACCCTGTCCCGTACGCACCCCAATCTGGTGAAGAAGCTCTTCGCTCTCGAGGTGCCGGAGATCGCCGACGGCTCGGTCGAGATCGCGGCGATCGCCCGCGAGGCCGGCCACCGCACCAAGATCGCGGTCCGTTCGACCCGTTCCGGTCTGAACGCCAAGGGCGCCTGCATCGGCCCCATGGGCGGCCGGGTCCGCAACGTGATGGCCGAGCTGCTCGGCGAGAAGATCGACATCGTCGACTGGTCGGACGACCCGGCCGAGATGGTGGCGAACGCGCTCTCCCCGGCCCGGGTGTCGAAGGTCGAGATCGTCGACCTGGCCGCCCGTTCGGCCCGGGTGACCGTGCCCGACTACCAGCTGTCGCTGGCGATCGGCAAGGAGGGGCAGAACGCCCGCCTGGCCGCCCGTCTGACCGGCTGGCGGATCGACATCCGTCCGGACACGGAGCCGTCCGGCGACGAGCGCTGAAGCGTCTCCGCCACTCGGCGGAGATCGTTTTTAGCCAACGACTGTTCGATTTTTGCCCCGAACGGGTGAGGTCGGAACGGGGAGGTAGACTTAAGCGTGTCTGGCCGGACGCATGCCCGCGCGTGCCCTGAGCGAACCTGTGTGGGATGCCGGGAGCGAGCGGCCAAGAGCGACCTGCTGCGGATCGTGATGAATAAGGACGAGTGCGTCCCCGATCATCGCGGTACGCTGCCCGGCCGGGGTGCCTACGTGCACCCCGCCTTGCACTGTCTCGACCTGGCGGTCCGCCGCCGGGCGTTCCCGAGGGCCTTCAAGGTCCAGGGGCCGCTCGACACGGAGGCGCTGCGCCTCCAAGTCGAGCGGACGGCGCCGCGGTGAAGAACCGCGGTGAAAGCAGAACGGCACGGAATCCCGTGCGGTCAGGTACCTCGCGAGTCGGAAGTAGGTCGAGATTGCGATGAGCACTCGATGAGTACGCGATGAGTACGCCCATGAAGTAGCGACGGTCCGGCGGTAACCGGACCTAAAAGGAGCGATGTGGCTAAGGTCCGGGTATACGAACTCGCCAAGGAGTTCGGTGTAGAGAGCAAGGTCGTCATGGCCAAGCTCCAGGAACTCGGTGAATTCGTCCGTTCGGCGTCCTCGACGATCGAGGCGCCGGTCGTGCGCAAGCTGACTGACGCTTTGCAGGGACCCGGCGCCGCCGGCAAGTCCGCTGCCAAGCCTGGTGCGCCCCGCAAGGCGGCGCCCGCCCCCAAGCCGGGGGCCCCCGCGCCCTCTCCGGCGCAGGCCGCCCGTCCGGCCGCCCCGAAGCCCGGCGCCCCCGCGCCGGCTCCGGCGCAGGCCGCCCGTCCGGCAGCCCCCAAGCCCGCCGCCGAGAAGCCTTCGGCTCCGGCGCCGGGTCCCCGTCCGACCCCGGGTCCGAAGCCCGCGGCTCCCGCGCCCAAGCCGGCGCCCGCCGCCCCGGCTCCGACCACCCCGGAGTTCACCGCGCCTCCGTCGGCTCCGGCCGCCGGTCCGCGTTCCGGTGCGACCCCCGGCCCGCGCCCGGCCCGTCCGGGCCAGCAGACCCCGCGTCCGCAGGGTCAGGGTGGCCAGCAGGGTGGCCGTCCCGGCCAGCAGGGTGCCCGTCCGGGCGGCCGTCCGGCCGGCCCGCGTCCGGGCAACAACCCCTTCACCTCCGGTGGCTCCACCGGCATGGCGCGCCCGCAGGCGCCCCGTCCGCAGGGTGGCGCTCCGCGTCCCGGCGGCGCCCCCGGCGCCCCGCGCCCGCAGGGTCCGGGCGGTGCCCCGGGCACCCCGCGTCCGCAGGGTCAGGGCGGCGCCCGTCCGACCCCCGGTTCCATGCCGCGCCCGCAGGCGCCGCGTCCCGGTGGCGCGCCCGGCGGTAACCGTCCGAACCCGGGCATGATGCCGCAGCGTCCCGCTGCCGGCCCGCGTCCGGGCCCCGGCGGCCGTGGCCCGGGTGGCCCCGGCGGTCGTCCCGGTGGTGGCGGCGGCGGTCGTCCCGGATTCGCCGGTCGTCCGGCCGGTCCCGGCGGCGGTGGCGGCGGCTTCGCCGGCCGTCCCGGTGGTCCGGGTGGCGGCGGTGGCGGTCGTCCGGGTGGTCCCGGCGGTGGCGGCGGCTTCGGCGGTCGTCCCGGCTTCGGTGGCCGTCCCGGTGGCCCCGGTGGTCGTGGTGGCACGCAGGGCGCCTTCGGTCGTCCCGGCGGTCCCGCGCGTCGTGGTCGCAAGTCGAAGCGTCAGAGGCGCCAGGAGTACGAGGCCATGCAGGCCCCGTCCGTGGGCGGCGTGATGCTTCCCCGCGGTGGCGGCGAAGTCATTCGTCTGTCGCGCGGTGCGTCCCTCACCGACTTCGCCGAGAAGATCGGCGCCAACCCGGCGTCGCTCGTCGCGGTGATGATGAACCTCGGCGAGATGGTCACGGCGACGCAGTCCGTCTCCGACGACACGCTCGTCATGCTGGCCGAAGAGATGAACTACGTCGTTCAGATCGTCAGCCCCGAGGAGGAGGACCGCGAGCTGCTCGAGTCCTTCGACATCGAGTTCGGCGAGGACGAGGGCGGCGAAGAGGCCCTGGTCTCCCGTCCGCCGGTCGTGACCGTCATGGGTCACGTCGACCACGGTAAGACCCGACTCCTCGACGCGATCCGCAAGACCAACGTGGTCGCGGGCGAGGCCGGTGGCATCACCCAGCACATCGGTGCCTACCAGGTCTCCACCGAGGTCAACGGCGAAGAGCGCCGCATCACCTTCATCGACACCCCGGGTCACGAGGCGTTCACCGCCATGCGTGCCCGTGGTGCGAAGTCGACCGACATCGCGATCCTCGTGGTCGCGGCCAACGACGGTGTCATGCCGCAGACGGTCGAGGCGCTCAACCACGCCAAGGCCGCCGGTGTCCCGATCGTCGTCGCGGTCAACAAGATCGACGTCGAGGGTGCCGACCCGGTCAAGGTCCGCGGCCAGCTGACCGAGTTTGGTCTGGTGGCCGAGGAGTACGGCGGCGACACGATGTTCGTCGACATCTCCGCCAAGCAGGGTCTGCACATCGACTCCCTGCTGGAGGCCGTGGTCCTGACCGCGGACGCCTCGCTCGACCTGCGGGCCAACCCCGACCAGGACGCGCAGGGCATCGCGATCGAGTCCCACCTCGACCGCGGTCGCGGTGCGGTCTCGACGGTCCTGGTCCAGCGCGGAACGCTGCGCATCGGCGACACGATGGTCGTCGGCGACGCGTACGGCCGTGTCCGGGCCATGCTCGACGACAAGGGCAACAACGTCGAGGAGGCGACTCCGTCGACTCCCGTCCTCGTCCTGGGTCTCACCAACGTCCCGGGTGCCGGCGACAACTTCCTGGTCGTCGACGAGGACCGTACGGCCCGTCAGATCGCCGAGAAGCGCGCGGCGCGCGAGCGCAACGCGGCCTTCGCCAAGCGCGTCCGCCGGGTGTCCATCGAGGACCTCGACAAGGTGCTCAAGGCCGGCGAGATCCAGCAGCTCAACCTCATCATCAAGGGCGACGCGTCCGGTGCGGTCGAGGCTCTCGAGTCCTCGCTGCTCCAGCTCGACGTCGGCGAAGAGGTCGACATCCGGGTCCTCCACCGCGGCGTCGGTGAGGTCACGGAGTCGGACATCAACCTGGCGATGGGCTCCGACGCGATCGTCATCGGCTACAACGTCCGCGCGGCCGGCCGTGCGTCGCAGATGGCCGAGCGCGAGGGTGTCGAGGTCCGTTACTACTCGGTCATCTACCAGGCGATCGAGGAGATCGAGGCGGCCCTGAAGGGTCTGCTGAAGCCGGAGTACGAAGAGGTCGAGCTCGGTACGGCGGAGATCCGCGAGGTCTTCCGCTCGTCCAAGCTGGGCAACATCGCCGGTGTCCTGGTCCGCTCGGGCGAGGTCAAGCGCAACAGCAAGGCGCGCCTCATCCGCGACGGCAAGGTCGTCTCGGAGAACCTCACCATCTCGGGTCTGCGTCGCTTCAAGGACGACGTCACCGAGATCCGCGAGGGCTTCGAGGGCGGTATCAACCTCGGCAACTACAACGACATCAAGATCGACGATGTCATCGCCACTTACGAGATGCGCGAGAAGCCGCGGGCGTAACCACGCACGACGTGTCCGGGGCCGGTCGGTGGGAGTAATCCCGTCGATCGGCCCCGGCCGTTGCGTGTACCGTTCTGATGTTCCCGCCGAGCGATGGCACGGCGGGCCGTCGAACCCGAACCGGCGGGACATCCGGCACCACATGTACGTGGGGACACTGTCCTTCGATCTGCTCCTCGGCGACGTCCACTCGCTGAAGGAGAAACGCTCCGTCGTCCGGCCCATCGTGGCCGAACTCCAGCGCAAGTTCTCCGTGAGCGCTGCCGAGGTGGGCGACCAGGACCTCCATCGAAGGGCCCAGGTCGGGGTCGCGCTGGTGGCCGGGGACGCGGGGTACCTGTCGGACGTGCTGGACCGCTGCGAGCGGCTGGTGGCGGCCCGGCCCGAGGTGGAGCTGCTCTCGGTGCGACGCAGGCTCCACACTGATGAAGACTGAATGAGCAAGGCAAAGAAGGAGAAGGACCAGTGGCCGACAACGCGCGGGCGAAGAAACTGGCGGACCTCATCCGGGAGGTGGTCGCCGAGAAGCTGCAGCGCGGCATCAAGGACCCGCGCCTGGGCACGCACGTGACCATCACGGACACCCGCGTCACCGGCGACCTGCGGGAGGCCACGGTCTTCTACACGGTCTACGGCGACGAGGAGGAGCGCGCGAGCGCCGCCGCCGGCCTGGAGAGCGCCAAGGGCATCCTGCGCTCGTCGGTCGGCAAGGCCGCGGGCACCAAGTTCACCCCGACGCTGACCTTCGTGGCCGACGCCCTGCCGGAGACCGCGAAGAACATCGAGGACCTCCTGGACCAGGTGCGTGCCTCGGACGCCAAGGTGCGCGAGTCGTCCTCGGGCGCCGAGTTCGCCGGCGGGGCCGACCCCTACAAGAAGCCGGGCGAGGACGAAGCCGCCGAATGAGCAACGGAAGCACTCCCGACGGGCTTGTCATCGTCGACAAGCCGTCGGGGTTCACCTCGCACGACGTCGTGGCCAAGATGCGCGGGATCGCCAAGACCCGCCGCGTCGGCCACGCGGGCACGCTCGACCCCATGGCCACGGGCGTGCTCGTCCTCGGCGTGGAGCGGGCGACCAAGCTGCTCGGTCACCTCGCGCTGACCGAGAAGGAGTACCTGGGCACCATCCGCCTCGGTCAGACCACCATCACCGATGACGCCGAGGGCGAGATCACGGCGTCGGTCGACGCTTCGAAGGTCACCCGCGAGCGGATCGACGCGGGGGTGGCCGAGCTGACCGGCGCGATCATGCAGGTGCCGTCGAAGGTCTCGGCCATCAAGATCGACGGCAAGCGGTCCTACGCGCGCGTGCGCGGCGGCGAGGAGTTCGAGATCCCGGCCCGGCCGGTCACCGTCTCCTCCTTCCAGGTGTACGACGTGCGCGAGGCGACGGCCGAGGACGGGACGCCGGTCGTCGACCTGGTCGTCTCCGTCGTCTGCTCCTCCGGTACGTACATCCGGGCGCTCGCCCGGGATCTCGGCGCCGGGCTCGGCGTGGGCGGTCATCTGACCGCGCTGCGCCGCACCCGCGTCGGCCCGTACAAGCTGGACCGCGCCCGCACCCTGGACCAGCTCCAGGAGGAGCTGACGGTCATGCCGGTCGCCGACGCGGCCGCGGCGGCGTTCCCGCGCTGGGACGTCGACGAGAAGCGGGCCGGGCTGCTGCTCAACGGCGTACGCCTGGAGATGCCGGACTACCCGGCGGGCCCGGTCGGGGTCTACGGGCCGGACGGGCGGCTGCTCGCGCTGGTCGAGTCCCAGCGGGGCAAGGCCAAGAGCCTGGCCGTCTTCGGCTGAGCACCTCGTCCGCGGATCTCCGCCGGACGGTTCGATGGGGCGAGCACGTATGTGCTCGCCCCATCGGTGTTTTCCCGTGGAATTCACCCCATCGTGCAGGCGCTCGGGGCGAAAGCGGAGGTGAGAGGGGGCGCGTTCGGCTTTCCCGCTTTATCCGGAGATCATCACCGGCTTACCTTCTGATCATGGGGAGCAGGACTCGGACCGCACTGGTCAGGATCGAGGATCCGGCCGGGCGGCCGCTCGGCACGGGATTTCTCGCCGATCACCACGGAACCCTGCTCACCGGCCACGAGGTCGTCGCCGGGCAGGACACCCTCTGTCTGCGCACCTTCGGCGGGCAGACCTGGCGGGCGGGCCTCACCGACATCACCCTGTTCCCCGGCTGCGGCCTCGCCCTCGTCCGCACCGTGGGCCTGACCTGTCCGCCGCTGCCGCTCGCCCGCCGGACGGAGATCGAGCCCGGCACCTACGTACGGATCGCCGCCTACGGCTGGCGCGAGGCGCGGGTGCTCGGCGCCGTCGACGGAGCCGGACCCGGCCTCCCGCTCGCCATCGGCACGGAGGGCGCCGAAGCCCTCCTGGAGAACGGCCCGACCACCGGCGGCCCCGTCCTCGATCCCGCCACCGGCGCGGTCCTCGCCATCCTCGGCGCCGTCCGGCAGGACGGCCGGCCCGCCGAGCCGTGCGCCCTGCCCATCCCGCCGCTCGGCCCGCTCGCCGTCCTGCTGCGCCGCAACGCCGCCACCGTGCCCGCCTACGGCCGCGACCTCAACACGGCCGGGGTGCTCGAACTCGCCGCCACCACCACGGGCCGCTCCGGCGAGACCGGGACCTGGGGCGAACGGGTCCGCGACCCCGGCGACCGGCTCGTCCTGCTGGTCGTCGGCGCCCCCGGCACCGGCCGCAGCACCGCCCTCGCCGGTCTCGCCGCCCGCCGCGCCCACGGCCCGGCGCCCGCCCCCACCGTCCGGCTGCGCGGCGCGGACCTGCTGGCCGGCGACGCCTCGGTGGCCGACGCCGTCGGCCGCGTCCTGCGCCGCGCCGGGCGGATCGTCGCCGCAGGCGGCGCGCTGGGCGACCCGGGCGCCGTCACCCCGGAGCGGGCCGCCGCGCGCGGCCCGCTGCTGATCCTCCTCGACTCGCCCGAGGAGATGCCGCCGCTGCTCGCGCCCCGCCTCGGGCCCTGGGTGGCCGCCACCGAGGAATGGCTGGCCGCGCACGGCGCCCGCATGATCGTCGCGTGCCGCCCCGAGCACGCGGAGCTGACCCTTCCGCTGTACGCGTGCGCGCCGGGCGTCGTCGCACTCGGCGACCTGACCGAACCCGAGGCGGCCGAGGCCCGGCGGCGGCACGGGGTCCCCGACGGGGCCATCGCCGAGGCGGACGCCCGGCACCCGCTCGCGCTCAGGCTCCTCGGCGAGCTGCGCACCGCCGCCCGAGGGGATCTGCCGGGCCGGCCGGGCCGAGAGGAGATCTTCGCCGCGCACCTCGACCTGATGTGTCTGCGAGTCGCGGTACGGATCGCCGCCACCCGGCGCCCGGTCCCGCGCGGCGCGGCCGTCCGCCGGCTCGCCGCGCGGGTCGCCGGCAGCGTCCACGAGGCCGCCCGCCGCTGCCTCGGCCCCGGCCAGGGCGAACTCGACCGGGCGTCCTTCGAGGAGCTGTTCCCCTGGCGTACCGGCTGGGCCTCGGCCGTGCTCACGGAGGCCCTGCTCGTCCCGGCGGGCGGCGGCTACCGCTTCGCCCACGAGGAGGTCGCCGACTGGCTCCAGGGCGCCCACCTCGACCTGGACCGCGCCCTGGAGACCCTGGTCCACCACCCGGCCGCCCTCCCGGTACCCCGCCACCGCATCGGTCCGGTCCTCCAGGCGCTGCGCCGGCTCCACCGCGACCACGGCGCCGACGGGCTCGGGCCCCGGCTCCGCCGGCTCGCCGACACCCTCGCGGACTGCGCCGACCTCGCCGACGCCACGGGCAGCGCCGCGGAAGCGGGACCGTGGACGCCCGGGGCGGGCGGCGCGGAAGGCGTCTGGTGGGCGTCGAGGCTGCTCTCCGGCGTACTGGCCCCGCTGACCGACGCACGGCCCCGGCTGCCGGTGCTGCGCCGCCTCGCGGACCACATCGGGCGGCGGCCGGAGGCCCGGGAGACCTTCGCCGGGTACGCGGTCTTCGGCCCGGAGTTCTGGGCGGAGCTCGCCGTCCCGGAGGGCGAGCGGCTGGACCTGCTGCGGCGTCTCGTGGTCGCCGACCCGCCGCCCGGCCTTGTCGGCCCGGGCGGACCGGGCGGCCCGGCTCGGTTCCTCGACGTCGTGGCCACGCGTCTGAACGCCGACCCGCGCGGGGTGCAGCCGCTGCTGTGCCGCTGGTTCGCCGACGACCGCGAGCTCGCCGGGGCGCCCGGCGCCACCGTCGGCGACGCGGCGCAGGCCCTGCTGCACACCCACCGGGGCCTGGCCGTCGACGATCTGTGCGAGGCCCTCGTCGCCACCGTCCACCCGCTCGCCGAAGGGCTGCTCGCCGCGCTCGCCGAGGACGAGCCGACGGCCCTCGCCCGGGCCGTGGAACGGTGGGCGCACGACGACGGCCGCCCCGCACGGCGCCAGGCAGCCGTCACGTACGGCCGCATGGTCGCCCCGTACGCGACGGGCGAGGCCGAGCGGGCCACCCTGCGCTACGCGGCCCTCGCCCTGCTCGCCCGGCCCGGCGACCGCGCGCTGCACGGTCCCGCGCTCGGCCTGCTCGTCCAGGACCCCGGCTGCCGCGACCGGTATCTGCCGCGCGCGCTCGCCCACCCCGGCGTCCCCGCCGACGCCCTCGCGGCGGCGCTCGCCACCCACCCCGAACCCGGGCCCGTCCTCGACGCGCTCCGCGTCCGGCTGGAGGGCCCCGATCCCGGCGCCGTGCTGCGGGCCCTCGCCGCCGTGGACACGCCCAGGATCGCCCGGCAGGCCGCCGCTCTCGTCGCCGGGTACGCCGAGCGGCATCCCGAGGGCGCGGAGCTGGTCGCCGCGTTCGTCGACCGGCGGCTGGAGGCGGGGCCGGAAGCGCGCTGCGTCCTGCACCCCCTGGTCGTCGGTCTGCTGGCGCTGCCCGCCCCGCGCGCCGCCCTCGCGCCGGTCCTCGAAGCTCCCGGCACCGGGGCGTCCCGCTTTTTGCGCGTGGAGCTGCGAGCCGTCAGGGACGCGGGAGACGGCGGAGGTCCCGGCACCGGTCCGCGTACGGATACGGATACGGATACGGGTGCGGGCGCGAGGACGGGCGCGAGGACGGGTACGAGGACGGGAACGAGGACGGGTACGGGGAGGCACAGCCGTCCCGCCGGCGGCTCGGATCCGGCCGCCGGCAGCGGCCCCGATTCCGGCGCGGACACCGGCGTCGGAGCCGGCCGGGACGCGCGTACGGACACCGGGCGGGGCCAGGAGGGGCCGGACGACCCGGCCCCGCGGGCCGTACCGCCCTCGCCCCGCCATGCCCCGAGACGTACGGAACACCATGCCGATGCCGACGCGGCCGCATGCTCATGGCAGTCTTAGACCTGCGCCGGGCAGGCGCGACATGGGCAGACGCGGACGAGGAGCGGTCACAGTGCAGCGCTGGCGAGGCTTGGAGGACATCCCCCAGGACTGGGGGCGCAGCGTCGTCACCATCGGCTCCTACGACGGGGTGCACCGCGGACACCAGCTGATCATCGGGCGGGCCGTCGAGAGCGCCCGTGAGCTGGGCATTCCCTCCGTCGTCGTCACCTTCGACCCGCACCCCTCCGAGGTCGTCCGGCCCGGCAGCCACCCGCCGCTGCTCGCCCCGCACCACCGGCGCGCCGAGCTGATGGCCGAGCTGGGGGTGGACGCGGTCCTCGTCCTGCCCTTCACCGCCGAGTTCTCGCAGCTGTCCCCGGCCGAGTTCATCGTGAAGGTGCTCGTCGACAAGCTGCACGCGCGGCGGGTCATCGAGGGCCCCAACTTCCGCTTCGGCCACAAGGCCGCCGGGAACGTCGCCTACCTCACCGAGCTGGGCGCCACCTACGACTACGACGTCGAGGTCATCGACCTGCGGGTGAGCGGCGAGGCCGGCGGCGGCGAGCCGTTCTCCTCCACCCTCACCCGGCGGCTGGTGGCCGCCGGCGAGATGGCGGGCGCCGCCGAGATCCTGGGCCGCCCGCACCGCGTCGAGGGCATCGTGGTGCGCGGCGCGCAGCGCGGCCGCGAGCTGGGCTTCCCGACGGCCAACGTCGAGACGCTGCCGCACACCGCGATCCCGGCCGACGGCGTCTACGCGGGCTGGCTGACGGCGGACGGGGAGCGGATGCCGGCGGCGATCTCGGTGGGCACCAACCCGCAGTTCGACGCCACCGAGCGGACCGTCGAGGCGTACGCGATCGACCGCGAGGGCCTGGACCTGTACGGCCTCCACGTGACCGTGGACTTCCTCGCGTACGTCCGAGGGATGCTGAAGTTCGAGACCCTCGACGATCTGCTCGTGGCGATGGCCGCCGACGTCGAGCGGTGCCGTGAGCTGACCGGGACGTACGACAGCGCGCACGCCGTGTGACGTTCCGTCCGCGCGACAACCCCCGGGGACCGGCCGTCATCGGAGTCCTCGGTGATCGGCGACGGCCCGTGTGACCGGGGGTGCCGGGATCGCTGGGGCCGCTGGGGGACGCGGCGCCGCCCGTACGGTCCGCCGTACCAGGTGACGCACAGCTCCCTGGGTCCCCGGATCAGGCCCTTGGACCGGAACGGCACGTCCTCGTTCTCGTCCACGTCCTCGTCCACGTCCTCGCGGCGGCCCGCGAGACACAGCCCCGGGTAGCGGGTGAGCAGGGCCGACCGCATCACCTCCCGGATCGTCGCCCCGCCGATCTCCACGTCCTCCAGCGCTATGCCCGCCCCCGCCCCCGCCCTCGGTGCGGGAGCCGGCCCAGGCGGCTCGTCCCCGGCCCGGGGAAGCGTGTTCCCGGGCCCGCGCGGCCGCGATGCGCCGCATGCCGACAGCACCCCCGTTCGGCGTAAGCGCCGCTTTCCGTGGACGCAACGCGCGTCACCCTGGGTGGCAGAAGGGCCGCGCTCGCGGTTGCGGGCCGCCGGTGACCGGGTGAATCTGAAGGACAGTTCAACGCGAACGAGACAAAGGAGCGCGCGTCGTGGCGACTCTGTGCAAGCCCGCGGTGTCCGTGCCCGAATACGTGATCACGATGGAGGAGACCCTCGACCTCGCCCGCGAACGCCATGCCGATCACCCCCAGCTCGGGCTCGCGCTGCGACTGATCGGCAACACCGGAGTCACCCGCCGGCACATCGTGCAACCCATCGAGGAGACCCTCAAGCACCCGGGCTTCCAGCAGCGCAACGAGCTCTACGAGGCCGAGGCGAAGGCCCGTGTCCCCGCCGTCGTCGACGAGGCCCTGGCCCACGCGGGATTGCGCCCCGCCGACATCGACATGATCATCTATGTGTCCTGCACGGGCTTCATGATGCCTTCGCTCACCGCCTGGCTGATCAACACCATGGGCTTCCCCGGGCACACCCGGCAGGTCCCGATCGCACAGCTCGGCTGCGCCGCGGGCGGCGCCGCCGTGAACCGCGCGCACGACTTCTGCACCGCCTACCCGGACGCCAATGTCCTCATCGTCGCCTGCGAGTTCTGCTCGCTGTGCTACCAGCCCACCGACCTCGGCGTCGGATCCCTGCTCTCCAACGGTCTGTTCGGCGACGCGGTGGCCGCAGCCGTGGTCCGCGGCCGCGGCGGCACCGGCATCACCCTGGAGCGCAACAGCGCCTATCTGGTGCCCGACACCGAGGACTGGATCGCGTACAGCGTGCGTGCCACCGGTTTCCACTTCCTTCTCGACAAGCGGGTGCCCGGGACGATGGAGCCCCTCGCGCCCGCGCTGCGCGAACTCGCGGGCGACCACGGCTGGGACGCCGGGAAGCTGGACTTCTACATCATCCACGCGGGCGGCCCGCGCATCCTCGACGACCTCAGCCACTTCCTCGAAGTCCCGCCGGAGGACTTCCGGTTCAGCCGGGCCACCCTCACGGAGTACGGCAACATCGCCAGCGCCGTCGTGCTCGACGCGGTCCGCCGGCTCTTCGAGGAGGGCGGGCTCACGGAGGGCGCCCGGGGTATCGTGGCCGGCTTCGGGCCCGGCATCACCGCCGAGATGTGCCTGGGTCGCTGGACGACGGACGCCTCCGAGGACCCTCGTGAGCTGGGCGGCGACCGCCGGATCGTCGGCTACGCGCCCCGGCAGGCCGCCCCGGCCCGTTCCGGCGCCGCCTGAGCGACGCCGGTGCCGGTGTCGGAGCCCGGTACCGGAACGCGGTACCGGAACCCCGCGCCCCCTGTCCGGGCTCAGCCCTGCCGCACCCAGTGGCAGGCCGCCTCGGCCCGTCCGCCGCCGCCGAGGACCGGCAGGTCCTCGGTGCGGCAGCGGTCCGCCACCGCGTCCGCCGCCCCCGAGGCCAGCACCTGGCAGCGGACGTGGAAACGGCATCCCGACGGGATCCGCGCCGGGTCCGGCGGCTCGCCGGACAGCACGACCGGATCGCCCTCCGATTCCGGCAGTACCGACAACAGGGCCTTGGTGTAAGGGTGTTGCGGATTCGTCAGTACGGATTCGACCGGCCCCGTCTCCACGATCCGGCCCAGATACATCACCGCCACCCGGTCCGCGATGTTCCACGCGAGCCCGAGGTCGTGCGTCACCACCAGCGCCGACAGGCCCAGTTCGTCGCGCAGCCGCAGCAGCAGCGCGAGGATCTCGCCGCGCACCGAGGCGTCCAGCGAGGCCACCGGCTCGTCCGCGACGATGAGTTCGGGCTGGAGGACCAGCGCGCCCGCGATCACCACGCGCTGCCGCTGCCCGCCGGACAGCTCGTGCGGATACCGCAGGAAGAACCGCTCCGGTGGCCGCAGCCCGGCCCGCGACAGCGCCTCGGCGACCGCCGCCCGCTCGTCCCCCGCGTACCCGTGGATCCGCAGCCCCTCGGCCACCGCGTCGTACACCGTGTGCCGGGGGTTCAGCGAACCGCTCGGGTCCTGGAGCACCAGCTGGGCGCGCTTGCGGTACGCCTTGAGCGCCTTGCCCGTGTACGCCAGTGGCGCGCCCGCGAAGCGCACCGTGCCCCCGGTCGGCCGGACCAGCCCGAGCAGCGAGCGGGCCAGCGTCGTCTTGCCGCAGCCGGACTCGCCGACCAGGGCGACGATCTCGCCCGCGCCGACGTCCAGATCGACCCCGTCCACCGCCCGTGCCGGCGGCGCGCCGCGCCGCCCCGGGAACACCACCCGCAGCCCTTCGGCGGACAGCAGCGGTCCCGGCCCCGATCCCGGCCCCGGCTCCCGCGCGGACCCGGCCGAAGCCGAATCCGTCGCGGACTCTGCGGTGACCCCGGCAGTGGACCGGGCCGTGGACTTCGGGGAGGTCCCGGGGGACGTCTCCGGGCTCATGCCGCGCTCCCTACGTGTACGCAGGCCGCCCGGCGCCCCGCGCCCGCGTCCCGCAGCTCCTGGTCCTCCCCGGCACACCGCTCCACCGCCACCGGGCAGCGCGGATGGAACGCGCAGCCGCCCGGCAGCGCCGCCGGGTCCGGCGGGTCGCCCGGCAGCCCGCGCGGGGCCCGCCGCGACGCGGGGTCGCCGATCCTCGGGAACGCCGAGGACAGCGCCCGCCCGTAGGGGTGCGCGGCGGACTCGTACACCGCCTTCGCCGGCCCCTCCTCGACCACCCGCCCCGCGTACATCACGGCCAGCCGGTCGCAGGTGTCGGCGAGCACCGCGAGGTCGTGGCTGATCATCAGCAGCCCGATGTCCTGCTCGGCCACCAGGCGTTCGATCAGCCGGAGGATCTGCGCCTGGATCATCACGTCGAGCGCGGTCGTCGGCTCGTCCGCCACGATCAGCCGAGGATCGCAGGCCAGCGCCATCGCGATCATCACCCGCTGCCGCTGTCCGCCGGACAGTTCGTGCGGGTAGGCCGCCGCCCGCGCGGCCGGCAGCCCCACGTGTTCGAGCAGCTCGCCCACCCGGGTCCGGGCCGCCGCCGGAGTGGCCCGGCCGTGTACGAGCAGCGGCTCCGCGATCTGGTCGCCGATCCGCCGTACCGCGTTCAGCGAGTGCATCGCGCCCTGGAAGACGATCGACGCCCCCGCCCAGCGCACCGCCCGCAGCCGGCCCCACTTCATGGCGAGCACGTCCTCGCCGTCCAGCCGGATCTCGCCGGTCAGCCGCGCCGAGGGCGGCAGCAGCCGCAGCAGCGCGAGCGCCATCGTCGACTTGCCGCAGCCGGACTCGCCCGCGACGCCGAGCTTCTGCCCGGCGGGCAGGGTGAGGTCCACTCCGCGTACGGCCGGAACGGCGCTCGCCCCGGAGCCGTACGTCACGCTCAGATTCCGTATCTCGAGGAGCGCTTCCGTGCTCAACGTCCCACCCCCAGCTTCGGGTTGAGGACGGACTCGACGGCCCGCCCGCACAGGGTGAAGGCGAGCGCGACCAGCGCGATCGCGATCCCGGGCGGGGCCAGGTACCACCAGTGCCCGGAGGAGACCGCGCCCGCCTCGCGCGCGTCCTGGAGCATGCCGCCCCAGGAGACCACGGTCGGATCGCCGAGTCCCAGGAAGGCCAGGGTCGCCTCGGTGAGGATGGCGGAGGAGATGCCGAGCGTGGTCTGGGCGAGCACCAGCGGCAGGACGTTCGGCAGCACGTGCCGGGTCATGACGTGCGCGTCCCCGCCGCCGAGCGCGGTGGCCCGTTCGATGTACGGGCGGGACTCGACCGCGATGGTCTGCGCCCGCACCAGCCGGGCCGTGGTCGGCCAGGTCGTCACGCCGATCGCGAGGATCACCGTCCACACGGAGCGGGACATGACGGTGGCGAGCACGATGGCCAGGACGAGGGTCGGCATCACCAGGAACCAGTCGGTGATCCGCATGACGACGGTGGCGAACCAGCCGCCGTAGTGCCCGGCGACGATGCCCACCAGGGTGCCGATCGCGACCGACAGCACCGCCGCGAGCAGCCCCACGAGCAGCGAGATCCGCGATCCCCAGATCAGCAGGCCGAGCAGCGAGCGGCCGAACTGGTCGGTGCCGAGCCAGAACGCGGCGCTCGGCGGTTCCAGGGCGGTGCCGGGCGCGTTCGTCACGGACTGCACCCCGGAGCCGACCAGGAGCGGCGCGGTGAGTGCCACGACCGCGATCAGGGCGAGTCCGGCCAGGCCCCACAGGCCGGCCCGCCGGCTCCGGTACTGCTTCCAGAAGCGGCCGAGGCTGTCGCGGCGCCGCTGCCAGGCCAGTGCGGAGGCGGAGGGCGCCGTGGCGGCCAAGGCCGCGGGGGAGGGGGAAGGCGACGTGGAAGGAGAGGAAGAAGGAGGGGAAGGAGGGGAAGAAGGAGAAGAAGGAGAAGGATTGGGAGAGGTCATCGGCCCACCCGGGGGTCGAGCAGCGGATAGAGCAGATCGGCGATCAGGTTCATCACGATCATCGCTCCGGCGAAGGCCACGAACAGGCCCTGCACCAGCGGCAGATCGGGCACGCTGAGCGCCTGGTAGAACAGCCCGCCCAGACCCGGCCAGGAGAACACCGTCTCCACCAGGATCGAACCGGCCGCCACATGGCCGAGGTTGATGAAGACCATCGTCACCGTCGGCAGCAGCGCGTTCGGGACGGCGTGCCGGCGGCGCACCATGTCGTCGCGCAGCCCCTTGGCCCGCGCCGTGGTCAGGTAGTCGCCGCCCATCTCGTCGAGCAGCGAGGACCGCATGACGAGCAGCGTCTGCGCGTACCCGACCGCGATCAGCGTGAGCACCGGCAGCACCATGTGGTGCGCCACGTCGAGCACGTACCCGAATCCGGTCTCGCCGGTGCCGGACTCCATGCCGCCGGTCGGGAACAGCCCCGGGATCGGGCCGATGCCGACCGAGAACACGATGATCAGCAGCAGCCCGAGCCAGAACGACGGCACCGACCACAGCGTCAGCGCCACCCCGGTGTTCAGCCGGTCGCCGAGGCTGCCGTGCCGCCACGCGGAGCGGGTGCCGAGCCACAGACCGAGCGCCGAGTACAGGACCACGGCGGTGCCGGTCAGCAGCAGCGTCGCCGGCACCTTCTGCGCGATCAACTCGCCGACCGGGGCGTGGAACTGGAAGGAGGTGCCGAGGTCGCCGTGGAGCGCCTGGCCGCAATAGTCGGCGAACTGCTGCCACATCGGCTTGTCGAGCCCGAACTGGTGCCGAAGAGTGGCCAGTTGCTCGGGCGTCGTCGCCTTGCCGCGGGTCATCGTCCGTACCGGGTCGCCCGGCAGGATCCGGAACAGGAAGAAGCTGGTGACGAGGACGGCGAGCAGCGACACGGCCGCGCCGGCCAGCTTGCCCGCCGCGTGACGCGCGTAGCCGAGCGCCGCGTTGGAGCGCGCCCCGGAGCGTGGTGCGTCCCTGATCGGACCACGGCCCCCGCTTCCCGAGGAGGTCGCCGGCTACAGCCACGAGGTCCGGCGCAGACTGCTCGTGAAGCCGG